>JBMFXC010000012.1:0-23809 GCA_049964655.1 Acidimicrobiales bacterium
CGTCGGGACGTGCCTCGGGGGCGGTACGGGTGCTCACGAGCCCCGACGAGGGCGACCGCCTGAAGGACGGCGAGGTGCTCGTCGCTCCCATGACCAGCCCCGACTGGGTGCCGGCCATGCGCCGAGCCGCGGCGCTGGTCACCGACGGCGGAGGGATGACGTGCCACGCCGCCATCGTCTCGCGCGAGCTGGGCGTGCCGTGCGTGGTCGGCACTCGTGACGCCACCACGATCCTCCACGACGGACAGGTCGTCACCGTCGACGGAGCCCGCGGCCAAGTCCTCGAGGGTGTCGTCGAGGAGGCAACCGCCACCGCTGGGCCGGCCACCGTGCGGGCAGCCGTGCCGACCGACGGTGCCACGCGGACCCCGCTCGCCACCCGCCTCTACGTCAACCTGGCCGTAGCCGAGCACGCCGAGGAGGTGGCGGCCATGGACGTCGACGGGGTCGGGCTGCTGCGGGCCGAGTTCATGGTGGCCGACGCCCTCGGTGGCGTTCACCCCCGCCTCCTCATGCGCCGTGGCCAGGAGCAGAGCTTCGTGGACGCCATGTCGGCGTCCCTCCTCCGGATCACCAGGGCCTTCGCCCCGCGTCCGGTCGTCTACCGGAGCATCGACTTCCGCTCCAACGAGTTCCGCGGTCTCGAAGGAGGCGAGGAGTTCGAGCCACACGAGGACAACCCGATGATCGGCTACCGGGGCGCCTACCGTGCTGTCGACCAGCCGGACCTGTTCCGCCTCGAGCTCGACGTGCTGGGCAAGGTGGCCGCCGAGACGCCGAACCTGCGGCTCATGATCCCCTTCGTGCGCACGGCGTGGGAGCTCGAAGCCTGCCTGGCGGTGATCGACGACCACCCGCTGGCTCGGTCGCTGCCGGTGTGGGTGATGGCCGAGGTCCCCTCGGTTGCCTACTGGATCCCGACCTACGCGGCGATGGGCATCGAGGGTGTCTCGATCGGCAGCAACGACCTCACTCAGCTCACCCTGGGCGTCGACCGCGACTCGACGGTGCTGGCCGAGGTCTTCGACGAGGCCGATCCCGCCGTGGTCGACGCGGTGCGCCGCATCGTCGAAGCGTGCGGTGAGGCGGGGATCACGTCGTCGCTCTGCGGCCAGGCGCCCTCCAACCGTCCGGAGTACGCCGAGCTGCTCGTCCGCCTCGGGATCACGTCGATCTCGGTGAACCCCGACGCCGTCGAGGCCGTCCGGCGGACGATCGCCGCCGCCGAGTGGCGCCTCGTCCTCGAGGCCGCCGACCCGAGCCGGGCCACGCCGCCTCGGCTGGCGCCCCGCCACGCGGCCGGTGGCCGAGCCGCCCGCCTGCTGGCCCGCTACGGGGGGTCGTAGGGGCCGGCGCCGGCCGGGTCCTACGACGCGGCAGCGGGACCGCTTCCGCAGCGGACGGCTCGGTGTGTCCTGGTGGTCCGTGCCTCAGGAGCGGGCGGTAGTCCGGGGCGACGGGGTGTCAGGCGTGTCCTCGGCGAGCGACGACCGGTAGCGCTCGCCGTCGTGCACCCTCGAAGGGCTCACGCTGGTCCGACGGCGGGAACGGCTTCGCCTGCTTCTGCCTGCGGCATCCCGCCGATGATCCGACCGTCGCGCATCTCGACGATCCGGTCGGCGGCCGCGGCGATGCCGTGGTCGTGGGTGACGAGGACGACGGTCATGCCCTCGGCGTGGAACGACTGGAAGAGCTCGAGGACGTGGTGGGCCGACACCGAGTCGAGGGAGCCAGTCGGCTCGTCTGCCAGCAGCAGCTTGGGCTCGTTGGCGAGTGCTCGGGCGATGGCCACCCGTTGGCGTTCGCCGCCGGAGAGCTGGGCGGGCAGGCGGTGCTCGCGTCCGGGCAGGTCGACGCGGGCGAGCAGGTCGAGCGCACGCGCACGGCGTTCGTGGGCGCTCCGGTGGGTGCCGAACATGACGACCTCGACGTTGGCCAGCACCGGCTGGTTGGGGAGCAGGTTGTGCAGCTGGAAGACGAGGCCTACGTAGTTCCGCCGGTAGGCGCTGAGGTCGTGGACGCTGCGGAGGTCCTTGCCGTCGACGAGGACCGCCCCCGAGGTGGGGGTGTCGAGCGCAGCGATGAGGTGCAGCATGGTGGACTTTCCGCACCCCGAAGGCCCGGTGACGGCCACGAACTCGCCTTGGTCGATGCGGAGGTCGATGCCGTCGAGGGCGCGGAAGCCGCGGTCGTAGGCTTTGACCACCTGACGTAGCTCGACGACCGGCGGCCGGGGTCCGCGTGGCGCCGCTCCGTCAGGCGCCGTTCGTTCCGGGTCTGTCCCGTCGGATGCTGGCGCGGAGGGTGCCACCCCGGTCGGTGCCACCCCGGGGGGTGCCACCCCGGGCGGTGCCACCCCGGGCGGTGCCACCCCGGGCGCGCCCGACGACGAGGTAGCCGGGTCGGTCCCGTCAGTCATAGTTCAGCGCCCGGAGGGGGACGAGGAGTGCGGCTCGCACTGACGGGTACAGGCTGCCGAGGATGGTCATGCCCACCGCCGTGGCCAGGGCCCGGATGAAGGCGCTCGTCGTGTAGTTGGCGTGCAAGACGCCGACCAGGGGAGGCAGCCGTTCGAGGAGGGCGGTGACGGCGAAGGAGAGACCGACGCCGACGGCTGCTCCGAGGATGGCCAGCACCAGGCTCTCGCCGACGAGGAGCCCGACGACACGCTGGCGCGTCCACCCCACCGCCCGGAGCAGGCCGAGCTCGCGGGTGCGCTCGAAGAGCGACAGGAGCATGGTGTTGCCGACGATCACGGCGCCGATGACGATGGCCAGGATGGTGCTCCCGGTCACGGCCGCCCGTAGGTAGACGAGGTTGAGGTCGGCCCGGCCGAACTGGCTGGCCGTCTGGATGGTGGTGAGCTCGGGAAGCTCGTGGTCGACGCGTGCCGTGACGGTACGGACGCTCACGCCGGGGTCGTCCTTCACGAAGGCCAGCGTCACCGTGCCCGGTAGGCGGTTGTACCCCTGGACGGCCGGGAGGGGGAACATGGCGGCGGAGTCCCCGAACGAGTTGCCGGTCGAGTAGATGCCGGTGACCGTGTTCCACGTCCCGTCGGCGTGGAAGCGACTGCCGACGTGGAGGCCGAGGTTCGACGCGGCGCGCCAGCCCAGCATCACCTGGTTGGTGGCGGTCGGCGCGAAGGGGTGGCCGGCCACGACCGTCACCCCGAAGGCAGCGAGGTCGGCCGGGTTGATCCCGATCTCGATGAAGACGGGGTTGGCGGCGTTGATGCGCTCGGTGGCCACCAGCACGCCGATGGCCCGTTGCACGCCGGGCACCGCACGAAGTCGGTCCAGCTCGCCCCGGTCGATGCTCGAGGAGAGCAGGTCGTTGACGCCCTTCTGGGCGACGGTGAAGTCCGCCTTACCGACCGTGACGACGGCGGCTGCCGACTGCTCGAGCCCGCTGCTCGTCACCTCGAGGGTGACCACCGTCATGACGGCGAACGTGATGGCGAAGGTCAAGCCGAGCGAGCGGGCCTTCTTCGCCCACAGCCCACGCAGCAGGAACCTGCCGAACGCCACCGCGCCTCCTACCCTGTTCCTTCCTTGCCTTCCCTCAGCTCCGCCGGAGCCCGCCGACCTCGCCCAGGGCCTCGACTGGAGCGTAGCGGTCGACGAACGGCGCGGGCCGCTCCGCGGCACGCGGCCGGAACTGCGTCACACTGCTGGCAACGGGTGGTGGGGGTCCGCCCCCGGCTGCGTCTCCGTCGCCCGCCAGCGCGGCGCGATAGAGGGCGACGTGGTCGGCAGCCACCCGTTCCGCCGAGAACCGGGCTTCGACCGCAGCACGGCACGCCCCCCGGTCGAGCGCGGCAACCTGGCCGACGGCGTGGACGAGGGCGGGAACGTCGGTGGCGAGGAAGCCGGTCCGGCCCGGTTCGACGATCTCCGGCGCCGCGCCGCGCTCGGTGGCCACCACCGGTGTGCCGCAGGCCAGCGCCTCGATCATCACCATGCCGAACGGCTCGTGCCACCGCACGGGATTGAGCAGGCAGGTGGCTTGGCCCATCAGGTCGAACTTGTCGGCGCCGCCCACCTCGCCGACGTACTCGACCTCGCCGCCGAGCAGGGGCTCGATCCGCTCCTCGAAGTAGCGGTGCTCGGCCGGTTCGCGCATCTTGGCGGCGATCTTGAGCGGAATGCCGGCCTGGCGGGCTACCGAGATGGCCACGTCGAGCCCCTTGTCCGGGTGCATCCGGCCCACGAAGGCCGCGTACCCGCCGCTGCCCGTCCCGACGGGGACGCGCTCGACGTCCAGCCCGTGGTGGATGACGGCCCCGATGCGGACGCCGTCGGCGGTCGAGGCCTGCTGATGAGAGATGGCGATCACCGGTACCCGGCTGGAGACGGCCCGGTACAGCGGAGTGAGGACCTGGTTGAAGGGGCCGTGGTTGGTGGTCACGACCGTCCGGTCGGCCATGCCGAGGGCGTAGAGCGGGCCGACCAGCGTGTGGTCGTGGACGACGTCGACGTCGCGCAGCTCTTCGTAGGCCTCGACGACGTGGAGTGCCTCGTCGGCCGCTCCGCCCCGCCCGACACCCAGGGACCGGGCGAACGACCACGACCTCGGCACCGGGCAGGTCGAGTCTCCCGTCGTGTAGAGCACGACGTGGTGGCCTGCTCGCTGGAGGGCCCGGGCCAGCACGTCGAGGACGGTCTCGGTGCCGCCGTAGGCCGGAGGAGGAACCGGCAGCCACGGAGGGGCGATGATCCCCACCCGGAGCGGATGGTCGGTGGACGTGTCGGTCGTGGGTCGAGCGGGCGTCATGGCGCCATGGTGAACCAGCGCGCCCGCTCACCGTAGGGCCGAACGTCCCGATGGGGCTCGGCAGGTCGGGGCTCGGCAGGTCGAGCCGTCGCGGCAGGTGGCGAGGACGTTTGACCCTGGTCCCCGGGTGTCCATCGGGTGCACCATGCGGGCATGGACGTTGTCCGACCAGGGTGCGAGACCGTCGAGGAGACCTGGTGCCTGGTCGTCGAGGACGGCGAGGACCTCGACCGGGTGATCGAGAGCCTCACCTGCGTCGCCGACGGCGTGGTGGGGACCAGGGGCGTCCGCGAAGAACAGCGAGACCCGGCCATCGCACCGGTGGTGGTCTCGGGCCTCTACGAGCCGGCCAAGGGGGTGGGGGAGCAGCTCGTCCAGCTGCCGTCGTGGTGTGTCCTGCCGCTCGGGCCCGACCTCCCCCGAGGCCGGCACGTCCTCGACCTGCGTTCCGGTGTGCTGGTCCGTCAGGTGTCGAGCGGCGGTCGGGTCGTCGTCGACGCGCTGCGTTTTGCCAGCGCCGCCCGCCCCGGCGTCTCGGTCCTGCGGGCGGCGGTGGCAACCCCCGCGCTCGTCGCACCGCCGGCGAGCCGACCGTCCCTGCTGCGGCGGACGCCGTCGGGCGGAGGCGTGGTCGCCGTCGAGACGACCGGGGTGCACGAGCTCGGCGAGGGTGACGAGGCCACCACCGTCGTCGAGCGCGTGGTCGTGCACCAGGTCGAGACCCGGCGAGCCCCGAGCGAGGCACATGCCCGGGCACGGCTCGCCGCCGCGGTGTCCGCCGGTCCCGACCGGCTCCTCGAGGAGCACCGCCGGGTGTGGGCCCGACGCTGGGAGGTCGCCGACGTCGAGGTCGACGGAGACCCCGAGGCCACCCTCGCCGTCCGGTTCGCCCTCTTCCACCTCCTCTCCTCCACATCGACGCGACGCGCCGAGTCCGCCGTCGGCGCCCGCGGGCTCACTGGTCCGGCCTACGCGGGCCACGTCTTCTGGGACACCGAGGTGTTCGCGCTCCCGGTCCTCGCCGCCGTCGAGCCCGCTGCCGCCCGCGCCGTGCTCGAGTACCGTCTGCGCCGGCTCGCCCCAGCCATGGCCCGGGCCGCAGCCGAGGGCAGGCGGGGAGCACGGTTCCCCTGGGAGTCGGCTGCAGACGGGACGGACGTCACACCTCGCTCGGGTGTCGACCAGCACGGCCACCAGGTGCCCATCCTGACCGGGGACCTCGAGGAGCACGTCACCGCCGACGTGGCGTGGGCAGTGTGGCGGTACGTCGCCTGGACGGGTGACGACGCCTTCCTGGCCGGGCCGGGCGGCCGGCTCCTCGTCGAGACGGCCCGCTACTGGGCCAGCCGGGTGCGTGTCGACGAAGTCGGCCGCGCCCACATCGACGGCGTGATCGGGCCCGACGAGTACCACGAGCGCGTCGACGACAACGCCTTCACCAACCTCATGGCCCGATGGAACCTCCGCCGCGCCGCCGAGCTGGTCGCCCCAACGACGGGGCGTGGAGAGCGGCGGCAGGGCACCCCGGCCGGTCCGACCGGCGGTGGGTGGCGCGTCGACGGCGACGAGGCGGCAGCGTGGACACGGCTGGCGGACGCTCTGGTCGACGGCGTCGACCCGTCGAGTGGGCGCCACGAGCAGTTCGCCGGCTACGACCGGCTCGAACCGCTGCTGGCCACCTCGCTGGGGCCGGTGCCGGTGGCCGCCGACCTCGTGCTCGGTCGCCAACGCCTGGAGCACAGCCAGGTGATCAAGCAGGCCGACGTGGTGATGGCCCACATGCTGGTCCCCGACGAGGCAGGACTCACCTCGCTGGCCGCCGACCTCGACCACTACCTGCCCCGGACCGCCCACGGCAGCTCCCTGTCGCCGGCCGTCCACGCCTACGTGCTGGCCCGTGCGGGCCGGACCGCCGAGGCGCTGGCCATGCTCCGCCTGGCGGCCGCCATCGACCTCGAGGACCTGACCGAGACGACGGCCGGTGGTCTCCACCTCGCCAACCTCGGCGGCATCTGGCAGGCCGTGGTCCACGGCTTCGGCGGCGTGCTGCCCGGGTGTGCGGGCCACGACGAGCTGGTCATCGACCCCCACCTGCCCGACGGGTGGGACGAGCTCCGCCTCGGCGTGCGGTGGCGCGGCGTGCCCGTCAGGCTGCGCCTCCGGCGAGACGGTGTCCACGTGGCATGCCCCGCCCCGGTCGTGGTGGCCGTGCCGGGCGGGCGCCAGCGGATCGAGCCACCGGGGAGGTGGGTGGGATGAGCGAGACCGTTCCGCGCCGGCGGCTCCACGTGCTCGTCGAGGCACCCGACATTCCCGAGCCGTGGCGGCCGCTCGTGGCCGAGGTGGCCGAGGTGGCAGACGCCGACGCGGTGGCCGACCCGTGGCCGGCGTCGCCCGGTGAGGTCGACGTGGCGCAGGCCGTCCTCAGCCGGGTCGGCGACCACCTGGCCCTCGTGCTGCCGGGTCCCGACGCCGTGGCCGACGGCGCCCCGGTCCACCTGCGGCATCTCCTGGTGCCCGTCGACCGCTCACCCGAGGAGCGCGCCGTCCTCGACCCGCTCGTCGAGCGGGCCCACGAGGTCGGCCTTGTGGTCGGCCGCCTCCACGTCCTCACGACTCGAACCTTCCCGATCATCTGGGAGGGAGCGGGGCACCACGCCGAGGCGTGGCTCGACGAGCTGCGGCGCCGGGAGCACGTCGAGGAGGACGACCTGACGGTGGCGAGTGGGGACCCGGCGGGAGAGATCCGCCGGGCCGGTCGCCGGTCCGACCTCATCGTCCTCTGCTGGCAGGGCGACGCTTCGGCCGGTCGGGCCCGGATCGTCCGTGACGTCCTCGTGGGCGCCCGACCCCCGCTCCTCCTTCTCTCGACGGGCCTGCACGGAACCGAGCGGGCGCCGGTGACGGACACCCCCCAGGGCCGGTGACCGGCGTGCCTGCCTCGACGGTGGACCGTGGGCGCGCCGGTGGTCCTCAGCGCCGGGCGGGCGCGAGCGGGACGTGCCAGGTGACCGCCGTGCCACCCTCCGGCGGCCGCGTCGTCGAGAGCGAGCCCCCGAAGACCTCGGCGCGTGCCGCCATGTCGGCGAGGCCGTGCCCGGGCGAGCGCCTCGTCAGGTCGCCGAGCCCCCTGCCGTCGTCGACGACCCGCAGGGTGAGCTCGTCGTCGTCGACGGCGACGACGATCGAGCAGCGCTCGGCATCCGCGTGGTGCGCCACGTTGGCGAGCGCTTCGCGGACGGTCGCCAACAGCGCGGCGGCCACGTCCTCGGGCACCGACTGGTCGAGCGGACCGGAGACGGTGAGCTCCGGTGCGAAGCCCAGGATCGTGCTCGCCTCGGCGCACACTTCCTCGACTCGGCCCCGGGGCCCGACGGCTCGCTGGGGGGCGGGCTCGAGGGCGAAGACCACCGTTCGGACCTCGCGGATGATGCCGTCGAGCTCGGTGACGGCCGCGTCGACGACGTCGCCGGCGTCACCCGGCACGAGCGGCAGGACCGACTGCAGCTCGAGGCCGACGGCGAAGAGGCGTTGGATGACCGTGTCGTGGAGGTCGCGGGCGATGCGTTCGCGGTCGGCCACCAGGGTGAGATCGCGGACCTGCTCGAGCAGCCGGCTGTGCTCGATGGCGCCCACGGTGGTCGCTGCCAGGGCTTCGAGGACGCGTTCGTCGTCGTCGGTGAACGCTCCGTTGAGCTTGTCGGCGGCGAACAGCGCACCGCGCACGGCTCCGTCGTGGAGGAGCGGGACGACGACGAGGGAGCGTCGCGGCAGGTCCCAGGGGGTGGCACCGTCGCTCGGGCCTTGGGCGCGTACGTCCTCGAGGCGGAGCGGCCGAGGATCGCGCAGGACCGACTCGAGAAGGCTGACGCTCCGCCGGTCTCGGCCGGCGGCATCGGGTTCCTCCGGGTCGCTCCCCACCGTCTCGACGATGCGGATGGCCTGTCCGCTCGGGTCCACGACCCCTGCCGCCGCGTACTGGGCGGCGGCGAGCGACTGGGCGCCTTCGGCCACCCGTCGGAGGACGGCGGGGACCTCGACGGCTCCGTGGACGCGCACCACGACGCCGAGGAGGGCCCGGAGCTGGGCGGGGTCTGCCACCGAGCGGTACGGCACGGGGGCATCTTCCCATGCGGGCACCACCGGGTCGTCCCCTGGTGCCCGCCGGAACGAAGGAGGACACTGGCCATGAGCATCCGCGTGTTCCTGCTCGACGACCACCAGGTGGTGCGGGAAGGCCTTCGCAAGCTGTTGGAGGCCGAGGACGACATCGAGGTCGTCGGCGACTCGGGGTCGGCGGTCGACGCCCCGGCCGTCGCCCAGCTCGTCCGTCCCGACGTCGCCGTCCTCGATGTCCGCCTTCCCGATGGCGACGGTGTACAGGTGTGCCGCGAGATCCGTGCCGTCCAGCCCGAGGTGGCCTGTCTGATGCTCTCCTCGTTCGCCGACGAGGAGGCGCTGGCCCAGGCGGTCCTGGCCGGGGCGTCGGGCTACCTGCTCAAGCAGATCCATGGCAACGAGCTGGTCAGCTCCATTCGCGCCGTGGCGAACGGACGGTCGCTCATCGACACGACCACGGCACGCCGGGTTGTCGACCGCATCCGACGTGACCAGGACCATGCCGACGACGTCGACCAGTTGACCGACCGAGAGCGGGAGATCCTGGCCCTGATCGCCGACGGCAAGACCAACCGGCAGATCGGAGCGGAGCTGTTCCTCTCCGAGAAGACGGTCAAGAACTACGTCTCCAACCTGCTGGCCAAGCTGGGCATGAGCCGGCGTTCCCAGGCCGCCGCGCTCGCCGCCCGGATCGCCGAGCACAAGGTCGACCCCGGGGCCTGGGGGAGCTGAGCGACGCCGGCACGAGCACCGGTGCCAGAATCGGGCGACCGATCCCCGTCGGCACCACCGATCCCCGTCGGCACCACCGATCCCCGCCGGCACGACCAAGGAGCGCCCCGACCCGATGCAGATCACCACGATGCTCAGCTACGCCGGCGGGTTCCGCCAGTCGGCCGCCCAGGTCGCCGAGTGGGAGCAGGCCGGACTCGACATGGTCTGGGTCGCCGAGGCCTACGGCTTCGACGGGCCCAGCTTGATGGGGTACCTCGCCGCCCTCACCGAGCGCGTCCGGATCGGCTCGGCCATCCTGCCCATCTACACCCGCACGCCGACGCTGCTCGCCATGACGGCCGCCGGGCTCGACGCGCTGTCGGAGGGCCGCTTCGAGCTCGGGCTCGGCGCGTCGGGTCCGCAGGTCATCGAGGGCTTCCACGGCGTCCCCTACACGGCCCCCCTCGGTCGCACCCGCGAGATCGTCGAGGTCTGCCGGGCGGTGTGGCGCCGTGAGACGCCGCTCGTCCACGAGGGTCGCCATTACACCATTCCGCTCCCGCCCGACCAGGGGACCGGCCTCGGCAAGCCGCTCAAGATCATCGGCCATCCCGTCCGCTCCGACATCCCCGTCTGGATCGCCTCGCTGGGCGAGAAGAACGTAGAGCTGACCGCCGAGATCGCCGACGGCTGGCTGCCCATGATCTTCGTCCCCGAGAAGGCCAAGCTCGTCTGGGGGAGCGCCCTCGACGCAGGTACCGCCCGCCGTGACCCGTCGCGGCCGCCGCTCCAGATCGCCGCCGGCGGCCTGCTCGCCATCGGTGACGGCCCCGACGTCACGGCGGTGCGCGAGCTGGCTCGCGGCATGCTCGCCCTCTACATCGGGGGGATGGGAGCGAGAGGGCGCAACTTCTACAACGACGTGGCGCGCCGTTCGGGCTACGAGGCGGCTGCCGAACGGATCCAAGACCTCTACCTGTCCGGGAAGCGGGACGAAGCCGCTGCCGCCGTCCCGGACGACCTCCTCGAGCGCACGACCCTGTGCGGCCCGGCGGGCTATGTGGCCGAGCGGATCGCCGCCTATGCCGAGGCCGGAGTCACCCACCTGCAGGTGGCGCCGGTCCCGGTGGGCGACCAGCGCTCGGTCGACCTCATCGCCCACGTCGCTGAGCTGGCCGGTTGACCGCCCGCGCCGCGTGGGCGGCCGGTTGACCACCCACGTCGCGTGGGTGGTCGGTTGGCACCGACGGACGCGGTCGCCGGGATGGTGGTTCGGACCGTGACACCCCACTACTAGCCTCGGCGGCCGTGCTCCACCTGTACACGGCAGACCGGGTCGAGCCCCTGGCCCGGCACCTGGCTGAGCTGCTCGCCGACGTGCCTGCCGATCCCCTCTCGCCGGAGTGGGTCGCCGTCCCCTCCGAGGGCATGCGGCGGTGGCTCACCCTCGAGCTCGCCCGGACGCTGGGTGCCAGTGCGCCCGGATGGCACGACGGTGTCGCCGCCAACATCCAGGCCCCGTTCCCCGGAGCGTTGCGCAGCGCGGTCCTGCGGGCCGGGCTCGGCGCAGACGAGCCGTGGACGGTCGACCGGTTGTCGTGGGCCATCCTGGCCGAGCTGGATGCCAGCCGCGGCGATCCGGAGCTCGGACCACTGGCCGAGGCGGGCGTGGCCAGCCGGTACGCGCGAGCTCGGCGGGTCGCCGACCTCTTCGACCGCTATGAGGTCCATCGGCCCACCCTGGTGCGTGCGTGGGCAGCGGGACGCGACGTGGGGCCGTCGGGGGGACTGCTTGACGAGCGGCGCCGTTGGCAGCCGATGTTGTGGCGCCGGGTCCGCCTTCGCCTCGGGGTGCCGAGCCCGGCCGAGCGTCTCCCCGGGCTGCTCGATCGGCTGGTGGCAGGCGACCTCGAGCTCGGGCTCCCGGACCGGCTGGCGTTCTTCGGGTTGTCCGTGCTGCCGGGCGGAGCCGACTTCCTCCCTCTCGCCGCCGCCGTCTCGGCCCATCGCGACGTCCACCTCTACCTGCTGGAGCCGTCCCCCGTGACAGCTCACCACCTCGCTGGTGCCGCCGCACCGGCGGCCGGCGGGCTCCGGCTGCGCGCCGAGGTCGACCTCGGCCGAGTGCACCACCCGCTGCTGCGCTCGTGGTCTCGTGCCCACGCCGAGACCGCGGTGCTGGTGGCCGACGCGGTTGACCAGGGGGTCCTCCCCGGGCGCCCCGTCCTCCTCGGCGAGACCGTCGACCGGCCGGCCACCACCCTGCTCGGCCGTCTCCAGGCGGACCTGGCGGCCGACCGGGTCGGGACGGCCGACTTCCGGCCCGATCCCGACGATCGGTCGGTGCAGTTCCACGCCTGCCACGGGCCGGCGCGCCAGGTCGAGGTTGCCCGGGACGTCCTCTGCCACCTGCTCGCCGACGACCCGACCCTGTCCGAGGACGACATCGTCGTGGTGTGCCCGGCGCTCGACGAGCTCGCCCCTCTGGTCACCGCCGTCTTCGGTCCGCCGGCCGGCGAGGCGGTACGGTCGGCCGTCGCCGGTGGCGGTGGACCTCCCGTGCTGCGCTACCGGCTGGCCGACCGGTCTCTGCGTTCCCGAAACCCGTTGCTGGCGGCCGTCGACGCCATCCTCGCTCTGGCCGGCGGTCGGTTCACCGTCGACGAGGTGCTCGACGTGCTGGCCCTGCCCCCGGTGTGTCTCCGGCTCCACCTCACCGACCTCGATCTCGACCAGATCGACGCCTGGGCACGTCGGGCCAACGTCCGCTGGGGGCTCGACAGCGCGCATCGCGCCAGGTTCGGGGTGCCGGTGCCGATCGACGCCAACTCGTGGCAGGACGCCCTCGATCGGCTACTGGTCGGTCTCGCCGTCGCCCCGGCGCCAACGGCCCTGGCCGTGGGCGACCTGGCGGCGCTCGAGGTCGACGGTGACGACGCCGAACGGGCCGGTCGTCTGGCCGACGCCTTCGACGCGTTGCGTGCCCTGGCTGCCGCGTCGGCCACCGAGCGTCCGCTCGAGGCGTGGCTCGACGAGGTGGAGGCGGCTGCTGGCGCCCTCGTGGCCGCCCCACCCGACGAGCCCTGGCAGGCCGACAGCTTGGCGACCCTGTTCGCCGACCTGCGCGCAGAGGCTGCGGCTGCCGCCGAAGACGCCTCGGTCGCCTTGTCCTACACGGACCTCCGCCGGTTGCTCGCCGATCGTCTGGCCGGCGAGCCGGAGCGACCCGGGTTCTTCCGGGGCGGGATGGTGGTCACCTCGCTCCGGCCGTTGCGCTGGGTCCCCGCCCGGGTGGTCTGTCTGCTCGGGGCGGACGAGGCGGCCCTCAAGGGCGTGCTCGGCGGAGGAGACGACCTGCTCGCCCAGCAGCCGGCGGCTGGTGATCCCGACGGACGCGCCGAGGTGCGCCAGGCGCTCCTCGAGACGATCCTGGCCGCCCGCGACGTCCTCGTCGTGGTCCGTGACGGCTCCGACGTGCGCACCGGCCGGCTGGTGCCACCGGCCACGCCGGTCGCCGAGCTGCGCGACGCCGTCCTTGCCGCCGTCGATCCCGACGAACGCCAGGCGCTGGCCGCCCGGCTGGAGGTCGAGCATCCCCGCCACGGCTCCGATCCCGCCTGCTTCGAGGTCGGAGCCATCCTGCCGGGCCGCCCCTTCGGCTTCGACCCGCACGGGCTGGCGGGGGCAGTGGCCTGCCGGCACGACGCGGATCCTCAGCCGTTCCTCTCCGGGCCGCTCCCCGAGCGGGTCGAGCGCGTCGTCGACCTGGCCGCTCTCCACCGCTTCTTCGCCGATCCCACCGCGTCGTTCCTGCGTGACCGGCTTCGTCTCCACCTCCACCGAGCTGCCGAGGCGGCGGAGGAGGACCTGCCGGTCGAGGTCACGGCCCTGGCGCGCTGGCAGCTCGGTGAACGGTTGGTGGCCGCGCTCCTCTCCGGTGCCGACCAGGCCTCGTGGGAGCGCGTGGAGCGGCGGAGCGGCTCCGTGCCTCCGGGCGGCCTGGGCCAGCGTGTCCTCGACGAGGTTGCCGAACTGGCCGCTGCCGTCGTCGCCGACGCCCGGGAGCTCGGTGTGCTCCCGGGCCCGCCCGCGCCGACGTCGGTCGACGTCGAGCTCGACGACGGTACCCGGGTCGTCGGGACCGTCGACGTGCGGCTCGGCACAACTGGTCCGGGGCCAGCCGTGGTGGGGTGCTCTCGCCTCTCACCGCGGTCGTTGTTGCGGGCGTGGTTGGACCTCGTCGCCCTTGTCGCCACCGACGCCGCTGATCAGGCGAGCGAGGCCACCGGCGCCGCCGACCGGGCGAGCGAGGCCACCGGCGCCACCGATCGGACGAGCCGGACGAGCCGGACTACCGGTGGTGACCACCGGCGAGCGGTGGTGGTTGGCCGGAGCCCGTTGGGGAGCCCGGCGTCCGCTGGGGCGACTGCCGTGGCCGAGCTTCGGGTCCGGACTACCGGCGGCGGTGGTGACGAGGCCCGGCGGGTCGCCCGCGCCGGGCTGGCCGTGGCCGTCGACTGCTACCGGCGAGGCCTGCGGGCACCGGTCCCGCTCTTCCCGACCCTCTCGTTCCACGTGCACCGGGGGAGCGCGGCAGACGGGCAGTGGCGGGGTGGTCGCCATGGCTCGGCCGGCGACGGCGACGGGGCGGCCCGTCTGGTCTACGGCGACCTCGACCTGGCAGAGCTCCTTTCCCTCCCGGCCTGGTCGGGTGACCCGGCGGGGACCGGGGGGCGGGTCGAGCGGTTCGCCCACTACCTCTGGGGGGCTGTGGACGCGTCTGCCGTCATCGAGGGAGGGGCCTTCGGCGCCGGCACGACCAGCACCAGCACCAGCTCCAGCACCAGTGCCGAGGCTGGCAACCGGTGACGTCGCCACCGGCCAGCCCTCGCACCTTCGACTTGCTCGGCCCGCTCCCGTCGGGGCGGACGGCCATCGAGGCGAGCGCCGGCACCGGCAAGACGTTCGCCCTCGCCACCCTCGCCGTGCGGTTCGTGGCCGAGGCCGACGTCCCCGTCTCCGAGCTGCTCTTCGTCACCTTCACCCGAGCGGCGGTCGCCGAGCTGCGTGACCGGATCCGCGGGCGGTTGGTCGGCGCCGTCACCTATCTGCGCGGCGACGAGACCCCGGTGCCCGACGATCCCCTCGGTGCCCATCTGGCCGCCTGCCACCGGTCAGCGCGCCTCGCCCGCCTCGAGCGGGCGGTCGCCGAGCTCGACGGAGCCTCGGTCCTCACCATCCACGGCTTCGCCACCCAGGTGCTGCCCACCCTGGGGCTGGGCAGCGGCGTGGACCCGGACCTCGTGCCGACCGGCTCGGCCGAGCGGCTCGTTCGCCAGGTCTGCGCCGATGTGCTCGCTATGGCGTCCGTCGAGGGCAGATCACCCGAAGACCTGCCCGGGCTGGGACAGCTCGTGGACGAGACGCTGGCGTGTGCCCGGACCCCCGACATGGCGGTGGAACCGGCCTTCGACGAGCCCGGTGCGTCGATGCGCACCCGGCTGCTCGCCGAGCTCGTGCGCCGCAGCCTCGCCGCCGCTGATCTCCGCCAGCGGTCGGCCGGCGTCCGCAGCTTCGACATGGTCCTCGCCGACCTCCGTGACGCTGTCCACGGCCCGGCCGGGCTCGTCGTGTCCGACGCCCTCCGCTCCCGCTACCGGGTCGCCTTCGTCGACGAGTTCCAGGACACCGATCCGGTGCAGTGGGACATCTTCTCGACCCTCTTCGGCGGCGAGGGAAGCGGTACGACCCTCGTGCTGGTCGGTGATCCCAAGCAGGCCGTCTACGGCTTCCGTGGGGCGGACATCCCCACCTACCTGGCTGCCGTCGCCGACGCGTCGGGAGTCGAGCGCGCCTCGCTCGACACCAACTGGCGCTCGGACGCCCCGTTGCTCGCCGGCCTCGAGGCCCTCCTTGACGGGGTGACGTTCGGCGACCCGGCGATCGCCTTTCGGCCGGTCAGTGCGTGCGAGGCGCACCAAGGCGCCCGACTGGCTACGGCCACCGGCGACCCGGTCGTCCCGGTCGAGGTCCGCCTGGCCATGGGGGGCGGGCTCGTCACGGCGACCAAGGCCGGTCGGCCGAAGGTGGCGGTCTCCGAGGCGCTGGGCGCCGTGCTGGCAGACCTCGTGGCCGTCGTCGGAGAGCACCTGGCCGGCTCGACGATCTCCGCCGGGGACGCCCCGTCGGGCTCCAGCCGCCCAGTGCGCCCTTCCGACCTCGCCGTGCTGGTCACGACGGCCTCCGTGGCCGAGCAGGTGCGTGCTGCCCTGGTGGCTTCCGGCATCCCCGCCGTCGCCGCCGGCCGGAGCGTGCTCGAGACCGACGCCGCGGACCAGTGGCGGTACCTGCTCGACGGGGTCGCCCACCCGGCCGACGAGGGTCGGGCGCGGGCGGTCGCCCTGTCGTGGTTCCTCGGCTGGACCGCGGACGAGCTCGACACCCGAGGAGACGAGGACCTGGTGGCCGTCAACGAGTCCCTCCGTCGTTGGGGCGAAGTGCTGGCTCAGTCGGGCCCGGCGGCGTTCGTGCACCGTGTCCGGTCCGAGACAGCCGTGGCCGCCCGGGTGCTCGCCCTGCCCGACGGCCGCCGGAAGCTGGCCGACCTCGACCATGTCGGCGAGCTGCTGGCCGCCGTGCCGAGCGGGTCCTACGCCGGGCCAGCCGGACTGCTCGACGGCTTGAGCGGCGACCTCGCCGGCGTTCAGGCAGACGGCGATCGAGGCCGCCCCGACGCCCGCCGGAGCGAGGGCACCGAAGACGCCGTGCAGGTGCTCACGGTGTGGGCGGCCAAGGGGCTCGAGTTCGGCATCGTCTGCGTTCCCAACCTCTTCCAGTCGGCGACCTCTCGAACGCTGGTCGACTACCACCGGTCTAGCGACGGCGCGCGAGCGCACGACGTGGCCCGGGGCAAGGAGTGGCCCGACCGGGCGGGGGCGGCCGAGCGCCGCGAGCTGATGGAACGTGAGTGGGTCGGCGAGAGCCTCCGCCTGCTCTACGTGGCACTGACCCGGGCCAAGCACCAGGTCGTCGTGTGGTGGGCACCCGTGCAGGGCGCGGAGCAGACCGGTCTGGCCCGGGTGCTCTTCGGGCGCGTCGAGGGACGTGTCGACCCGTCGTGCCTGGTCGCCGACCCGGTGAGCCTTCCTGCCGACGCTGAGACCGCCCGTGCGGTCCTGGCCCCCGTGGAGCAGCGAGCCAGCGGTCTGGTCCGGGTCGAGGTCATCGGGTCCACCTCGGCAGCTCGCCCGGTGGCGTGCTCCGACGACCCGGTGCCCGAGCCGACCCACACCCTGGCGGTCGCCACGCTCGAGCGGACGCCGGACCGCTCGAGGCGGCGTTGGTCGTTCTCGTCCCTCGTGGCCGCGTCGGCGACCCGGGGTGATCCCGCTGACCCCTCCGTCGGTGAGCGCGGGGCAGCAGACGAGCCCGACGACGACTACTCGGCGCGGGACGGGCAGCGTGGTCGGTCCGCTGAGGCACCCGCTCCGCCTGCCGCCGCAGCAGACCCGTCGCCCAACCGCCTTGCCGACTTGCCGGCGGGGACGGCGTTCGGCACGCTCGTCCACGCCGTCCTCGAAGGGGCCGACTTCGCCGCGGCAGACCGACGGGCTGCGCTCGAGGCCGCCGCCCGGCGCGAGCTTTCACGCGGCGCCACCGTGCCAGGGGGGCCAGTCGACCTCGACACCCTGGTCGACGCCCTCTTTGCCGTGCTGGACGCCCCGCTCGGCCCGGTCCTCGGTCACCGCCGGCTGGCCGACCTCGTCCGGAGCGACCGCCTGGACGAGCTCTCCTTCGAGCTGCACCTGGCCGCTGGCGGTGGAGCCCGGGCATCGCTCGCCCGCATCGGAGCGTTGGTGGCCACGTCGGTGGGCGGCGGTGAGGACCACGGACTGGACGCAGCGACGACCGACGCGCTGGTCGAGTGGGGCCACCGACTGGCGGGACGATCGGATGCCTCGACGTTGCTCGCCGGCCACCTGACCGGGTCGATCGACGTCGTCGTCCGCCTGGCGGGTGATGGCCCGCCGCGCTTCGTCGTCGTCGACTACAAGACGAACCGGTTGCACGACCCGGACCGGCCGGCGGGACGCCACGACTACGGGCGGGAGGCACTGGCGGCCTCCATGGTGGCTCACGACTACCCGTTGCAGGCGCTGCTGTACACGGTGGCGCTCCACCGGTACTTGCGGTGGCGACTGCCTGACTACGACCCGGCGACCCATCTCGGAGGTGTCGCCTACCTGTTCCTGCGCGGCCTGGTTCCCGATCCTGCCGATCCCGACGACCCCCCCGGGGTCTTCGGCTGGCGAATTGCCCCCCGGCTCGTCGAAGCGACGAGCGAGCTGTTGGCCGGTCGGGGGCCAGACGTCGCCGATCACGACGACGGCGTACCCGGAGCCCCCAGGTGACCCCGGGCCCCGAGGTGACGGGCGACCGCCGGGGACGGCCCTCACCGGCGACCGGCCCGTTGCCGCTCGAGGTGCTCGCCCCCTTCGTGTCGGCGGGACGGCTCTCGTCGACGGCCTGCCAGGTGGCGGCGACGGTCGCCCGGCTCGTCCCCGGCCTCGACGAGTGGTCCGTCCTCGCCCTCGCGGCTGCCACCGAAGCACCGCAGCTCGGTCATGTCCGTCTCGACCTCGACGCCGTCGACGCCCTGCTCGTCGGTCACGACGGAGGCGGTGACGACTCGGGCGAGCTCCCGTGGCCCGATCCCCGGGCGTGGTCGTCCGTCCTCGCCGGAAGCCCCGTGGTGTCGAGCCCCGAGCGTGCGAACGACGACCCGGTCCGTCCCCTCGTCTTGGAGGGGCGCTCGCTCTACCTGCACCGACTGTGGCGAGCCGAGGTCGAGGTGGCCGCCGCACTGCTGGGCCGGGCGTCGTCGGGCGGGGTGCCGACGTCTCCGGGGCAGGACGAGGTCCTCGACGTGCTCTTCCCGCCGATCGGCGAGCCGGGTGACTCCCGGGTGCCAGTGGGACTGGGTGGAGAGCGCGCCACCGAGGACCTCCAGCGCCGGGCCGCTCGCCTCGGCCTGTCCGCCCGGGTGTCGGTGATCGCCGGTGGTCCGGGCACCGGCAAGACCCGTACGGTCGCCCGCCTGCTCGCCGCCGAGTGGCGGCTGGCCACCGCCGGAGGGCGCGTGGCAACCGTCGCCCTCGCTGCACCGACGGGCAAGGCCGCCGCCCGTCTCACGGCCGCCTTGCGCACCGCCGTCGACGAGGCAGTCGTCGAGGGGGTCCTCGACGCGGCGGCAGCCGACGAGCTCAGGCAGATCGAGGCGACGACCGTCCACCGGCTGGTGGGGCGCACTCCGGAACTGGGGCTCCCCGGGCACGACCGTCTGCTCCCCTACGACCTGGTGGTGGTCGACGAGACCTCGATGGTGTCGTTGCCGGTGCTCGGGCGGCTGGTGCGGGCCCTACGGCCCGATGCCCGGCTCGTCCTGGTCGGTGACCCGTTCCAGCTGACGAGCGTCGAGGCGGGCACGGTCATGCGTGACCTGGTCGGCCCACCGGGATCGACCGAGCCGACCGCTCGGGAAAGCCGCCCGGGTCGGCTCCCCGTCACCGTGCTCGCACGCGTGCACCGTTTCGGCGCCGGCTCGGGCATCGCCACCCTGGCCGCGCTGGTCCGCAGCGGCGATGTCGAGGGGACGCTCGCTGTCCTCCGCTCCGGCTCGGACGACGTGGCCTGGATCGAGCCCGGTGACGGCTCCGGGGTGGCTGCGGTGGTGGCCCGGGCCGCCGCTGCCGCGGCCGAGGTCGTGGACCGAGCGCGTGCCGAGGACGTCCCCGGCGCCCTCGACGCGGCGGGGCGACTCAAGGTCCTCGCTGCCACCCGAGGCGGCCCGTTCGGGTTGGCCGACTGGAGCCGTCGGATCGAGCAGGCGGTCCTCGCCGCCACTGGCGGAGGGTGGTCCGGCGGCGGGTGGTCCGGGGCCAGCCGGTACCCGGTCGGGATGCCGGTGCTCGTCACCCGCAACGACCCGCTGACAGGACTGGCCAACGGCGATGCCGGCGTGGTCGTCCTGGCCGGCACGGTGCCGGTCCTGGCGCGCCCGGTCGGCACGGGTGTCTCCACCGTGCCGGTCGCCCGGCTGGTCGACGCCGAGCCGTGGTGGGCGATGACCATCCACAAGAGCCAGGGCTCCGAGTTCGACCACGTGGTCGTCTCACTCCCGCACCCGGGCTCGCCAGTGCTCACCCGCGAGCTGCTCTACACGGCGCTCACGCGCGCCCGACGGACGGTCACCGTCGTCGCCGACGAGGCCTCGTTGCGTGCCGCCGTCGGCCGACCGGTCGTGCGTGCCTCGGGCCTCGGCGAACGTCTGTGGCGATCCTGACGCGCGGCGGGGGCCATGCCCAGGGGACCGGCGTGGACCAGGCGGACCGGGGAACGGTCGTCGATCCGTAACGTGTCCGTCAGATGATCGACACGAAACCGTAAAGGGTCTAGCCTCCGCAGCGAGGCCCCGAGCCAGACAGGGACCTCTGGCACGGCTGGACCACGACTGGGTAAGGGGAACCATGAACCGAACTGACGAACACCGATCCGGGCGGGCCCGGCGATCGTGGTGGACACTCCCGGTGTCCCTCACGGCGGCCGCGCTCACGCTCGCCGCCTGCAGCTCGTCCTCGAGCTCGTCTACGACCACGACGTCCGCCTCCGGCTCGTCGAGCTCGAGCGGCGCTGCCGTCTCGGCGACGTCCTTCACCCGTGACTTCTCGACCATGGCCAGCCTGAAGAGCGTCGCCGCCAAGGGGAAGGGCAACATCACGGTCATCCTCCCCGACACGGTGACGTCGGCCCGCTACACCGAGTTCGACGCGCCCTACCTCACCAAGGCGTTCGAGACGGCGGGGCTCACCTCGTCGCAGTTCACCGTCGAGAACGCCCAGGGCAGTGACTCGACCCAGCTCACCGACGCCCAGACCGCCATCACCAACGGCGCCAGCGTCCTCGTCGTCGACCCGCTCGACTCGGGCGTCGGTGCCCAGATCGAGACGTACGCCAAGGCGCACGGTGTCCCGGTCATCGACTACGACCGTCTGACCCTGGGTGGAAGCCGCGCCTACTACGTGAGCTTCAACAACGTCCAGGTCGGCAAGCTCATCGGCCAGGGCCTGGTGAGCTGCGTGGCGGCCTGGCACGTCACCAAGCCGAACGTGCTCGTCATGCGGGGCGCGCCGACGGACAACAACGCGACGCTCTTCGCCCAGGGGTACGACGGCGTGCTCGCCTCCTACTTCAGCTCGGGCAAGTGGGTGAAGGCCGGTCAGCCTGCCGGCACCTGGACCCCGACCGTCGCCGAGACGGAGTTCCAGCAGGCCTACACGGCCGACCCGAAGATCAACGCCGCCCTCGTGCCGAACGACGAGAACGCCGCGCCGATCATCACCTACCTGAAGAGCCTGCACATCCAGCCCAAGACCTTCCCGATCACCGGGCAGGACGCCACGCTGCAGGGCCTCCAGAACATCCTGTCGGGCTACCAGTGCGGCACGGCCTACAAGCCGATCTACCTCGAGGCCCAGGCTGCTGCTGCCCTTGCCCTCTACCTGCGGGCCGGCGAGAAGCCCCCTGCCGGGCTGGTGAACGGCACGACCACGGACACCGTGTCCCACACCCAGGTGCCTTCGGTTCTGCTGACCCCCGAGTGGGTCACCCCGGCCAACATGGCGTCCACGGTGATCAAGGACAACTTCGTACCGGCTTCGCAGCTGTGCACCGGTCTGACCGCGGCGTGCACAGCGGCAGGCATCAAGGCCTGACCGTGGCGAGCAACGGTCACCTGGGCGGCCCCACCGCCCGGCGGCGACCGTGACGCCCGCCGACGACGCCTCCCGGCCCGCGGCAGCGGGCCGGGAGGCCATCGGCGGCGCCGAGGCCCGGTCAGAGGCCCGGCCCGGCCCGACCGCCGGCTTCGGGAGGCCGCCGCTCCTCGAGCTGCGCGGGATCACCAAGCACTTCGGTGCCGTCCAGGCGCTCGACGGCGTCGACCTCGTCGCCGAGGCCGGGAAGGTGACCGCGTTGGTCGGCGACAACGGCGCCGGCAAGTCAGTCACCATCAAGACCGTCTCGGGCATCTGGGAGCCCGACGACGGACAGATCTTCTGGGACGGGCGGCCCGTCACGATCGCCCACCCCAACGACGCCCGTGACCTGGGGATCACGACCGTCTACCAAGATCTCGCCCTCTGCGACAACCTCGACATCGTCCAGAACATGTTCCTCGGGCGCGAGAAGCTCCGCCACCGGCTCCTCGACGAGGACGAGATGGAGCGCACGGCCAAGGCCACCCTGGCCGACCTGTCGGTCACCACCATCCGTTCCATCCGCCAGCCGGTCGCCTCGCTCTCCGGCGGTCAGCGTCAGTCGGTGGCGGTGGCCAAGGCGGTGATGGCCAACTCCAAGCTGGTCATCCTCGACGAGCCGACCGCCGCCCTGGGGGTCGCCCAGACCGAGATGGTCCTGTCGTTGGTGCGGCGGCTCTCCGACCAGGGGGTGGCCGTCCTCATCATCTCGCACAACCTGAACGACGTCTTCGCCGTTGCCGACATGCTCACGGTGCTCTACCTCGGGCACACGGTGGCGTCCGGTCCGATCACCGACTTCGACAGCCAGGTCGCCGTCGACTACATGACCACCGGGCGCTCGGCGCGTGACCACGCTTCGGCTGCCCGTACCACCGGGACGGAGTGAGCATGGGACCAGCCGATCGCGAGCCGACCGCCACCACCTCCTCGGGTGAGCTGGCCGAGGCGCCGCCGGCGATCGCCGGTGGCGGGGCAGCCTCGGCCCATGTCGACCATCGGGCCAAGGCCCAGGCGAGCGACGTCCAGCTCCTGGCAGCGACGAGCGTTACGGTCGGTTCGCTCGGCGAATGGGTCCGGGCGTGGTGGGTCCGGGCTCGTAGCGGCCAGGCAGGGGCCCTGCCCGTGGTCATCGGCCTCGTCGTCATCGCCCTGATCTTCCAGACCCAGGACACGGTGTTCCTGTCGGCGAGGAACCTCACCAACCTCTTCGTGCAGGGAACGACCTACGTCCTCCTCGGCATGGCCGAGGTCTTCGTGCTGCTCCTCGGCGAGATCGACCTGTCCGTCGGCTACGTGGCCGGTGTCGGTGCGGTGGTGATGGCCGAGCTGGTGGGGCCCGCCTACCACTGGCCGTGGTGGGCCGCCATGCTCGCCGGAGCCGGAGCAACGGCGCTGATCGGCCTGGTCAACGGGGTCATCGTCACCCTGCTCAAGATCCCCTCGTTCATCGTCACCCTGGCCGGCCTCCTCGGCTGGGAAGGCGTGCTCCTCTACCTCGTCGACCACGCCAAGGATGCCAACGGGGGGACCATCCCGATCACGAACAACGTGGTCTTCGACCTCGTCAACGGCACCATCTCGACCGGCGCCGCCTGGATCGCCGGCGCAGTGCTGGTCGCCCTCTTCGCCGTCTTCGTCCTCCGACGCGACGGCCGTCGCCGCTCGAGCGGCCTGGCCGCCCCGCCGCTCGGCCTGACCGTGGTGAAGATCGTCGCCGTCGCCGCCGCCGCCGCCGCCCTGGTGGCCATCTGCAGCGCCAACCGCAGCACGGTAGGTGTCCTGACGGGCGTGCCCTGGGTCATACCGGCGACGCTCGCCGTCTTCGGCCTGTGGACGTTCCTGCTCGGGCGCACCCGCTTCGGCCGCTACATCTACGCCATCGGGGGCAACGCCGAGGCCGCCCGCCGGGCCGGCATCAGCGTCACCGGGATGTACATCGGCGCGTTCGTCCTGGCTTCGTTGACCTCGGGGCTCGCTGGCATCGTGTACGCCTCGCGCCTTGGCTCGATCTCCAACAACATCGACGGCGGCACGTTGGTGCTCTACGCCGTGGCCGCCGCCGTCATCGGCGGTGCCAGCCTCTTCGGCGGGCGGGGTCGGATGATCGACGCCTTGCTCGGCGGGATCGTCATCGCCGCCATCTACAACGGCATGGGGATCCTCGGCATGAGCGCGGCTGCCCAGTACATGGTGACCGCCCTCGTGCTACTGGCTGCCGTCACCATCGACCGTCTGGCCCGTCGGGGCGAGCCCGGCTCCTGATCCGGCCGGTCCGGCTGCTGGTCCGGCCAGCGCCGCCCGGGGGTGTCATCGCCGCCCGGTAGGGTGAGCCGCCGTGCCGCCGCTGCCCGACCGCCGTCCCCTCGACCGCCGTCCCCTCGACC
>JBMFXC010000012.1:23909-28570 GCA_049964655.1 Acidimicrobiales bacterium
CGACCGCCGTCCCCTCGACCGCCGTCCCCTCGACCCGTCCCGGTTCACCGCCGGACTGAACCCGGCACAGCGCCAGGCCGTCGAGCACGGGGACGGTCCGCTGCTCGTGGTGGCGGGCGCCGGCTCCGGCAAGACGCGCGTGCTCACCAACCGGATCGGGTACCTCGTCGCCACCGGCCGGGCCGACCCGTCGCGGGTGCTGGCCATCACCTTCACCAACAAGGCGGCGCGGGAGATGCAGGAGCGGTTGCGGACCGCCCTCGGCTCGCTGGCGGGGGACCTGTGGGTCTCGACGTTCCACAGCGCGTGCGTGCGGATGCTGCGCCCCTATGCCGATCGGGTGGGGCTCACCCGCGCCTTCGCCATCCTGTCCGAGGACGACTGCAAGCGGCTGCTCCGCGACATCGCCGACGATCTCGACATCGACGTCACACAGGTCCCCGTCGGGGGGGCCAAGGCGGCGATCAGCGCGGCGAAGAACCGCCTGGTCGACCCCCGCCGCTTCCGTCTCGAGGCGGCCAACGCCCGCGCCGACGCCCATGCCCGCCTCTACGCGGAGTACGTCGCCCGGCTGCGTCGCGCCGACGCCGTCGACTTCGACGACCTGTTGGTCCACGTCGTGACCCTCCTCACCGAGCACGACGACGTGGCCGAGCACTTCCGGTCGCGGTTCTCCCACGTGCTCGTCGACGAGTACCAGGACACCAACCGGGCCCAGTGCGTGATCGTCGACCAGTTGGTGGCCGGTCATCGGAACCTGTGCTGCGTCGGCGACGGCGACCAGTCCATCTACGGCTTCCGGGCCGCCGACGTCGGCAACATCCTGGGCTTCCAGCGCACCTACCCGGACGCCGTCACGGTCACCCTCGAGCAGAACTACCGGTCGACGGGGACCATCCTCGAGGCGGCGAACGCCGTCATCGCCCGCAACGAGGAGCGTGCCGCCAAGACGTTGTGGACGGCCGCCGGGGGCGGGGCGCCGATCGCACTGCGGGCAGCCGACGACGACGTGGACGAGGCGTCGTGGCTGGCCGACGAGGTCGCCTCGCTCGTCGCCCGGGGGACCCGGCCCGGCGACGTCGCCGTGCTCTGTCGGGCCAAGGCGCTGGCTCGGCCGATCGAGGCCGAGCTCGTCGCCCGGGGGATCGCCTGCCGGACCGTGGGTGGTACCCCGTTCTTCGAGCGCCGCGAGGTGAAGGACCTCGTCTCCTACCTGCGTCTCGCCCTCAACCCCGACGACGAGCTGGCGTTCCGTCGGTGCGTCAACACGCCCAGGCGGTCGGTGGGCGACGCCAGTGTGAAGAAGATCCGGGCTTTCGCTCGGGCCTACGACCTGCCGCTGTCGGAGGCGCTGGCCCGCCGCGACGAGGTCGAGGACCTCCCACAGCTGGCCTCGGCCGGTCTGGGCGCCTTCGTGGAGCTGGTGCGGCGGGTGGCCGAGGCCTCGGAACGAGGCGGTCCGGCAGCCGGTCTGGACGAGGTGCTGGCCGACGGCCGCTACGTCCAGGAGCTTTTGGCCCAGGCTGCCGACGACGAAGAGCGTCAGTACCGCCTGGAGAGCCTCGACCAGCTCCGGGCGGTGGCCTCCGGGCATGCCACCATCGAGTCGTTCCTCGACTTGGCCAGCCTGGCGACCGACGCCGACGAGGAGGGTGACCCCGGTCGGGTGGTGCTGATGACCGTGCACGCCGCCAAGGGCCTCGAGTTCCCCGTGGTCTTCGTGGTCGGCCTCGAGGAAGGGATCTTCCCCGACCGCCGGTGCCTCGAAGCCGGCCCGCTCGAGGAGGAGCGGCGTCTGGCCTACGTGGCCATCACCCGGGCGCAGCACCGCCTCTACCTGTCCCACGCCCGGCGCCGACGGGTGCTCGGCCAACCTGTCGAGCACGAGCGCAGCCGCTTCCTCGACGACGTCCCGGTCGACCTGCTCGACGTGCTCGACGAGCCCCTGGCCCCGGGGGACCCTGCCGGTGCCGCTCACCTCGCCGCCATCCGTGCCTCGCTCCGGGGCTGAGCCGGCCCGCCGGGGCCTCGGCGCCGGCGTCACCCGGCGGGACGACCGACGACGGCTGTCTGCCTGGCTAACCTCGGTCGGCACGATGGGTGATGGCACCGACGGTCGTAGGAGCGGCCTCCCGCCGCACGCCGGCATCCGAGACGACACCCGAGGCCCGGCCACCCGGTCGCGCTTCGAGCGCCGGGGCACCCGGCGTCGCCTGTCCCGGGTCCTCGTGCTGGTGGTCGTGGCGGCCACGACGGGTGGGTGTGCCCTGTTCGCCTCCCCGACACCGCCGCCGGACCGGCTCCCCTCGTTGGCCCCGGCGGGGACGATCGGCTACGTCGCCTGTCCGGATGCCCTCACCCCGGTCGAGCTGGCCACCGGCGTCGCCGAGCCCCCCATCCCGCTTCCCGTGGCCGGCACCCCGGCTCCGGGCGACTTCGCTGTGGCGACGTCCCCGGACGGCCACACCGCCTACGTCGTGACGACGTCGGTGCCCGGCGGCGCTACCGGGCCGGCCGACGGCCACAACATCCTGGTGCCGGTGGACCTCGTGTCGCAGCGGGCCGAACGGCCCATCGTGCTGCCGGGCACCGGGCCCGCCCGGGCCGTCCTCGTCCTCCCCGGCGGCCGTACGGTGCTGGCGGCGAGCGGGGACGAGGTGGTCCCGGTCGACGTGGCCGACCGCCAGGTGGGCACCCCCATCGTCCTCGGGCACGGACGTGTGGTGGCGGGCATGGCCCTCGACCCCGCCGGCACCACCGTCTACGTCCTCGTGGCCGGGGCGGTGGTGGAGCTCGACCCGGCTCGAGGCGCGGTCGAGCGGGTCGTGCCGACCGGCCTCACCCTCTCGTCGGCCTTCTCGCCACACGGCATCGTGGTCAGCCCGGACGGCTCGACGGTCTACGTGATCGGCCAAGGGGGAACCGACTACCACGGGAGCGTGGTGCCCGTCACCGCAGCCACTGGCGCGGTCGGTGCCGCCGCCTCCTTCGCCGCCTTCGGCGTCACCCAGCCCGCCGCGGTGGCGATGGTGGACGGGGGGAGCGCCCTGGCGGTCGTCGACGCCGCCAACAACGCCGTCGACCCCCTGCCGCTGACCTCGTTCGCGACGCCACCGTCGCCGGTTGCCATCCCTGCCCAGGCAGGGTCCGCGTCCGGCTCGGGGACCCAGCACCCGAGCGACATCGTGGCCACTCCGGGCGGCGACCACGCCTGGATCGTCGACGGCTTCGACAGCGTGGTTCCCTACGACCCGGTGACCCGGACGTTCTCTCACCCGATCACCGTGTGCGTCGGCGCGTCTTCGATGGCCCTGGCCCCGGCCCCGTGACGAGCCCGGTGCCCTGGGTCCTCTTCGCCCTCGGCCTGGTCGGTGGGGCGGGATCGCTGTTCGCTGTTCGACCGGCGCGGCACGAGCCGCTCACGGTGGTCAGCCTCGTGCTGGGATGGCTCCCGAGCGAGGCAACCCTGCAGCTATGGGTGGTCGAGGTGGCCGTAACGGCCGCACTGGTTGCTGCCGGCGCGCTCGACGCCTGGCCGGGTTGGGTGGGCCTGGCCGTCACCGTGGCGTCGTGGCCTGCCCTGGCCGTGCAGCTGGCCGCCGGCCGCCGGGCGGCGGGTGTCGTGTCCGCCGCCCTCGAGGATGCCACCGGCGGTCTCGCCGTTTCCGCCGAGTTCGACCCGACGCCTCGCTGGAACACCCTGGGACACGTCGCGTTGGCCGTGCCGGTCCGCCCTCGGTCGCTCCGGCGGGTGCGGGGCATCGACTACTGGGGTGACGGCGTCCGTCGCCACCGCCTCGACGTCCTCGTCCGCCGAGACGTCCCACCGGCGGGTGGTCCTGTCCTCGTCTACGTCCACGGGGGCGCCTGGGTCTTCGGCGACAAGCGGGAACAGGGGCTCCCGTTGCTCTACGAGCTGGCCGAACGGGGCTGGGTGTGCGTCACCGTCAACTACCGCTTGAGCCCGCAAGCCACCTGGCCCGACCACGTCGTCGACTGCAAGCGGGCGGTGGCCTGGGTGCGCCAGCACATCGCCGACTACGGGGGCGATCCGTCCTTCGTGGCCATCGCCGGCGGGTCGGCGGGTGGTCACCTGTGCTCACTCGTCGCCCTCACGCCCGGAGAACGCTCCTGGCAACCTGGCTTCGAGGACGCCGACACCTCGGTGGACGCCTGCGTTCCCTTCTATGGCGTCTACGACATGACGGCGGACCCCGAGCTGGCCGGCGCGTATGGGCCCGGACTACGCGGGCTGCTCGAGCGCCGGGTGTTCAAGGCCTCACTGGAGGGGGACCGGCAGCGGTTCGAGGAGGCGTCGCCGATCTGCCGGATCACCGAGGCGGCACCGCCCCACTTCGTGCTGCACGGGACTCACGACACCCTGGTGCCCGTGGTCGTGGCTCGGCGGTTCGTCGAGCGCCTGCGCGAGCGCTCGCTCGCTCCGGTTGCCTACGCAGAGTTGCCCTACGCACAGCACGCCTTCGACCTGTTGGCGTCGATCCGCTGTCGAAGCGCCGTCCTCGGGGTGGTCCAGTTCCTCGAGTCGCTGCGGGCCGACTCGACGGGTGCCTGAGCGGTCCCGACCGGCCACCGACAGCCTGGCCACCGGCAGTCAGCAGGTACGGTCGTCGGGCAGCGCCCGACGAGGATCGTTCGGCAGC
>JBMFXC010000012.1:28670-36080 GCA_049964655.1 Acidimicrobiales bacterium
CCCGACGAGGATCGTTCGGCAGCACCCGACGAGGAACGTCGGGGGCGCAGTGAAAGAGCACGGCAGGACAGGGAAACAGCGTGGCGGGCACGGTACCGAAGGGGACGAGAAGGCACCGGGGAGCGACCCGCCGGGCGGCCGTCCTCATCCACGGTCGGATCGTGCGCGAGGGTCCACCCTCCCAGGTGGCCGACGTCGCCCTGGGCGACTACCTGTCAGGCTGAACGGCGGCCAGTGGGGCCAGTGGGGCCAGTGGGGCAGCCTTCGGTTCAGGTGGCCGCCTGCCGAGCCAGGTGGCCACCTTTGGGTCAGCGGCGCTGCTCGGCGACGCCGGCTGCGTCGAAGGTGGCCATCTCGCGCAGGGCCCGGGCGGCCGCTTGTACGAGCGGCAGGGCCAGGAGCGCCCCGGTCCCCTCGCCGAGGCGCAGGTCGAGGTCGAGGAGCGGGCGCAGGCCGAGGTGGTCGAGCGCCACGGCGTGACCGGGCTCGGCCGAGCGGTGACCGGCGATCCAGGTGCCGATGGCCTCGGGTGCCAGCGCTGCCGCGGCGAGGCCGGCGGCCCCGGCGATCACCCCGTCGAGGATCACAGGCACCCGCAGTGCGGCCGCCCCGAGGAGCAGTCCGACGAGTGCGGCGTGCTCGAGCCCGCCGACCGCCGCCAGCACCCCGAGCGGGTCGGTGGGGTCGGGCCGATGCAGCTCGAGGGCTTGACGCACGACCTGCAGCTTGCGGGCGTAGGTGGCGTCGTCGACCCCGGTTCCTCGGCCGGTGGAGCTGGCCGGGTCGACCCCGCAGAACGTGGCGACGAGCGCGGCCGAGGCCGTCGTGTTGGCGATGCCCATGTCGCCCGTGCACAGGCATCGGTTTCCTGCTGAGACGAGCTCACCGGCCACCTCGATGCCGACCTCGACGGCCGAGACGACCTCCTCGCCGGTCATGGCCGGGCCTGCGGTCATGTCGCCGGTGGCTGGCCGCACCGATCTGGCCAGCAGACCCGGTGCCGCATCGAGCGGCGTGGCGACCCCGACGTCGACGACGACCACTTCGGCACCGACCTGGGCAGCGAAGGCGTTCACCGCCGCGCCCCCGGCCAGGAAGTTGGCGACCATCTGTGCCGTGACCTCCTGGGGCCAGGGCGTGACCCCGCGTCGGTGCACGCCGTGGTCGGCGGCGAAGATGGCCACGGCAGCCGGCTCGGGCACCGGCGGCGGGCAGGTCTCCGTGATGCCGGCGAGCTGCACAGAGACGTCCTCCAGCACCCCGAGGGCGCCGGCAGGCTTGGTGAGCCGCTCGTGGCGGCGCCGCGCCTCGTCGAGCGCGTCCTGCTCGGGCGGGCGGATGGCCGCCAGGGTCTCGTCGATCAGGCGCATAGGACCCCCTTCCGGCTGGGGTCGCCGGTCGACTGGGCGCGACCGGGCAGGCTGGTGGACGGATGGTGAAGGGACGAAGGGTCATGACGCATCCGGCAAGTCTCCCGTTGCCAGGCTGCCGTACCACCGCCAGCCTCTGTCCTCACCGACGAGGCCGGTCTCCTGACTCGGCGGATCACCACCCGCACCCGCCTTCCCGGGCTGGCAGCGCCCAGTGGCCGTGGATGCGGGCTCCTCGCTCACAGTGGCGGGCCCGTGCCGGACTTGCACCGGCTTCCCGATTCTCCCCCGGAGGGGCACCTCGCGGTCTTGCGTACGCCCGCAAGCTAACGGAGCGAGCCCCGGTCGCGCCAGGTCGCCGGCGCCGACGACGGGCATCACCGATCGGCGGGTGACCGTGGCTGCTCGTCGGGGGCGAGCTCGACGTCGACGGCGAGGGCGCCGGACGACGGGTCGTCGCGTTCGGTGGTGTCGAGCCGGGCCACCCGCCCTGCCTCGCAGAGGTCGGAGGCGACCAGGGCCAAAAGCTCGAGCTGGGCTGGTGTGCCGGTGACCGTTACCGAGGCGACGTCGGCACGCATCGACCGCTTGGCGGCGGTCTTGGCCCGCCGGACGGCACCGAGCGCCTCGCTGGCGATGTCGAGCAGCTCGGGGTCTCCGGCGGCAGGCAGGGTGGTGGCGTCAGGCCACGGGGCCCGGTGGACCGAGCCTGTCTGCCACCACGACCACACCTCTTCGGTGACGAAGGGGAGCACGGGAGCGAACAGCCGGAGTTGGACCGACAGGGCGACGGTGAGGGCTGCCCGGGCCGACTCGGGCCCCGGGCCCGGCTCGGGGTCGTACGCCCGTCCCTTGACCAGCTCGAGGTAGTCGTCGCAGAACGCCCAGAAGAACTCCTCGGTCCGCTCGAGGGCCCGGGCGTAGTCGTAGGCGTCGAAGGCGGCGGTGGCGTCCTCCACGACGCGTCGGAGGCGGGTCAACAAGGCGAGGTCGAGTGGACGGGTGACCGCCGCCAGGGCGGCATCGGCGTCGAGGCGGGTGCCGGTGCCAGTCAGGGAGGTGTCCTCGAGGCGTCCGAGGACGAACCGGGAGGCGTTGAGGACCTTGATGGCGAGCCGCCGGCCCACCTTCATCTGGCCCTCGTCGACGGCCGTGTCGGTGCCGGGCCGGCCCGAGGCGGCCCAGTAGCGGACCGCGTCGGCTCCGTGCCGTTCGAGGAGCGGCAGCGGCGTCACCACGTTCCCCTTCGACTTGGACATCTTCTTGCGGTCCGGGTCGAGCACCCATCCCGAGATGGCGGCGTTCCGCCAGGGTAGGGTGCCGTGCTCGAGCTCGGAGCGTGCCACCGTCGAGAAGAGCCACGTCCGGATGATGTCGTGGGCCTGGGGCCGCAGGTCCATCGGGAAGACCCGGGCGAACAGGTCGGGGTCGTCCTCCCACCCGCCGGCGATCTGGGGCGTGAGCGAGGAGGTGGCCCAGGTGTCGAGGACGTCAGGGTCGCCCACGAAGCCGTTCGGGGCTCCTCGCTGGTGCTCGGTGTAGCCGGCAGGAGCGTCGGTAGAGGGGTCGACGGGCAGCGTCGCCTCGTCGGGCACGATGGGTCGGTCGTAGTCCACGGCGCCCTCTGCGTCGACTGGGTACCACACGGGGACCGGCACGCCGAAGAACCGCTGGCGGCTTACGTTCCAGTCGCTCGAGAGGCCTTCCACCCAGGCCCGGTAGCGGTGGGCCATGTAGCCGGGGTGCCAGGCGAGCTCGTCGCCCCGTTCGAGCAGGCGGTCGCGGAGGGCGAGGGTCCGGATGAACCACTGACGCGACGACACGATCTCGAGGGGTCGTTCGCCCCGTTCGTAGAACTTGACGGGATGGGTGATGGCGGTCGGCTCGCCGATGAGCGCGCCCGAGCCCGCCAGCAGCTCCACGATCCGGGTCCGGGCCTGGGAGACCGTCCGTCCGACCAGCTCGTCGTAGGCCGACTGGGCACCGGCGACGTCGACCGACTCCCAGCCGCGACTGCCCCAGGTGACAGGCTGGAGGCGGCCGTCGCGGCCGACGATCGTCCTGGTGGCGAGGTCGAGGTCGCGCCACCACTGGACGTCGGTGGTGTCGCCGAAGGTGCACACCATGGCGATGCCCGAGCCCTTCTCGGGGTCGGCCAGCGGGTGGGCGAGGACCGGGACCCGGACGCCGAACAGCGGGGTAGTGACCTCGGTGCCGAACAGGGGGCGGTAGCGGTCGTCGTCGGGATGGGCGACGAGTGCGACACAGGCGGGCAGGAGCTCGGGACGGGTGGTCTCGATGTCGACGCCGGCGGTGGCATCGACCGGCCCCGTCGGGACGCCCGCCAGGGGGAACCGGAGGCGGTGGTAAGCGCCGGGTCGCTCGCGGTCCTCGAGCTCGGCTTGGGAGACGGCGGTACGGAAGTCGACGTCCCACAGCGTGGGGGCCACCCGCTGCTCGGCCTGCCCGGCGGCGAGCAGCCGCAGGAAGCTCCGCTGGGATGCCCGACGGGCGCGCTCTCCGATGGTGGCGTAGGTGTGGGACCAGTCGACCGACAGCCCGAGCATGCGCCAGAGGTGCTCGAACGCCTGCTCGTCCTCTGCGGTCAGCCGGAGGCACAGCTCGACGAAGTTCGGTCGCGAGATGGCCACCGGAGGGTCGGCGGGCGCGGCCGGCGGAGCGAAGTCGGGGTCGTAGGGGAGGGCGGGGTCGCACCGCACCCCGAAGTGGTTCTGCACGCGTCGCTCGGTGGGAAGGCCGTTGTCGTCCCAGCCCATGGGGTAGAAGACCGCCTTGCCCCGCATGCGGTGGTAGCGGGCCACGGCGTCGGTGTGGGTGTAGGAGAAGACGTGGCCAACGTGGAGCGACCCCGAGACGGTCGGCGGTGGGGTGTCGATCGAGAACACGGCGGCACGATCCGCCGTGCGGTCGAAGGCGTAGGTGCCCTCGGCGTCCCAGTGCGCCGCCCAGCGCTCCTCGAGGCCTTCGAGCCCAGGCCGTTCGGGGACCCCGGTGGGACCGGTGCGCGCCGGAGGTGGTGTCGGCTGGCTGGACGCGTCGGCAGGCAGCATCGGGTTACCGTACCTTGCGTGCTCCGGCTCCACGACACGGCGACTGCCCAGGTCTGCCCCCTCGCCCTGCGACAACCGGGCGCCGTCTCGCTCTACGTGTGCGGCCCGACCGTCTACGACGCGCCCCACCTCGGCCACGGCCGCTTCGCCCTCGTCTTCGACGTCCTCCGCCGGTACCTGGTCGCCTCGGGGCTCGAGGTCACCTACGTGTCGAACATCACCGACGTGGACGACAAGGTGATCGAGCGCGCTCACACCGAGGGGGTCGAGCCAGACGTGCTGGCCCGACGGTACGAGGAGGTGTGGTGGACGGCCATGGACGCCCTCGGCGTCCTCCGGCCCGACCACGTTCCCCACGCCACCGCGTACGTGGCCAGGATGGTCGAGCTCATCGGAGAGCTGGTCGCCCGGGGCGTCGCCTACGAGACACCCGACGGGGTGTACCTGTCGACCGAGGCGGTCCCCGGTTACGGGCTGCTGGCCCACCAACCGCTCGACACCCTGCGGGCGGGGGCCCGGGTCGAGACGGTCGAGGCCAAGCGTTCGCCCCTCGACTTCGTCCTGTGGAAGAAGGCGAAGCCCGGTGAGCCGACCTGGCCGTCGTCGTGGGGCCCGGGGCGGCCGGGTTGGCACACCGAGTGTGTCGTGATGTCGCTCGACCTGCTCGGGGAGGGGTTCGACGTCCACGGCGGGGCGATCGACCTGATCTTCCCCCACCACGAGAACGAGCGGGCCCAGGCGGTTGCCCTGGGCCGCGACTTCGCCCACCACTGGGTGCACAACGGGTGGGTGACGGTGGCGGGGGAGAAGATGTCGAAGTCGCTCGGCAACTTCACCTCTCTCGACGACCTGCTCGCTCGCAGCGACCCTCGGGCTTACCGCCTGCTCGTGGTGCGTGCCCACTACCGCTCGCCCATCGAGGTCACGCCCGAGACGATCCGCCAGGCCGAGTCCGGGCTGGCCCGCCTCGACGAGCTGGCACGGCGCTTCGGGCTGGCCGACCTGCTCGCCACCGGGCGACCGGTGACCTCGGTGGCGGGTGCCGAGGAGGACGACCTCGACCAGGTGGCCGTCGCCCGGTTCGTCGACCGCATGGACGACGACCTCGACACTCCCGCCGCCCTGTCGGGGATCTTCGAGCTGGCCAGGGAGGCGAACACTGCCGCCGACGCCGGAGCCGCCCAGCAGGCGGCCCGGGCGGCCCGGACGGCGGCTCACCTCGCCGCCGTCCTGGGGCTGTCCTTGCGAGGTGCCCAGCCGACGGTCGAAGACCCCGAGGTCCTCGACCTCATGGCCCGTCGCGACGTGGCGAGAGCCGAACGGCGCTTCGTAGACGCCGACGCCTTGCGGGCCGAGCTCGTCGAGCGCGGTTGGGTCGTCGAGGACGCTCCCGAGGGGACCCGCGTCCGTCGTCCGTGACCGGTGGCCGAGATCGTCCATCGGTCGGCTCGATCGCCAAGCCGGTTGGCAGGGTCGGAACTGATTGATTACTATTCGGTAACCGGCTGTCCCGGCTGACCCGTCCACCCAGGGGCGGGTGGCCGACGGGTGTGCCCGGATAGTGTCGGGTGTGGTCGTGTGTGCTCGGGGGCGGTTCGGAGCAGATGACCGACGACCGAGCGGGTACCCGGCAGGCAGCGGTCCCGAGGGGCCGACGGAGGAGACGAGGCCCGACCGGGCCGGAACGGAGCAAGGGCCGATGGCCGATTTCTCGATGGACCTCAACGAGGACCAGCAACAGATCCAGAAGTGGGTCCACGACTTCGCCGAGACGGTGGTCCGACCCGCGGGCCACGAGTGGGACGAGCGCGAGGAGACCCCGTGGCCGATCATCGAGGAGGCGGCCAAGGTCGGGCTGTACTCGTTCGACTTCGTCTCCCAGGCCTTCTTCGACGAGTCGGGGCTGCTCATGGCCATCGCTGCCGAGGAGCTCGCCTGGGGCGACGCCGGCATCGGGCTGGCCATCCTTGGTAGCACGCTCGGGCTCGCCGGCATCGCCTCCAACGGCACCCCCGAGCAGCTGCTCGAGTGGGGGCCCCAGTGCTTCGGCACCCCGGAGAAGATCCAGCTCGCTGCCTTCGCCGTGTCGGAGCCCGACGCCGGCTCCGACGTCTCGTCGTTGCGGACGCGTGCCGTCTACGACGAGGCCAAGGACGAGTGGGTCCTGAACGGCACGAAGACGTGGATCACCAACGGCGGCATCGCCGACATCCACGTGGTGGTGGCCTCGGTCGACCCCGAGCTCGGCTCCCGCGGCCAGGCAAGCTTCATCATCCCCCCCGGGACGCCCGGTCTCTCGCAGGGGCAGAAGTTCAAGAAGATGGGCATCCGCGCCTCCCACACCGCCGAGGTCGTCCTCGACGACGTGCGTATCCCGGGCAGCCTGCTGCTCGGCGGCAAGGAGCATCTCGACGAGAAGCTGGCCCGGGCCCGCGAGGGCAAGCGGTCGGCGGGGCAGGCGGCCATGAAGACCTTCGAGGCGTCGCGGCCGGCCGTAGGCGCCCAGGCCCTCGGTATCGCCCGCGCTGCCTACGAGTACGCCCTCGACTACGCCAAGGAGCGCAAGGCGTTCGGCCGGGCCATCATCGAGAACCAGGCGATCGCCTTCAAGCTCGCCGACATGAAGACCCGGATCGATGCCTCACGCCTCCTCGTGTGGCGGGCGTCGTGGATGGCCCGCAACGGCAAGGAGTTCAACTCGGGCGAGGGCTCGATGTCCAAGTTGTACGCCGGCGAGACCGCAGTCCACGTCACCGAGGAGGCCATCCAGATCATGGGTGGCTACGGCTACATCCGCGAGCATCCGGTCGAGCGCTGGCACCGCGACTCGAAGATCTTCACCATCTTCGAGGGCACCAGCGAGATCCAGCGCCTGGTCATCGCCCGGGCCATCTCCGGCGTCCACATCCAGTAGCCGTCCGTCGCCGGTCGCCGGACCGGCGCTCCGGCGCTCCGGCGCTCCGGCGCTC
>JBMFXC010000012.1:36180-44456 GCA_049964655.1 Acidimicrobiales bacterium
CCGTCCGTCGCCGGTCGCCGGACCGGCGCTCCGGCGCTCCGGCGCTCCGGCGCTCCGGCGCTCCGGCGCTCCGGCGCTCCGGCGCTCGCCAGGGCCAGTTCCACCCGTCGCGCTCTGGCGGGTGCCCCGGTGCATACTTTGAACACAAAGTATTGTCGGTGGGGAGGTCCGCGCCGACGGGCCGGTGAGGAGCACGGGATGACTGCTGGTGACGTCGTTCGGGTGGGGGTCGTGGGCTGTGGGTTGATGGGATCGGGCATCACCGAGGCGGCAGCGCGGGCCGGCCTCGACGTGAGCGTCGTGGAGCGGGATGCCGGTGGCCTGGCTGCCGGCCGCACCCGGGTCGAGACGTCGGTCCAGCGGGCGGTCAAGGCGGGCAAGCTCGCCGACGAAGACGCCGAGCGGGCGCTGGCCCGGATGACGTTCGCCACCGAGCTCGAGGCGCTGGCCGACGTCGACCTGGTGGTCGAAGCGGTGGTCGAGTCCGAGCCCGAAAAGGTGGAGGTGTTCGCCCTCCTCGACCGGGTGGTGACCTCGCCGGATGCCATCCTCGCCTCGAACACCTCGTCCATCCCCATCATGAAGTTGGCCATGGCGACGAGTCGCCCGTCACAGGTGCTGGGTGTCCACTTCTTCAACCCGGTCCCTGTCCTCCCGCTGGTCGAGCTGGTCACCTCGCTCCTGACGAGCGACGAGACGGCCGAGCGGGCACGGCACTTCGCCGAGGACCAACTGGGCAAGTACGTGATCCGGTCGAAGGACCGCGCCGGGTTCATCGTCAATGCCCTGCTGATCCCCTATGTCCTCTCGGCGGTGCGGATGCTCGAGTCCGGCTTCGCCACGGCAGAGGACATCGACACCGGGATGGTGAAGGGGTGCGCCCATCCCATGGGTCCTCTGGCTCTCGCCGACCTCATCGGCCTCGACACGACGGTGGCCGTGGCCAACTCGCTCTACGAGGAGTTCAAGGAGCCGTTGTACGCACCGCCGCCGCTGCTCGCCCGGATGGTCGACGCCGGGCTCCTCGGCCGCAAGAGCGGTCGAGGCTTCTACGACTACCGGCGCTGAGCGGCGGACCTTCCCGCAGCAGGCCGCGCCGGTCGAGCACCCCGAGGGCAGGCCATGGCCCCCCTGGTCAGAGCCTGGTAGCCGGCGTCCGTCCCGGGGTCAGATCTTCGTAGCCGGCGTCCGTCCCGGGGTCACAGACCGGTGTCGAGCCCGTCCATGCGGGCGAGGATGCGGAGCATCACCTCGTCGGCCCCGCCTCCGATGGAGAGCAGGCGGGCGTCGCGGTAGTAGCGGGACACCCACGTCTCTTCCATGTAGCCAATGCCTCCGTGGAACTGCATGCAGGTGTCGGCCACCGAGCGGGCCAGCCGGCCCGCGGTCAGCTTGGCGATCGAGGCCATCCGGGTGATGTCCTCGCCGCGCACGTAGGCCTCGGCACAGGCGTAGTTGAACTGGCGGAGCAGTTCGACCTCGGCCCGGAGCTCGGCCAGGCGGAACTGGACGGACTGGTTGGCCAGGAGCGGGGCACCGAACGCTCGGCGCTGGCGCAGGTAGGCCTCCGTACGCTCGAGGGCATACGAGGTCGACCCGACGGCGAGGTACGAGGCGATCATCCGCTCGTTCTGGAACTGGGCCATCTGCTGCTGGAAGCCCATGCCGACCTGGCCGATGGTGTTGGCGACCGGCACTCGGGCGTCGACGAAGGACAACTCGGCGGTGTCAGAGGACCGGTTGCCCAGCTTGTCGAGCTTGCGGCTCACCGAGAACCCCGGGGTGTCGGTGGGGAAGACGATCTGCGACATGCCCCGGAAGCCGCCTTCGTCGCTCGTGCGCACCAGCAGGCACAGCCAGTCGGCCTGGGTGCCGTTGGTGATGTAGAGCTTGGTGCCGTTCACCACCCACTCGTCTCCGTCCCGGACCGCCCGGGTCCGCAGGCCGGCCACGTCGGAGCCGGCGTCGGGCTCGGTCACCGCGATGGAGGCGACGTGCTCGCCACGGATGGCAGGGGCCAGGTAGCGCTCCTTGAGCTCGTGGCTGCCGAAGCGGTGGAGGGCGGGCGTCGCCATGTCGGTCTGCACCGAGATGGCCATGGGAACCCCGCCGCAGTCGATCCGTCCGAGCTCCTCGCCGAGCACGGCCGTGTAGGAGTGGTCGGCACCCTGGCCGCCGTAGGCGGGGTCGTACTCGATCCCGAGCAGCCCCGCTTCTCCGAGGACCCGGAAGACCTGGTGGGCCGGAAAGCTGCCGGCCGCCTCCCACTCGTCGACGTACGGGGCGATGCTCCGCTCGACGACGCCCCGCACCGTCTGGCGGAACTGCTCGTGCTCCTCGGTGAACCGCACTTGGCCACGCTCCTCGCTCGCCGGTCTCGGCAACGCTAAGCCCAGACCGGCCGGCGCCACCAACTCGGCCGGCGCCACCAACTCGGCCGGCGCCCCCAACTCGGCCGGCGCCCCCGGCTGCCTCAAGCGCGACGGTGTTCGAAGGGGGCGGCGATGGCCGCCGCCCCCGAGGTGGCGGGCCGGGCAAGCCCGGTGGCCCGAGCAAGCACCTGGACGGCGAAGAAGTTGCTCTCGGCCACGGCCCTTCGGGCGTCGCCTGCGTCGTCGTCGAGCGCCTGCCGGGCCCGCCGGGCGAGCAGCCACCCGCCGAGGGTGGTGCCGAGCAGCTCGAGGTACGCGGTGGCGCCGGCGACGGCGTCGTCGGGGGACGTTCCCAATCTGGACAGCATCCATTCGGTGGTGGCCTCGAGCACCCCGAGGACGTCGGCGAGCACGTCGAGCGTCGCCGCCAGTGGGTCGTCGTCAGCCACCGGGTCGACCACGAGGTCCGAGACGTCAGCCAACAGCTCGCGTACCCAGCGACCGCCGTCACGGGGGAGCTTGCGGACGACGAGGTCGAGCGCCTGGATACCGTTGGTCCCTTCGTAGATGGGGGCGATGCGCCCGTCCCGGAGCCGCTGGGCCATGCCCGCCTCCTCGACGTAGCCGGCCCCACCGAGCACCTGTACGCCGAGCGACGCTGCCTCGAACCCGCCGTCGGTCGACCACGCCTTGGCGACGGGGGTGAGCAGGTCGGCGAGCTGCTGGGAGCGCCGGCGGGCGTCCTCGTCCGGAGCATGACGGGCCCGGTCGGCGTGGGTGGCGGCGAGGAACAGCAGGGATCGGGCGGCCTGGGCGCGGGTCTTCATGACGAGGAGCATCCGTCTGACGTCCGGGTGGTCCACGATGGGCGAGCGGGCCGGTGGGACCACGCCCGAGGCTCGGCCCTGCAGACGCATGCCCGCGTAGGAACAGGCGTGCTGGAAGGCCCGCTCGGCCACAGCCGGGCCCTGTGCGCCGATCGAGAGGCGGGCGGCGTTCATCATGGTGAACATGGCGCGCATACCGCCGTGGAGCGGGCCCACGAGCTCGCCGATCGCACCGTCGAAGGCCATGACGCACGTCGGGCTGCCGTGGATGCCGAGCTTGTGCTCGACGTGGACGCACGACAGCGAGTTGGCATCCCCGAGGGTGCCGTCGGCCGAGACGATCCGCTTGGGCACGACGAAGAGGGAGAGCCCCCTGGTCCCCGGTGCCGCCCCCGGCGTCCTGGCGAGCACCAGGTGCACCACATTGTCGGTCAGGTCGTGCTCGCCCCAGGTGATGAAGACCTTGGTGCCGGTGATCCGCCACGTCGCTCCGTCCGGTTCGGCGAGCGTGCGGATCTCGCCCAGGTCGGAGCCGGCGTCGGGCTCGGTCAGGTTCATCGTTCCCGACCAGGCCCCGGTGAGGAGCTTTGGCAGGTAGGTGGCCTGCTGCTCGGGACTGCCCCACTGCAGGAGGGCGTGGATCGCCCCTTGGGTGAGCACGGGGTTGAGGGACAGCGCGAGGTTGGCCGAGGCGAAGAGCTCCTGGAGGGCCAGCGCTACCACCGAGGGGAAGCCGCCGCCACCGAGGGCCTGGGGGAAGGGCAGCGCTCCCCACCCGCCGTCGACGTAGTGGCGGTAGGCGACGTGGAAGGCCTCCGGCGTCGTGACCCGGCCGGTGCTCCGGTCGAAGCGAGCCCCGACGACGTCTCCCACCCGGTCGCTCGGGACGATCACCTCGGTGGCCAGACGCCCGAACTCTTCGAGGACGAGGGCGACCGTCTCCCGCTCGAGGTGGGCGAAGTCGGGGAGCGCCAGCAGGTCGTCGAGGCCGGCGACCTCGAGGGCGGCCAGCACGTCGGCGACCGGGGCCTGGTAGGCGTCGTGCCCGGTCCCGCCGCCTTCGCCCCCGACGGTTGCCTCGGCTCCCACGGTGCTCGTCACACGTTCCTCCGGTAGGTGCCGCCGACCTCGAAGAGCGTCGCCGTGATGTCCCCGAGGGAGGCGTGGCGGACCGTCTCCATCAGCTCGGCGAACACGTTCCCGCCCCCGAGGGCCACCTCGCGCAGCCGGGTGAGCGCAGCGGGCCGTTCTGCGGCGTGACGCCGGTGGAACTCGGCGAGCCGGTGGATCTGCCCTTGCTTCTCGTCCTCGGTCGCCCGGGAGAGCTCGACGGTCTCGGGGACTCCCGGGCTGGTCGGGTCGACGAAGGTGTTCACCCCGACGATGGGGAGCGAACCGTCGTGCTTGCCGTGCTCGTAGGTCATCGAGTCGTCCTGGATGCGGCCGCGCTGGTAGCCGGTCTCCATGGCGCCGAGGACGCCTCCGCGCTCGGAGAGCCGGTCGAGCTCGGCGAGGACCGCCTCTTCGACGAGGTCGGTCAGCTCCTCCACCACGAAGCTCCCTTGGAGGGGGTTCTCGTTGGCCGCCAGTCCCCACTCGCGGTTGATGACGAGCTGGATGGCCAGTGCCCGACGTACGGACTCGGCGGTGGGCGTGGTCACGGCTTCGTCGTAGGCGTTGGTGTGCAGGCTGTTGGCGTTGTCGTAGATGGCGCACAGGGCCTGCAGCGTCGTGCGGATGTCGTTGAACGCCATCTCTTGGGCGTGCAGCGAACGCCCCGACGTCTGCACGTGGTACTTGAGGCGTTGGGAGCGCTCGTCCGCCCCGTAGCGGTCGCGCAGGGCGACCGCCCAGATGCGCCGGGCCACCCGGCCGATCACCGTGTACTCAGGGTCCATCCCGTTGGAGAAGAAGAACGAGAGGTTCGGGGCGAAGTCGTCGACGGCCATGCCCCGGGCCAGGTACGACTCGACGTAGGTGAAGCCGTTGGCCAGGGTGAAGGCGAGCTGGGTGATCGGGTTCGCCCCGGCTTCGGCGATGTGGTACCCCGAGATGGACGCCGAGTAGAAGTTCCGCATCTCGTGCTCGACGAAGTACTGCTGGACGTCGGCCATCACCGACAGCGAGAACTCGGTCGAGAAGATGCAGGTGTTCTGGCCCTGGTCCTCCTTCAGGATGTCGGCCTGCACGGTTCCTCGGACGGTGCGCAAGGTGTGCTCGCGCACCGCCGCGGCCTCGTCCCCGCTGGGGGGCCGGCCGTGCTCGGCGGCGAAGCGCTCGAGCTGCTGGTCGATCGCCGTGTTCAAGAACATGGCCAGGATGGTCGGGGCGGGGCCGTTGATGGTCATCGACACCGAGGTCGAGGGGTCGCAGAGGTCGAACCCGTCGTAGAGCGCCTTCATGTCGTCGAGGGTCGCTACCGACACCCCCGAGGTGCCGATCTTGCCGTAGACGTCGGGCCGGGTGTCGGGGTCTCTCCCGTAGAGGGTGACCGAGTCGAAGGCGGTGGACAGGCGGGTCGCCGGCTGGCCTTGAGCGAGGAGGTGGAAGCGCCGGTTGGTCCGGAACGGGTCCCCCTCGCCGGCGAACATCCGAGCTGGCTCCTCGTCGTCCCGCTTGAAGGGGAAGACTCCGGCGGTGAAGGGGAAGTGCCCGGGGAGGTGCTCGGAGCGCAGCCAGACGAGCAGGTCGGCCGGGTCCGTCGCCCGGGGGAGCGCCACCCGGGGGACCCGGGTGCCCGACAGGGACCTGCGGGCGAGCGGGGTCCGCCGCCCGCCTCCGGGGCCGTCGGTAACGAGCTCGTCGCCGGCCAGCACGATACGTAGCTCGGCCAGCTCGTCGAGGAGCGCACGGCTGTCGGCGTCGACCCCAGCCGTCGCCTCGACAGCCAGGGCCTCGAGCTCGGCGGGGAGCACCCCCGAGCGCTCGGCGACCAGCTTGGCGGTCGCAGCCACCTGGGTCGCTCGTCGGACGGCGGCAGCTCGGCGAGCGGTCTCGGCGTGGTAGCTGCGGACCGTGTCGGCGATCTCGGCGAGGTAGCGAAGCCGTTCGGGGGGCACGATGGGCGAGATACTGCTCGACGTCGAGACGGCCACCGGGGCGAGCTGGGGATCGCCGAGGACGAGGCCGTGCTGGCCCAGCAGGTCGCGCAGGGACTGGTAGAGGGCGGTGGTGCCGTCGTCGTTGAAGTGGGCGGCGATGGTGCCGAAGACGGGAAGTGCCCCTGTTCCCCCGGCGCCCGGGCGGCTCCGCGACCACTGGCGGCGGACCGAGCGCAGGGCATCCTCTGCTCCCCGACGGTCGAACTTGTTGATCGCCACGAGGTCGGCGAAGTCGAGCATGTCGATCTTCTCGAGCTGGGAGGCGGCACCGAACTCGGGTGTCATGACGTAGAGGGAGACGTCGGCGACGTCGACGATGGCCGCGTCGCCCTGGCCGATCCCCGGCGTCTCGAGGACGACCAGGTCGTAGCCGGCGGCCTTGCAGGCGGCGATGGCGCCGGGCACCGGCGAGGGGATCTCGGAGGTGCTCCCTCGGGTGGCGAGCGAGCGGAAGAAGACCTGGGGGGTGTCGATGGCGTTCATCCGGATCCGGTCGCCGAGGAGGGCGCCGCCGCCCCGGCGCTTGGTGGGGTCGACGGCAAGGACGGCGATGCGGAGCTTGTCGCCCTGGTCGAGCCGGAAGCGGCGGATCAGCTCGTCGGTGAGGGACGACTTGCCCGAGCCCCCGGTTCCGGTGACCCCGAGGACGGGAACCGGTCGCCGGGCTGCTGCCCGGTCGAGCGCGGCGCCCAGCTCGGCGTCCAGGGTGCCGGCCTCGATGGCGGTGACGACCCGGGCGAGGGCTCGTACGTCGCCGACGGCGAGGTCGTCGATGCCGTAGGGCTGGTGGGCGGCGAGGTCGACGTCGCACTCTTCGACGAGGACGTTGACCATGCGCTCGAGACCAAGGCGCTGGCCGTCGGCGGGGGAGAAGATGTGGCGGACACCGTGGGCCTCGAGCAGGGTGATCTCGGCGGGCACGATCACCCCGCCACCCCCGCCGTAGACCTTCACGTCGCCGCGGCCCTCGCTGGCCAGCCGGTCGACCAGGTAGGTGAAGTACTCGACGTGCCCTCCCTGGTAGGAGCTGACTGCCACCCCCTGGACGTCCTCGGCGACGGCAGCTGCTACCACGTCGTCGACCGAACGGTTGTGCCCGAGATGGACCACTTCGGCACCCTGGGCCTGCAAGAGCCGCCGCATGATGTTGATGGCGGCGTCGTGCCCGTCGAAGAGGCTCGAGGCCGTCACGAAACGGACCGGGTGGCGAGGCCGGTACAAGGGTGCGGGCTCGGGTCGTGCCGTCGAGGCGGCACCGGTGGCTCCCTCGTATTTCATACGACACACAATAGTTTGATCTCCACATATTGTCACGGCGGAAGGTGCTGCCCCGGTGCCGGCTATCGACGGTCTCCACCACGTTCGCTGGTAGGGTCGACCCGTTCGGGGGTGCTCGCGTGGCACCTGGCGTCGGAGACGGGAGGGGATCCCTGGCTGCGACGAAGGCGCTGTCCTTCGACCCCATCGAGGAGGCCCGTCGGCAGTGGGTCGACCACGGGTGGGTCGATGCTGCCGACGGGATGGCCGTCGTGACGTCCATCATGCGGGCCCAGCAGATCTACCTGGCGCGCATCGACGCCGTCCTGAGGCCCTTCGACCTCACCTTCGCCCGGTTCGAGCTGCTCACGTTGTTGAGCTTCACCCGGAGCGGCTCCCTGCCGCTCTCGAAGGCCGGAGCGCGGCTCCAGGTCCACCCGGCAAGCATCACCAACGCCGTCGACCGGCTCGAGACCCAGGGGTTCGTCCGGCGGACGCCCCACCAGACCGACCGGCGGACGACGCTCGTGGAGCTCCTGCCGGCGGGGCGAGAGGTACTGGCCAAGGCCACCGCCGACATCAACCGGCTGGTCTTCGACGCCCCCGGCCTGTCGACGACGGAGGCCCGTCGGCTGTTCGCCCTGCTCCGCAGGGTGCGGGCCGCCGCCGGGGACTTCGCCACCTGAGCACCGCCTGTCCTCCCCACCCACCCACCCGGC
>JBMFXC010000013.1:0-40521 GCA_049964655.1 Acidimicrobiales bacterium
CCGACTTCGGGCGCGTCAAGCGGCAAGCCCGTGGGCGAGCGTCAGTGTCGGAGGGGGGACTTGAACCCCCACGCCCTTGCGGGCACCAGCCCCTCAAGCTGGCGCGTCTGCCTATTCCGCCACTCCGACGAGTGGGCCCGGGTTCATCCGAGCGATCGCATGGTAGCGCGGCCGGCGGACCCCGCTGACGCCTGCTGCTCGGGCGTCGGCTTCGCCTTCGGCACGAGCTGCGTCCACGTCGAAGCGTTCCACAGCAGGCCGTCGCGTCGTTCGGTGTCGGCGGTTACGCCCCCCAGGGTGACCGTGTTGGCTACCACCTCCGGCTCGCAGAAGAGCGGCAGGGAGGCCATCTGGTCCCACAACTGGTCGTCCACCTGGGCGTAGATCGTGGCACCGGTCACCGGGTTGAGCTGTTGCGCCGCTTGCGTGAAGAGCTGGTCCACCTGGGGATCGTCGAAATTCGACCAGTCCACCGTGCCGGAGGTCCCTTCGTCGCCGAGCGTCGTGGAGTACCACGGAGCGCTCGTCGTGGTGAACACGCTGGCGGTTCGCTGGACGAGAGCCAGTTGGTAGGCCCCGAGCCGGTGGGCCAGGCGGATGCCCGCCGTCCCGCCGACCGGCACGACCGTGACGGCGATCCCTTGTGCGCCGAGCTCGGAGGTGATGAGCCGGGCGACGGGTAGGGCCCACGGGTCGGACGACTGGACGGCCATCGTCAGGGAGAGCGGCGTCCCGGCGGAGTCGACCATCGTGCCGGCGGCGTCTCGGTGGTAGCCCACGCTGGCCAAAAGGTCCGTGGCTTCCGTCGGGTCCGCCGTGTCGTACCCGCTCGACGCCGACGACGCCGTGTAGCTGTCCAGGCCAGGCACGCTCAGGTGGTCCTCCAACAGGCCGATGGAGGGGGCGACCAGGCCGACCGTCTTGGCCAAGAGGGTCGTCCGGTTGACCAGATGGGCGATGCCCTCTCGCACCGTGGGCGACGTCAGCGGCGCCGCCGTGGTGTCGAAGTCGAGCTCGAGGAAGGACAGCGACTGGACCACCTCGCTCTCCACGTCGGGGAGCGAGGTGATGGCGGCGAGGACAGCCGAGGAGGTGAGCGGGGCGCTGGCCGCCGCCGGTCCCCCGCCGGTCAGCACCGACGTCGGGTTCGTCCCACCGGTCACCACGATCCGGTCGAGGGACGCCGGCGTCCCCCACCAGCGGGGGTTGGGCACGAGGACGGCAGTGGTCGTGCCGGAGACCGACTGGAGCTCGTAGGGTCCGGCGGACAGCACCAGCGCGGGCGAGAAGGAGGCAAAGCCGGTGTTCCACCCGACCTGCTCGGCAACGTGGGCCGGAAGGAGCTCGTGGAACAGGATGCGCCAGTCGGTGAACGGGGTGGCGAAGACCACGGTCACCGTCCGGCCACCGTTCGACCCGGTCACCGAGGCGATGTCGCGGTAGCCGAGGGTGGAGGCCACCTGGTTCTGTGCTGCCGTTGGACCGCTACCACTCCCCCGCTCCGCTTGCCAGGCGTAGATGAAGTCGGTCGCGGTCACCGGCGTGCCGTCGGACCAGACCGCCTTCGGGTTGATCTCGTAGCGGATGGTGAGCGGTGTGGTGGTGAGCACCTCGACGCTGGTGAGCAGGGCGGTGTTGAGGGTCGGCTGGAGCGACCCCGAGGTGATGAACGCGCTGGGCAGGACCGGGGCGAGCAGGTCGGGTGTAGTGCTGGTGGCGCCGGCCGGGGTGTGCGGATTGAAGCCCGACCAGGGGCCGCCCAGGTCGACGGTGGCCGTCCCACCGGCCGCGGCGACCAGCGGCGGCGTCGGCGCTGCGTCGACTTGGCTGATGCGGTGGGCGCCGAGGTGGTCGACGACGGCGACCAGGATGATCACCACCACGATCACCAGGGGCAGCGTCCATCGCGACCGGTGACGGGCCCAGAGCTCGGACAACGAGCGGCGGCGCCGTCCGCCGGCGCGGCCTTCGCTCACTGCAGGCGAAGGACGAGGATCAGGTTGGTGAAGGCGAAGATGACCGCCACGGTGATGGTGATGCGGTCGAGGTTCTTCTCTGCGACGGTCGAACCAGCCGCTGCCGAGCCCACCGAGCCTCCGAACATGTCGGAGAGGCCGCCGCCCTTGCCGCTGTGCATCAGGACCAGGAAGACGAGCGCGAGCGCCGAGAGGATCTGCAGGACGACGATCACGTCGGTCAGCACGGGGTCGAACTCCTTCGCCGGGGGACGGGGCGAGACGCTAGCAAACCGGTCACCTGGGTGGGTGCGCGGCCCGCACGATGGCGACGAATTGGGCCGGGTCGAGGCTCGCTCCCCCAACCAGCAGCCCGTCGACGTCGGGAGGAGCGAGCAGCTCGGCGGCGTTCTCCGGTGTCACCGAGCCCCCGTACTGCACGCGGAGCTGTGCCGCGGCGTCGTCGCCGCGCACCCGGGCCACCACCGAGCGGACGACCCGCGCTGCTTCCTCGGCGTCCTGGGCGCTCGCCGCTCGACCGGTGCCGATCGCCCACAGCGGCTCGTAGGCGACGACCAGGGCAGGGAGCCCGGTGCCGTCGAAGGCTCCGAGGGCAGCCTCGACCTGGGCGGTGAGCCGAGCCGTGGTGGCACCCGTCTCGCGTTCCTCGAGCGTCTCGCCCACGCAGCAGATGGGAGTCATGCCGTTGCGCACGACAGCACGCAGCTTGGCGGCGACGACCTCGTCGGTCTCGCCGAAGAGCCGCCGCCGCTCCGAGTGGCCGACGATCACGTACTCGACGTGGAGCTTGGCCAGCATCGGCGCCGACACCTCGCCGGTGAAGGCGCCAAAGTCCTCGATGGCGCAGTTCTGTGCTCCGAGGGCAACTGCTACGTCGTCGGCCTCGAGGACGGTCTGGACGGACCGGAGGTCGGTGAAGGGGGGGTGCACGGAGACGTCCACCGCGGACGTGTCGCTCCCCCGCAACCGGAGCCCCAGGTCGCGCGCGGCGTGGATCGCCTGGTGGTGGTCGAAGTTCATCTTCCAATTGCCGCTGACGAGGGGTCGCCGGCGGACCGAGGTGGCCGGCGTCATCGAGACCCCGCACCGGCTCGGGTCGTCGCCGGGGCGACCGGGGGCGTCACCGGCGCCCGGTCCGAGCCGGGGCGTTCGACGCGCCTCGGAGGGCGGCGAGCCCAGGGAGGTCACCGTGCTCGAGCAGCTCGAGCGAGGCGCCGCCGCCCGTCGAGACGAAGCTCACCTGGTGCTCGAGCCCGAGGGCGTCCAGTGCGGCCGTGGAGTCCCCTCCGCCGACGACGGTGAAGCCCGGGCAGTCGGCGATGGCCTGGGCGACACCGGCGGTGCCGGCGGCGAACCGGTCGTCCTCGAAGACGCCCATGGGGCCGTTCCACAACACGGTGCCCGCGCCGACGACAGCGCTTCGGAACCGTGCCACGGTCTCCGGCCCGATGTCGAGCCCCTGCCACCCCTCGCGGAGGTCGGGTGGCGTCACCGCCACCTTCCCGTCGGTGCAGCCCCGCCCGAAGGCGGCGCCCGGCTCGAGTGCCACGACGTCGACGGGCAGGAGGATCTCCCGTCCCGAAGCCAAGAGGGCTCGGCACGCCTCGAGGTGGTCGACGTCGACGAGGGACCCGCCCACGTCGTGGCCGGCGGCGGCGAGGAAGGTGAAGGCCATCCCGCCCCCGACCACGAGGGTGTCCACCCGATCGAGGAGTGCGGTGAGAACGCCCAGCTTGTCGACGACCTTGGCCCCGCCGACCACGGCGACGAAGGGCCGCCGGGGGTCTCCGAGGAGGCGGCCGAGCATCTCCACCTCCCGCTGGAGGAGGTAGCCGGCAGCACTGGGCAAACGGGTGGGCGGTCCGACGACCGAGGCGTGGGCTCGGTGCGAGACACCGAAAGCGTCGTTGACGTAGGCGGCGTGCCCGTCCACCAGCCGCTCGACGAAGGCCGGGTCGTCGCTCGTCTCGCCGGGGTCGAAGCGAAGGTTGTCGAGGAGCTCAACGCCTGGTGCGAGCTCGGCCAGGCGCTGGCGGACGGGCTCCAGGTCGAAGCGGGGATCAGGAGTGCCCTTGGGGCGGCCGAGGTGCGTGCACGCCGTCACCGACGCCCCGCGAGCACGAAGAGCTTCGAGGGTGGGGAGGGCGGCGGTGATCCGGAAGTCGTCGGCGACGACGCGTCGGCCGTCGACCTCGGTCAGGGGAACGTTGAAGTCGACCCGCACCAGCACGCTACGCCCGTCGAGGTCGGGGAGGTCCTCGAGCAGGGGCAAGCCGTCTAACAGGGGATTGGTGGGCGCTGTCATCGTCCGCGCTCGCTCGCTCGACGTGTCCGCGCCGGTGTCAGCGCGCTGCGCCGACGAGGAGGGTCAGGTCGACCAGGCGGTTGGCGTAGCCCCACTCGTTGTCGTACCAGCCCTGGACCTTGACGAGCGTCGTGCCGGCTACCGAGGGCATCACCATGGTGAGGCCGGCGTCGAAGGTGCACGAGGCGGGGCTGCCGACGATGTCGGTGGAGACGAGCGGGTCCTCGCTGTAGTCGAGCACGCCGGCGAGCGGCCCGCTCGATGCGGCGGCGAAGGCGGCGTTGACCTCGGCGACGGTGACGGCCCCCGGCACCACTGCGGTGAAGTCCGTGATCGACCCGTCGGGGACCGGCACCCGGAGCGAGACGCCGTCGAGCTTGCCCTGCATCGACTGGAGCACGAGACCGGTCGCCCGCGCCGCCCCGGTGGAGGTCGGCACGATGTTGACTGCCGCGGCGCGGGCGCGGCGGGGGTCCTTGTGGGGTAGGTCGAGCACGTTCTGGTCGTTGGTGTAGGCGTGCACGGTGGTCATCAACCCGTTCTCCACGCCGAAGGCGTCGTCGAGGACCTTGACCATCGGAACGAAGCAGTTGGTCGTGCACGAGGCGTTCGACACCACCACGTGGCGCTCGGGGTCGTACTGGTCGTCGTTGACCCCGACCACGAAGGTGGCGTCGACGCCGGTGGCCGGCGCCGAGACGATGACCCGCTGCGCTCCCCCGTCGAGGTGCTGGGCGGCCCCCTCCCGGGTGGTGAAACGACCGGTCGACTCGATGACTACCTCGACACCGAGGTCATGCCACGGCAGCGACTTGGGATCGCGTTCGGCGAACACGCGAACGTGCTGCCCGTCGACGACCAGGTCGCTGTCGTCGACGGCCACGTCGGCCTCGAAGCGCCCGTGGGTGGAGTCGAACCGCAGGAGGTTGGCCAGCGTCGTCGCCGAGGTCAGGTCGTTGACGGCGACCACCTCCACGTCAGCGCCAGCTCGTCGGACCGCTCGGACGTAGTGCCGCCCGATCCTGCCGAACCCGTTGATCCCGACTCGTACGGTCATCGTCCGTCCACCTCGTCCAGTGTGCTCGTGTGGCCTGCACGGTGCGACGGTCCGACCCCCGTCGCTCGGCGCTGCCGGACGGGGCGGGTGCCGAGCCCGGCGTGCGGCGCATAAACCTAGGCCATGCGGCCGGCCCGTGCCGCATTGGTGCCCAGAGGTCAGTCGAGCAGGTCTTCGAGGGCCTCGGCCAACAGCGCCGGATCGTGGGCCAACCCGTTGGGCCGGGCGAGTGGTCGGCAGATCGTCGGCACGGTCGGCGTGCCTACGGGGAGCCCACCGGGATCGCACAGCACGACGTCGGGCTCGATGCCGTGGGCGAGGAGGGCGGCCACGTGGGCAGCTACGTCGAACCCTCGCGTCTCGGGGTCTTGCGGGCGAAGGTTGCAGACATAGACCGTCCGGGCTGGGGAGGCGGCGATAGCAGATCGCAGGCCGGGAACGGCGGCGGCGGCCAGGACGCTCGTGAAGAGCGATCCGGGGCCGACCACGACCAGGTCGGCCGCAGCCAAGGCGGCCTCGGCTGCCGGCGGGACCGACGGCTCTGCCGGGACGAGGGACACCCGACGGATGTCGGCAGTCCCCATGACGGCCACCTGCCCGGCGACCGGGCCGGCCTCGGCTTCGGCTTTGAGGACGACGGGCTCGCTCGTGGCCGGCAGCACCCGGCCCTTGATCCCGAGAAGCCGACAGACTTCGTCCAGTCCGGCGACGGGGTCGCCGGCGACGTCCATCATGGCGGCGATGACGAGGTTGCCGAGGGCATGCCCGGCGAGCTCCTCCTCGGCGTAGCGAAGCGTGAACGCCTTGGCGAGGAGCGAGCCGGGTTCGGCCAGGGCCACCAGGCACTTGCGGAGATCACCCGGAGCCAACACCTGGAACAGCTCGCGGAGCCGACCGGAGGAACCTCCGTCGTCGGCAACCGACACGACGGCCGTGACCCGGTCGGTGAAGGTGCGCACGGCCCGCAGGGTGGCCGCCAGCCCGTGCCCGCCGCCGACGGCGGCAACCGCCGGGGACGAGCACCGCCCGTCGTGGCGGCTCACCGTTCGACGTCCCGGTGGAAGACCGTCGCTGCCACCCCTCGTGTGGCCAGGCGACGCCCGAGCTCCTCGGCGATGGCGACCGAGCGGTGCCGGCCACCGGTACAGCCGAGGGCGATGGTCAGGTACGACTTGCCCTCCCGAACATAAGCGGGGACCAGCATGGCCAGGAGGTCGTCGAGCTTGGCCAGGAACTCCTGGGTCTCGGAGCGCTCCAGCACATAGTCGCGCACGGGCGCCTCGAGCCCCGTGTGGTGCCGGAGCGACTCCACCCAGAACGGATTGGGCAGGAACCGACAGTCGAACATCAGGTCGACGTCGATGGGCACGCCGTACTTGAAGCCGAACGACACGACCGACGTGCTCATCGAGGCGTCGGGCTGCCCGGCAGCGAAGACCTCGATCAGGCGTGACCGCAGCTGGTTGGTGTTGAGCTCGCCGGTGTCGACGACCAGGTCGGCCCGGTCGCGCAGGTCGGCGAGCATCCGGCGTTCGTCCGCGATGGAGGCCTCGACCCCGCCGGAGCCCTGTGGGTGGCGCCGCCGGGTGCCCTCGAAGCGGCGAATGAGCACCTCGTCAGGGGCGTCGAGGAAGAGGATGCGCACGCGGTTGCGCGCCGAACGCAAGACGTCCAAGGCAGGGAGCACGTCCTCGACGTCACCGCCGGCCCTGCCGACCACGAAGGCGACACGTTCCATCTCGGACCCGGCGCCGTCGACCAGCTCCGACACCTTGGAGATGAGCGCCGAGGGCATGTTGTCGATGACGAACCAACCCAGGTCCTCGAGCGTGGCGCCCGCCGTCGAGCGCCCCGCGCCGGACATGCCGGTGACCACCAGGTACTCGCTCACGCCTCCACCTTGGCACGGACGGCGCCGTTCGTGCCGCTGGCCGGGGCGAGCGGCACGTGGAGCCGGGCGTACACGGCGGCACCGACCGGGGACGGCAGCCAGCTGACCGCCAGGAGCTCTTCGCGAGAAGCGTTCCGTAGCCCGCTCATCCCGCCGAACTGCTCGAGCAGCCGGGTACGGCGCCGCTGGCCGAGCCCCGGCACCCCGTCGAGCACGCTTGCCGTCATGCGCTTGCCCCGCAGCGTGCGGTGGTAGGTGACGGCGAAGCGGTGGGCCTCGTCGCGGACCTGTTGGAGGAGGTAGAGGGCCTCGGACTGCCGGGGCAGGCGCAACGGTTCGGGACGGCCCGGGACGTAGACCTCTTCGAAGCTCTTGGCCAGGGCGGCAATTGGCACCTTCTCGGTAAGGCCCAGGTGGTCGAGCACCCGCATTCCGACATGGAGCTGGCCGAGCCCACCGTCGAGCAGGAGCAGCTGGGGTGGGTAGGCGAAGCGGCGCCGCGCCTCCCGCCTTCGGACCGAGGTACCGTCGGCGTCCTCCTCCACCGGTCCCACCTCACCGACCCCGGGCATACCGCGGCGCTCGTCCTCGAGCAGCGAGGTCAGGCGACGGGTGAGCACCTCTTCCATCGCCGCGTAGTCGTCGTTGCCGGGGACGGTGGTCACCCGGAAGTGCCGGTAGTCCTGCTTCTTCGCCAGCCCGTCCTCGAAGACGACCATCGAGCCGACGTAGTCGGTGCCTTGGAGGTGGCTCATGTCGTAGCACTCGATGCGAAGTGGCGCCTGCGGGAGGCCGAGGGCGGCTTGGAGGGACTCGAGGGCCCGTGCTCGGCTGTTGTGGTCGGCCATCCGAGAGAGCCGATGGCGGACGAAGGCGTCGTGGGCGTTCCGTTCGACGGTTTCGGCCAGGGCGCGTTTCACGCCGCGCCGGGGGATGCGGACGACCACCGGACCACCTCGCCGAGCCCGGAGGTAGGCGGTCGTCCCCTCGGGATCGGCAAGCTGGTCGGGCACCAGGACCAGTGGCGGCACGCCGTTGGCCGCGTCCGCGTACACGTCGACGAGGACGCGGTCGAGCAGCTCTCCGGAGGTGAGGTCTTCGACCTTGTCGACCAGCAGGCCGAGACGGCCGATGACCTTGCCGGCTCGGACGTGGAACACCTGGACGGCAGCCTCGAGGTCGTCGCCGGCGACGCCCACGACGTCGAGGTCTTCTGGGTGCTCGAGCTCCATCTGACGCACGGCGTCGGCGGCCCGCACGGCTTCGAGCCGGTCGCGCAACCGTGCTGCTCGCTCGAACTCGAGGGCGGCGGCCGCCGCTGCCATGTCGGCTTCGAGCGCCTGTTCGAGCGGTGCCGTGCGCCCGGCCAGGAACCCCATGACGTCGTCGACCATGGCCTGGTAGTCGCCGTGGCCGACCTGTCCGACGCACGGGCCGCAGCACCGTTCGATATGGAACAGCAGGCAAGGGCGGCCGAGCCGCTCGTGCCGGTGGAGCTTGGCGTCCGAGCAGGTGCGCAGCGGGTAGGAGCGCAGGAGAAGGTCGAGGGTGCCCCGGATGGCCCCCACGTTGGGGTAGGGCCCGAAGTACCGGACGCCGGCCCGCTTGCGGCCGCGCACGACGGCGGGGCGTGGCCACTCGTCACCGACGGTGACGGCGAGCCAGGGGTAGCTCTTGTTGTCCTTCAGGCGGACGTTGTAGCGAGGCTGGTGCTGCTGGATCAGGTTGTGCTCGAGGAGGAGCGCTTCTGCTTCATTGGCTACGACGACCCACTCGACATGGTCGGCCTGGGCGACCATCTGCGCCGTGCGAGGGGCGAGCAGGTGGGGATCGGCGAAGTACGAGGCGAGCCGTTGCCGCAGCGACTTCGCCTTGCCGACGTAGAGCACGCGCCCGGAGCCGTCGACGAACTGGTAGGACCCCGGACTGTCGGGGATGGACGACGCTGGGGGACGGCTCAGCACGGGTCCAGTGTGCCGCGGCCCGCCGCTGCGTCGTGCCGATGTCGGCTGAGCCCCGGGCCTGTGTGGACGGCGAAGCGGCACGTGTGGACGGCGATGCGGCACGCGGCGCGGGTGCCGACCTAGACTGAGTGCACGCCGGCCTGGTATCCGGCGACACGAACCGCTCCGGGGCCGACATCCCCGCGGATGGGCGACCAGGCTGTCCCCGCCGGCCACGACCAGAGCGCCTCCCCAAGGGGGTAGCACGACGATGATCCGGCTCCAAGCGGCACTTCCCGAGCGATACGCGGCCGCGTCGCCCGACGAGCTCGCCGACATGATCGCCACAGCCAAGCAGGCGCTCGGTTCCCGAGTCCTGGTGCTCGGTCACCACTACCAACGCGACGAGGTGATGCGGTGGGCAGACGCCCGCGGCGACTCGTTCGCTCTCTCCCGCTTGGCAGCCGACCGGCACGACGCCGAGTTCGTGGTGTTCTGTGGCGTCCACTTCATGGCCGAGTCCGCCGACGTGCTGACAGACGAACGGCAGCAGGTCGTGCTGCCCGATCTCAACGCCGGGTGCTCGATGGCGGACATGGCCGACCTCGACGCCGTCGAGGAGGCCTGGGAGGTGCTCGGCACCGTCACGGACCTCGATCGAGTCGTGCCGGTCACCTACATGAACTCGTCAGCCGCCCTGAAGGCCTTCGTCGGCCGCCACGGTGGCGTGGTGTGCACCTCGTCGAACGCCCGGGCGGTCGTCACCTGGGCCATCGGGGACCGCCGCTCCCCCGGCGGGACACCCCACGGTGACCAGGTGCTCTTCTTCCCCGACCAGCACCTCGGGCGCAACACCGGGTTCCAGCTCGGCTACGGCGCCGACGACATGGCGGTGTGGGACCCGCGGCGAGCACGGGGCGGCCTCGACGACGCGACCCTCAAGGCGGCGTCGCTCCTCCTGTGGAACGGGCACTGCTCGGTGCACCAGCGGTTCCGTCCCGAGCACGTCGCCGCCTTCCGCCAGGAACATCCCGGTGCCCTCGTGGTGGTCCACCCCGAGTGCTCGCACGAGGTGGTGGAGGTTGCCGACCTGGTTGGTTCGACCGACTTCATCATCAAGGCAGTCGCCGACGCGCCGCCGGGGTCGGTGATCGGCGTGGCGACGGAGATCCACCTCGTCGAACGGCTGGCCGCCGAGACGCCGGACAAGACGGTTCGCTCGATCGACCCGCTGGTCTGCCCCTGCTCGACGATGTACCGCATCGACGCGGCACACCTCGCCTGGGTCCTCGAAGGGCTGGTGGCAGGCGAGGTGCGCAACCGGATCACCGTCGACGAGGAGACGGCGCACTGGGCGCGCGTCGCCCTCGAGCGGATGCTCGCCACCGTGTAGCAACTCCGAGTGCCGGTTCGGCTACCGGGATCCCGGGAGTGCGCTGGGGGCTGGACTGACCCCCGCCGAGGCTGCCGATCTGGCCTCGGTGGCCCGAGCATTTGACGCGGTGCTCGTCGCCCCCGATCCCCTCCTGCCCAGCCGTGCTGCCGACGTGGTCGAGACCGCTCGTCGCCTCCGGCCTGTCCTGGTGTCCTCCGCCCGGCGACGGCAAGGGCACTAGCGGCCGACTGGTCAGGCCTTCGGGGCTAGGAGCCTCGATGGGCGCCGGACCGGTCGCGACGCGCCGGGGCTTGGCGGGCGGCCCCCGTGCTCGCTGCCTTCCGGGCGGCCCCCGTGCTCGCTGCCTTCCGGGCGGCCCCCGTGCTCGCTGCCTTCCGGGCGGCCCCGCCCCGACTCCCACGACGGGTGGTGGACGTCGTGGTGTCGTCCGTCACGTCGCCAGCAGCCCGATCGGTAGCGCTGGCTCGGGCGGGCACTGGCGTCAGGCCAGGTGCCCGGCGTGCACCGGCGAGCACACCCGCCAGCACCGCACCCGTGTAGCTGTCAGGGTGGGTGGCGACCGCTTCGGGCGTGCCGGTCGCCACCACCCGGCCGCCGCGGTCCCCTCCTTCGGGCCCGAGGTCGACGACCCAGTCGGCCGACTTCACCACGTCGAGGTTGTGCTCGATGACCACCACGGTGTTGCCCTGGGCCACCAGACGGTCGAGCACCTCGAGCAGGCGACGGACGTCGTCGAAGTGCAGACCGGTGGTCGGCTCGTCGAGCACGTAGAGGGTGTGGCCGGTCGAGCGACGACTGAGCTCGGAAGCCAGCTTGACCCGTTGGGCCTCTCCTCCCGACAGCGTGGTGGCCGGCTGTCCGAGACGCACGTAGCCGAGGCCCACGTCGACCAGGGTCTGGAGGTGACGAGCGATGGCCGGCTGGTGGGCGAAGAACTCGAGGGCCTCTTCGCAGGAGAGGTCGAGCACGTCGGCGATGCTCTTGCCCCGGAAGGTGACCTCGAGCGTGTCCCGGTTGTACCGGGCGCCCTTGCACACCTCGCACGGCACGTACACGTCGGGCAGGAAGTGCATCTCGATGCGGAGCGTGCCGTCCCCGGCGCACGCCTCGCACCGGCCGCCCTTGACGTTGAAGGAAAAGCGGCCAGGCAGGTAGCCACGGACCTTGGCCTCGGGCGTCTCGGCGAAGAGCTTCCGAATGTGGTCGAAGACCCCGGTGTAGGTTGCCGGGTTCGAGCGCGGCGTGCGCCCGATGGGCGCCTGGTCGACCTCGACGACCTTGTCGACGGCCGCGGTCCCCTCGATGGACCGATGGAGACCGGGGACGGCGCGCCGCCGCTGCACCTGCTGGGCAAGCGCGCGCAAGAGGATGTCGTTGACCAGGGTGGACTTACCCGAGCCGGACACGCCGGTGACCGCCACCAGGCAGCCCAACGGGAACGCCACCGTGATGTCGGCGAGGTTGTGCTCGCGTGCCCCGACCACGGTCAGCGCCTGGCCGGTGCCCGCGCGGCGCTGTTCGGGCACCGGGATGGTGCGTTGTCCCGACAGGTACTGCCCGGTGATGGACTCGCGGTTCGCCTCGATGCCGTCCGGCCCGGTGACCGGGCCGGAGTGGACGATCCGCCCTCCGTGCTCCCCTGCTCCCGGGCCGACGTCGACCACGTGGTCGGCGACGCGGATGGTCTCCTCGTCGTGCTCGACCACGAGGACGGTGTTGCCGAGGTCGCGCAGTCGCTGGAGGGTGGCGATGAGGCGCTGGTTGTCACGGGGGTGCAGTCCGATGGAGGGTTCGTCGAGGACGTAGAGGACCCCGACCAGCCCACTGCCGATCTGGCTGGCCAGACGGATGCGCTGGGCTTCGCCCCCCGACAGGGTCGTCGCCGAGCGAGCCAGGGTGAGGTAGTCGAGACCCACGTCGAGGAGGAACTGCATGCGCTCACGCACCTCGCGCAGCACGCGGTCGGCGATCAGGTGGTCGCGGTCGGACAGGTCGAGCGCAGCCACCTCGGCGACGGCCCGGCCGATGGGGAGCGAGCACAGCTCGTGGATGGACAGGCCGCCGACGGTCACGGCGAGCGCCTCTGGGCGGAGCCGTGCGCCCTGGCAGGCTGGGCACGGCACCTCCCGCAGGTAGGACTCGAGGCTGTCGCGCAGGACGTCGGACTCCGCTTCGGCGTGGCGTCGACGCAGCCACGGGACGATCCCCTCGTAACGGGTCTCGAACGAGCGCTGCCGACCGTAGCGGTTGCGGTAGGTCAACTGGACGTGGCGGTCTCCCGCCCCGTAGAGGACGAGGCGACGGTCGGCTGGTCGGAGGTCCTGCCAGGGGACCGTGGTCGAGAACCCGCCCAGCTCGGCCACGGCGTCGACGACCCGCTGGAAGTAGTCGCTGCGTCCCCCCGACCACGGGGCGAGGGCGCCGTCGGCCAGGGAGCGCCCAGGGTCGGGGACGACCAGGTCGGGATCGACCTCGAAGGTGGTCCCGAGGCCCGAGCAGGCCGGACACGCCCCGAAGGGAGAATTGAAGGAGAACGTCCGGGGCTCTGGCTCTTCGAAGCTCAACCCGCAGTGGGTGCAGGAGAGGTGCTGGCTGAAGGTGATGGCCTCGGACTCGGTGCCGTCCGGGGCCACCTCGACGATCTCGGCGACACCTTCGGCCAGCCCGAGGGCCGTCTCGAGTGACTCGGTCAGGCGTCGGCGGATGTCGTCACGTCGCACGAGACGGTCGACCACCACTTCGATGGTGTGCTGTTCGTAGCGGGCAAGGTCGAGCCCGTCCCGCTCGGACAGCTCGACCGTGGTGCCGTCCACCCGCACGCGGGCGAAGCCCTGCTTGGCCAGCTCGTCGAGGAGGCTCGTGTACTCGCCCTTGCGGCCGCGCACCACCGGAGCCAGCACGACGAAACGGGTGCCCTCCGGCATGGCCATCACCCGGTCGACGATCTGTTGGGGGCTCTGCCGGGCGACCGGACGGCCGCACGCCGGGCAGTGGGGCTTGCCCACCCGAGCGTAGAGCAGACGGAGGTAGTCGTAGACCTCGGTCACCGTTCCCACGGTGGAGCGGGGGTTGTGGGAGGCCGACTTCTGGTCGATGGAGATGGCCGGGGAGAGCCCTTCGATGAAGTCGACGTCGGGCTTGTCCATCTGACCGAGGAACTGCCGGGCGTAGGCCGAGAGCGACTCGACGTACCGGCGCTGCCCCTCGGCGTAGATGGTGTCGAAGGCAAGGGAGGACTTGCCGGACCCGGACAGGCCGGTGAAGACGATCAGGCGGTCCCGGGGCAGGTCGACGGAGACGTCCTGGAGGTTGTGCTCACGGGCCCCGCGGACCACCAGACGCTCGGTCACCGGGTGAGGATACCGGCCAGAGGTGGCGCCCCAGCCGCCGTCATCGGCCACCGCGCCGGGCCCTCGTGCCCGCCGTGCGTGGCGCAGGGGTTCGACGTCCGCCGAGGGGTCGTCCGGTCGCCTCGGCGGCCCCACTCGTCTGGCTGGGGGCAGCTTCCACGACGAGGAGCGCGCGCAGCTCGGCGATCTCGTCGCGGAGCAGTGCGGCCTCCTCGAACCGGAGGGACTCGGCGGCGGCGGTCATCTCGCCTTCGAGCCGGGCGACGAGGCCGGCCAGGTCGCCGTCGGTGCCGGGAGGTTGCTCCTCGCCCTCGGCAGCGGTGCGTGCCCAGGCTCGCGTCGGTGTGGTCGCCCGGCGTGACGAGGGACCGGTTGTGGACGCCTGCCGATCGAGCTCGCCCGGTTGCGGGCCGCGGACTCGGGCCAAGATGTCGGTCACCGCCTTGGTGACGGTCCGCGGGTCGATCCCGTGCTCCTCGTTGTAGGCGATCTGCCGAGCCCGGCGCTGCTGGGTGACGGTGATGGCCTCGCGCATGGACGGGGTCACCGTGTCGGCGTAGAGGACCACCCGTCCTTCGGCGTTGCGGGCCGCCCGGCCCATGGTCTGGACGAGGGAGGACACCGAGCGCAGGAAGCCTTCCTTGTCGGCGTCGAGGATGGCGACGAGGGCCACTTCAGGGAGGTCGAGCCCCTCCCGGAGCAGGTTGATGCCGACCAGCACGTCGTAGGTGCCGAGCCGGAGGTCGCGCAGCAGTTCGACCCTGGTCATGGTGTCGACGTCGGAGTGCAGGTACTGGACCCGCACCCCGCTGTCGGCCAAGAACTCGGTGAGGTCCTCGGCCATCTGTTTGGTGAGGGTCGTGACCAGCACTCGCCACCCGGCGGCAACCGTCTGCTCGATCCGTTGTCGGAGGTCGTCGACCTGGCCGGTGGTGGGGTGGATGTCGACCTCGGGGTCGACCAGGCCGGTGGGCCGGATCACCTGCTCGACGATCCGGCTCGAGTGCTCGAGCTCCCACGGACCGGGTGTCGCCGAGAGCAGTACGACCTGACCGGTTCGGTCGAGGAACTCCTCGAAGCGCAGCGGCCGGTTGTCGAGCGCCGAGGGCAGGCGGAAGCCGTGCTCGACGAGGGTCTCCTTGCGCGAGCGGTCGCCGGCGAACTGTCCTCGCAGCTGAGGGATGGCCACGTGGCTCTCGTCGAGGACGACCAGGAAGTCGTCGGGGAAGAAGTCGAGCAGGGTGAACGGCGCCTCGCCGGCGGCACGGCCGTCGAGGTGCCGGCTGTAGTTCTCGATGCCGCTGCACACACCGGTCTCGGCGAGCATCTCGAGGTCGTACTCCGTGCGCATGCGGAGCCGCTGGGCCTCGAGGAGCTTGCCGGCTCCTTCCAGCTCGGCCAGGCGCCCTCGCAGCTCGTCCTCGATGCCGGTGATGGCGCGCGCCAGGGTGTCGTCGCTCGAGGCGTAGTGAGTGGAGGCGAAGATCACCACTTCGTCGAGGTCGTCTCCCACGTCGCCGGTGAGGACGTCGACCGGACGGATCCGTTCGACCACGTCGCCGAAGAACTCGATGCGCACGGCCTGGGTCTCGTAGGCGGGGTGGACCTCGACGGTGTCCCCCCGGGCCCGGAACTGTCCCCGAGCGAGGGCGAGGTCGTTGCGCGTGTACTGCATCTCGACCAACCGTCGCAGGAAGGCACGCTGGTCGTGGGTCTCGCCAGGACGGAGCACGGCGATGCGGTCGCGGTACTCGGCCGGGGAGCCGAGCCCGTAGATGCACGACACCGATGCCACCACGATGGTGTCACGGCGCAAGAGGAGCGACGAGGTCGTGGCGTGGCGCAGTCGGTCGATCTCGTCGTTGATGGACGAGTCCTTCTCGATGTAGGTGTCCGACGAGGGGACGTACGCCTCGGGTTGGTAGTAGTCGTAGTAAGAGACGAAGTACTCGACCCGGTTGTGCGGGAAGAGCTCCTTCAGCTCGGCGGCAAGCTGGGCGGCCAGTGACTTGTTCGGCTCGATGACGAGCGTGGGTCGTTGGAGCGCCTCGATGGTCCAGGCCACCGTCGCCGTCTTCCCCGAGCCGGTGATGCCGAGCAGGGTCTGGTACCGCTCGCCGGCGCGCACGCCCTCGACCAGCGAGGCGATGGCCTGGGGCTGGTCCCCGGCGGGCCGAAACGGCGACACCACGGAGAACTCGGGCACAGGGCGATGGTACCGGCGAGCGGGCACGGACCCGCCGGTGGCGCGACGGCCCGGCTACGACTTCAGCGTCGGCCCGTTCGTTGCCTCACCTCGGACCTCCGCCTGAGGGGCCCCGGACGTCGCACCGGTAGCATGTGCAGCGATGGGCGCCCCGGTCGAGACTCCGGAACGACGGGCGGCTGCGTCGGGAGCCGAGGGAGCCCGGTCCACGACGTCCCGAGCGTCCGAGGCAGGTCCGGTCGGCCCGCGGCGGGTCCGTCGGCGGCACCTGCAGGTCGCGCTCGGGCTCCTCTGGCTCCTCGACGCCGGGCTCCAGCTGCAGCCGTACATGTTCCAGCACGGCTCCGACGGCTTCCTCGGCCCGATCTCCGAGAACACCATGGGGGCGCCCAACCCGGCCACCGACCTCGTCCGCCAGGCGCTCACCGTCTTCGTCGCCCACCAGGTTGCCGTCAACTGGACCATCGTCGCCGTACAGGCTGCCCTGGGCGTCGGGCTCCTGTGGCGGCGATCGGTGCGGTGGGCCCTGGCCGGGACCCTGGTGTGGTCAGCGGGCGTCTGGGTGGTCGGCGAGGGCTACGGCCAGCTCCTCTTTCCCCAAGCCTCCATGCTGACCGGCGCGCCGGGCGCCGCTCTCCTCTACGCCGCGCTCGCTGTCGTGCTCTGGCCCCGTCGTGAGCCGAGCCTCGACGAGCCGATCGCTGGCGGCGGCCTGGGCGGCGAACTCGTGGCGCGGGGCCTGTGGGTGGCGCTGTGGTGCGGGACGGCCCTGCTCGAGCTGGAGTACGGCAACCACGCGCCCGATGCCATCAGTGCCCAGCTGCACGAGACCGCCGTCGGTCAGCCCGGGTTCCTCGCCGCTGTCGAGACCGGCGTCGCCCACCTGGTCACCGGCCGGGGCGAGCTGGTCGCCGCCGCGCTCGCCGTCGTGCAGTTCGTGGTCGGTTGGTGGGCCCTCCGGCGTCGGACGCTCCGGTTGTCCCTGGTGGCCGGGGTGGTCCTCTCCGTGGTGTTCTGGGTGGTGGGCCAGGGGCTGGGCGGCATCCTGACCGGGCAGGGGACCGACCCCAACCTCGGCCTGCCCGCGGTGCTCTTCGCCCTGGCCTTGTGGCCCGGCGCCCGCCGATGCCACGCCAGCGCTCCCCCGCTGGCGGACGGACCGCCTCCGGGTCTCCCGGTCAGAGGACCGGTGGCGTCCCCGTGAAGGCGAGGCGGGCCGCAAGGTCGGACCAGAGCTGGTCGACCCGTCGGCGGAGGTCTTCGAGGGACGCGACGTTCTCGACGACCACGTCTGCCTGAGCCAGCCGGGTGGCCCGGTCGGCCTGGGCGGCAACCCGGGCTTCGGCATCGGTGCGGTCCATCCCCCGCTGGCCGACCAGACGGTCGACGGCGACCTCGGTCGGCACGTCGACGACCACCACCAGGGCGAGCCCGAGCGAGCGACGGTGCTCGTCTCGCAGCAACGGGACGTCGACCACGACGACGCCGCCCCGTGCTGCTGCGGCGTTGCGCCGGGCCAGGAGCTCGGCGCCGATGGCGGGATGGGTGATGGCGTTCAGGTCGGCCAGCGCCACCGGGTCGCCGAAGACGCGCGCGGCGAGCCTTGGGCGGTCGATCGTGCCGTCGGCGGCCACGATGTCGGTGCCGAACCGCTGGAGGAGCGCCCCGTAGGCGGGACGCCCCGGCTCGACCACCTCGCGGGCGATCTGGTCGGCGTCCACCAGGGCGGCCCCGTGCTCGACGAGCAGCCGAGCCACCGTCGACTTCCCCGTCCCGATGCCACCGGTCAACCCGACGACGAGTGCGGGCGCACCGGCGTCACCGGACGAAGCCGGCGTCACCGGCGCGGTTGGCGCGCCGTGGCGAAGAGCACCATGGTGGTCCGGTCGAGCTGGTCGGTGACGAAGAAGTCGTCCGCCGTGATCCCGGTGGTCCCACCAGCGTCGCCCCGGGCCACCAGCCGGTAGGCGAGCGGCAGGAGGCGCGTGTAGGCGGCGACGTACCACGACCGGGGGATGCGGTGGCGGAGGTCGAGCACGTCGAGCCGGAGCAGCCGCTCGGCCTTGGCCCGTCTGGCGGCGAAGTCCGCCTTCACCCGGGGGACGGCGTCGAGCCCCTCGACGGTCACGTCGGCGAAGTACCGGCCGAGCAACGAGCGGAGCTCGTCGGGCTCGAAGAGGTGCAGGTGGAACGGGTTCTCGAAGTCGGCCGGGGCGTTGGGGGTGAGGAAGAAGGCCGTCCCGCCGGGAGCCAGCACCCGGGCCAGCTCGGCAACGTGCCCCTCGGGCTCGTCGAAGTGCTCGATGAGGTGCGACGAGCACGCCCAGTCGAAGACGCCCTCGGCGCAGCCCAGCGAGCGCGCCTCCATCCGAGCGACGGCGAGCCCGACACCTGCGAAGCGCTCACGGGCCGACGCCGTGGCCTCGGCGCTGTAGTCGACCCCGACGACCCGGCGCTCGAGCCCGAGCAGACGTGCCGACTCGAACCCGTGCCCGCACCCCACGTCGAGCACTCGCCCGGCGCCGAGTCGCTCGATGACCGTCCGGTACCCGGCGGCATGCAGGGCGAGGAGCGAGTCGGGGGTGACTCCCTCCTGGGGCCGCTCACCGGTCAGCGAGCCGCGGCCCGACCCGGTTCCTCGGCTGTAGGTCCTCCCCACGTTCGTCGACACCCGGCCTCCTCGTCGTCCACCCGGTCCGACCGCCGGAGGAGTCGATCCCCCCGCCCGGGACCCGTTGTTTACACTACCGAGCACCCGTGCCGCCCTCCGAACCCTCCCTCTCCGCGCCGGCGTCGTCCCTCGAGCGGTCGTCTCCTTTGACCGCAGCGGGGCGGACGCGTTCGGCCCTTGCCGTGCTGCGGTCACCCAGCCGGGCTCGACGGGTCCTCGACTACCTGGCCGTGGCCATCGTGGCGGTGGCGCCCATGCTCTGGTCGCGCCCGGGCGTGGTCACCGACGACACGAAGACGTACCTCTACCTCGACCCCGGTCGCTACGTGCGCGCCGCAGCGTCGATGTGGGACCCGAGCGTGGCCCTCGGCACGGTGACCCACGAGAACATCGGGTACCTCCTGCCGATGGGCCCGTTCTACTGGGCCATGGCCGAGCTCCACGTCCCGCTGTGGATCGCCCAACGGTTGTGGATGGCGGCCATCCTGTTCGCCGCCGGGGCGGGCGTGCTGGCGCTGTGCCGGGTGCTCGGCCTGTGGGGACCGGGCCGGTACGTCGCCGTGGTGTCGTTCATGCTGACGCCGTACGTCCTGCAGTATGCCGGCCGCATCTCGGTGATCCTGCTGCCCTGGTCGGGGCTGCCGTGGATGCTGGCCTTCACCATCCTGGCCGCCCGGCGGGGCGGTTGGCGCTACCCCGCGCTCTTCGGCCTGGTGATGATCCTGGTCAGCGGCATCAACGCCAGCTCGATCCTCTACGTCGGCCTGGCCCCGGCCCTGTGGCTGCCCTGGGCGGCCGGGGTGTCCGGCGAGATCACCTGGCGACAGGCGTGGGCGGCCGCCTGGCGGATCGCCCTGCTCGCTGCCGGCGTGTCGTTGTGGTGGGCAGCGGGCCTCGAGGTCGAAGCCGCCTACGGCATCGACATCCTCAAGTACACCGAGACCGTCCCGGCCACCAGCTCCTCCTCGTCGGCCGCCGAGGTCATCCGCGGGCTCGGCTACTGGTACTTCTACGGCTCGGACCGGGTCGGCCAGTGGACCCAGGCCTCGGTCGCCTACACCCAGCAGGTCTGGCTGATCGCCCTCAGCTACGTCGTCCCCGTCCTGGCCTTTGCCGCGGCGGCCTTCCTGCGCTGGGTCCACCGGTCCTACTTCGCCCTGCTCGCCCTGGTCGGGACGATCCTGTCGGTCGGCGCCTTCCCGTACTCCCACCCGACGTGGATCGGCAGCGCGCTCAAGGCGTTCATGGTCGACACGACGGCCGGGCTGGCCATGCGCTCGACGGACCGGGTCACCCCGCTCGTGGTGCTCTCGCTGGCCTTGCTGCTCGGCGCCGGAGTCAGCGCCCTCGCCCACCGCTCTCGACGCAGCGGACTGCTGCTCGCTGTCGTGGCCGGGGGTGCAGCGGTGGGTGCGGCGACGCCGCTGTTGACCGGTGCCATCGTCGCCAACGGCTTCACTCAGCCGGCGACCCCACCAGCCTCGGTGCGGGCCGCCGCCCGGGCCCTCCAGGCCCAGGGGACCTCGTCGCGGGTGTACGCCCTGCCCGGCAACAACTTCGCCGCCTACCGCTGGGGCGACACCATCGACACCGTCTACCCGGGCCTCATGACCCGGCCGTTCGTCACCCACGAACAGCAGATCATGGGCTCGATGGCCACGGCCGACCTCCTCTACGCACTCGACTCGCCCCTCCAGAACGAGGTCAACAACTGGAACGCGCTGGGGCCGATGGCCTCCCTCATGAGCGCGGGGAGCGTCCTCGTCCAGTACGACCAGGCCTACGAGCGGTACTTCCTGCCGCAACCGCAGGCGGTCGCCGCCGGGTTGGCCACCACCCCGGTCGGCCTCTCCGACCCGACCTCCTTCGGTACGCCGGTCCCGAACGTGTCGACCATCGCCAAGCTCGACGAGTCCACGTTGGCCCGTCCGGCCAACGACACCTGGCCGGCCCCGCTGGTGACCTACAAGGTCGCTGACCCACGGCCCATCGTGCGGGCGGAGTCGCTCGCCGATCCGTTGGTGGTCGACGGGGGCGGCTCGGGGTTGGTGGATGCCGCCCCGACCGGGCTGCTCTCGGGGCACCCGACCATCCTCTACGCCGGCACGCTCGACCTCCACCCGCGCCTGCGCACCTCGGTGCTGTCGGGACCGGCAGACCTGGTGGTGACCGACACCAATCGCAAGCAGGCCTTCGAGTGGAACTCGCTCAGCGAGAACACCGGCTACACGGAGACGGCGTCCCAACCCAAGAGCACGAACCCGGCGGACGCGCCCATCGACCTCTTCCCCGGGGCACCGGCCGACGCCAAGACCACCGCCGTCTACGACGGGATCTCGTCGGTGACCGCCTCGAGCTACGGCTCGTCCCTGACCTACCTCCCCGAGGACCAGCCTGCCGCCGCGCTCGACGGGGACCTGCAGACGGCCTGGCTGGACAACTCCTTCGCCAACCCGATCGGCCAGTGGTGGCAGGTGGTGCTCACCCACCCGGTGGCCCCCGGCTCGATCACCCTGGTACAACCCCAGACCGGGCTGCCCGACCGGTTCATCACCTCGGTCGTGCTCACCTTCGACGGTGGGCACCCGCTCCGCGTGGCCCTCGGCCCGACGTCGCGCACCCCGGCCGGACAGCGGGTCCCGATCGGCAACCGCTCGTTTACGACCCTGCGGATCACCGTCGCCGGCGTCGGCCTCACGGCGCACCACAACAAGCCCGGTTTCCACAGCGCGGTGGGCTTTGCCGAGGTCCAGATCCCCGGCGTCCATGCCGACGAGACGATCGCCATGCCCCAGGACTTGCTCCGGGCCGCCGGCACCCACTCGCTGGCCGATCCGCTGACCTTCCTGATGACGCGCCAGCGCATGTCCGGCTTCCCGCCCCGCTCCTCGCCGGAGCCAACGCTGTCGCGCCAGCTCTGGCTCCCGACGAGCCGGACGTTCTCGCTGTCGGGGACGGCCCGTATCTCGCCGCTCATCCCTGACGACGCCATCGACCGACTGGTCGGACGCCCCGGCTCGCACGGCTCCGGGATCGTCGCCTACTCCAAGGGGCGACTGCCGGGTGACCTGCGAGACGGCGCCATCGCCACCCTCGACGGGAGCTCCCAGACCATCTGGGAGCCCGGCTTCGGTGCCTCCCAACAGGCGGGTGACTGGCTCGAGTACCGGCTCCCCCGCCCGATCACCCTCGACCACCTCGACCTGCAGGTCGTCGCCGACGGGGAGCACTCGGTCCCCACCACCATGACGGTGAGCGCCGGAGGGGTCACCCGGTCGGTGGCCCTCCCGGCGATCGCCGACGGTCGGACCCCGGGCACAGTGGTCGACGTGCCGATCTCGTTCCCGGCGGTCACCGGCAGCGCCATCCGCTTGACCTTCCCCACCGTCCGGATCGAGAACACCGTCGACTACTGGTCGGAGTCGCCCATCGCCATGCCCATCGGGATCGCCGAGGTCGGCATCCCGGGTCTTCACGCCGCACCCGTCCCCCCTCGCATGCCAGGAACGTGCCAGTCGAACCTGCTGGCCATCGACGGGAACCCGGTGTGGGTGCGGGTCACCGGCTCGACGACGGCCGCGCTCGACCGGCAGGGCCTCGCTATCTCGGCGTGCGGCCCGGACCGGAACGGCATCACGCTCGGCCCCGGCACCCATACCGTGCAGGCGACCCTCGGGTCGATCACCGGCTTCAACATCGACACCCTGGCGCTCGAGTCCGCTGCCGGCGGTGGCCCGGCACCGCTCCCGGCGCCTGCCGTCCCCTCCGTGACCACCGTGCTGGCTGCCGCTGCCACGCCGCCGGCGCCCACCGTTACGGTGGACCACCCGGGGACCACGTCCATGCAGGTGAAGGTGCGCGGTGTGACGGCGCACACCGCGCCGTTCCTCCTCGTCCTCGGCGAGAGCCTCAATCAGGGTTGGACGGCGACCGTCCGCGGTGCGTCGGGGCTCGGCGCCCCGCTACTCGTGGACGCGTTCGCCAACGGGTGGCGCGTCGACCCCGCTCGCCTGGCTGCAGCCATCCACCACGGCACGCTGACCGTCGACCTGGTCTGGACGCCCCAGGCACGCGTCGACGTGGCCTTGGTGGCCTCGTTGGCGTTCCTCCTGCTCTGCCTGGTGCTGGGTTTCCTGCCCCTCCGGCCGGACCCCCTCGGCGCCGGCGGCGGTGGCCCCTTCGGCGCCGGTGCCGAGGGGGACCTGGTCGCGTCCGGCGGTGTCCCGGCCGCCGACGACGACGGCCGGGACCTTGCCACCCCGTCACCGCCCCTCACACGGGCCGAGCGCCGGCGGCTCCGGGGACGCTCGCGCCGTCGGCTCCGCCACCAGGAGCGCCGGCGGCGCGCTGGCTTCGTCGGAGCAGCCGAGGCCGTCGCCGTCGAGTGGCCCCGGCCGGTGCTCCCCTTCCGACGGGCCAGGCGACGGGTCGGTCTCCCCACCGCGGTCTTGACCGCGGTGGGGACCGGCGTGGCGGCGAGCGCGGTGGGAGACCCCCGGGTCGGGCCGATCGTGGGGGCGGGGGTCCTCGTCGCCCTGCTCTTGCCCCGCTTCCGCCCGCTGCTGAGCCTGGCTGCAGCTGCCTGCGTGGCCGGCGCCGCGGCCTGGATCACCGTGACCCAGGCACACCACCCCTTCACCACAGTGGGGTTGTGGGCAGCCCACTACACGGCCGGCGCCACCGTCGTGCTGGCCGGGCTCGCTTTGTTGGCGGCGGACGCCGTCGCCGACGAGGTCCATCGGCGACGTAGCCTGGCCGCCCGGGAGCAGGATGACCGGACCCCGACGAGTGGGACCGGTTCGACGAGCGGGACCGGTTCGACGAGCGGGACCGGTACGACTAGCGAGGGATGAGCCGCTCGGCGACGGCGTTCGGTACCTCGACGTAGTGGGCGAACTCGGCGGTGAACCGGCCGAGACCTCCGGTCAGCACCCGGAGGTCGACGAGGTAGCGAGTGAGCTCGCTGTCGGGAACGAGCGCCTCCACCCGCTGCCAGTCGCCGTCGGCAGGCTGGCTGTCGGTGACCCGGCCCCGACGAGCGTTCAAGTCGCCGAGGACGGCACCGAGGGAGGCACCGGGCACGGTGACCTCGAGGCGTGAGATCGGCTCGAGGAGCACCGGTCGCCCCTGGGCGAGCGCGGCGGTGACGGCTGCTGCCCCGGCCAGCTCGAAGCTCAGTTCGTTGGAGTCGACGGGATGGAACTTCCCCCCGTCGCAGACAACTCGGACGTCGACGACCGGGTGGCCGAGCGGACCGCCGGCGGCGAGCTGTTGGCGCACGCCCTTGTCGACGGCGGGGATGAACGGCCGGGGGATCACCCCGCCGACCACCTCGTCGACGAAGACGATCCCCTCGCCGCGCCCGAGCGGCTCGACGCGGAGGTGCACCACCGCGAACTGGCCGTGGCCGCCCGACTGCTTCTTGTGGCGTCCTTCGGCCTCGGCCGCGACAGTGATGGTCTCGCGGTAGGAGATCACGACGTCCTCACGTACGACCTCGACACCGAAGCGCCGCTGGAGCCGTTCGGTGACGACCTGCAAGTGCGTCTCCCCCATGCCGGTCACGATGGTCTGGTGCGTCTCGTCGTCCCGACGGACCTGCAGCGAGGGGTCTTCCTCGGCGAGGCGGTGCAGTCCGGTGGAGAGGCGATCCTCGTCGCCGGGTGTCTTCGGGCGGACGGCCACCGACAACTGGGGACGTGACGTCGGTCGCACGGCGACCACCACCGGTGTGCCTTTCGGCGCCAGGGTGTCCCCAGGCTGGGTCGAGGAGAGCTTCGGCACGGCAACCAGGTCACCGGCGGGTGCCTCGGGCACCGGCGTGGTCTCCTTCCCTCGCACCGCTTCGAGCACGTGGAGACGTTCCTCGCCGTGGGTTCGGGTGTTGACCAGCGCCATGTCGGGACGCAGGGTCCCTGATACCACGTGGAGGAGTGACAACTTGCCGGCGAAGGGGTCGACGAACGTCTTCCACACCCGGGCGAGCGGCTCACCGGCCGCGTCGACGGGGACCTCGACGCGCTCCCCGCCTGCCTCGACCGCGGCGTGTCGGCGTCCGGGCAGCTCGCAGAGCAGCTTGACGAGGAGGTCGAGGCCGACCCCGGTCGTCGCCGACCCGCACACCACCGGCACGACCGCCCCGGTGGCCACCTCGCCAGCCAGGGTCGTCTCGAGCTGGTCGGGGGTGAGGGCAGCGCCCTCGAGGTAGCGAGCCAGCAGCTCCTCGTCGCCGACCACGATCTCCTCGACCAGTTGCTCGTGGTCGTGGTGCTCCTGTTCCACCAGCTCGGCCGGGATCTCCACCGTGCGAGCACGGCCGCCTTCGTCGTAGACGGCGGCCGTGTCGGCCACGAGGTCGACGACGCCTCGCAGGGTCGCCTCGGCCCCGATGGGCAGTTCGAGCGGGGCGACGTGCGGGCCGAAGGCGTCCCGTAGCTGACCGACCGTCCGGGCGAACTCCGCGTGCTCCCGGTCCAGCTTGTTGACGAACACCAGGCGGGGCACACCTGCCTCCTCGGCGAGCCGCCAGACCGTCTTCGTGTGGGCTTGGACCCCGTCGACGGCGCTGACCACCACGAGCGCAGCGTCGGCCACCGACAGGGCCAGCTCGACCTCGACCACGAAGTCGGCAAGGCCGGGGGTGTCGAGGAGGTTCACCTTGGTGTCGCCGACGACGAGGGGAGCGACCGCGGTGGCCAGCGATACCCCGTGGGCGTGCTCCTCGGGCTCGAAGTCGGTCGTCGTCGTCCCGTCCTCTACCCGTCCCGCTCGGGCAGTCGTGCCGGTAGCGACGAGCAGGGCCTCGGTGAGGGTGGTCTTGCCCACACCGTCGTGCCCGACGAGGGCGATGTTGCGGATCCGTGCGGCGGAGACGGCAGTGGGCATGTGCACCTCGAGTCGTGCTCGTGAGGATGCCCCGATGCTATCCGCACCCTGTCAGCCGGACCGTGCCCGGTTTGTCGACCGCTCGGTCCGGCTGGAGCTCGAGGACGGGCGACCCGGCGAGGGCCAAGGGGCGTTCAGCGGCGGGAGAGCGCTTCGACGGCGAGGGCAGCCAAGGCGCCTCGCGCCGTCTGTTCCCAGGTCAGCGAGGCGGCACGCTCTACTGCTCCCGTCGTGAGCCGTCGGCGCAGCACGTCGTCGCCGAGGACGGCATCGAGCCCCGCGACGAGGTCGTCCATGGTGTCGGCGAGCAGCCCCGAACGACCATCGACGACGGCGTCCTCGTGGCCACCGATCCGCGTCACCACCGCAGGGGTGCCACACGCACCCGCTTCGGTCACGGTCATCCCCCACCCCTCGCGCTGGCTGGCCGAGGTGACCACCCACGCCCGACGGTACAAGGCAACCAGGTCGTCGTCGGCCAGGTACCCGGGGAGCGAGAGCCACTCGCCGGCACCCCGGGCGGCGACGAGCGCTTCGAGGGCACGGCGCTCGTACCCCTCCCCGACGATGACGGCCTCGAGGTCCGGGTGCCGAGACCGAAGCCGGGCCAGCGCGTCGACGAGGAGGTCGAACCGCTTGACGGGGACCAGACGACCCACGGCCACGACCAACGGATGCGGCGCCTTCTCGCCTCCAGGAGAAAAGTGAGGCTCGACGCCCGGCGGGACGACGGCGATGTGCTCCGGGGCGAGAGCGAGCCGGTCGACGATCTCGGCCTTCGACGAGTTGGAGAGGGTGACGATCCTGGCCTGTCGATAGACAGGAGGTGCCACGTGGTGCTCGATGGCATGGCCGATCCGGGCGAGGTGGCGCGGAAGGACCATGTGCCACATCTCGGCATGGACGTGATGGAGGAAGACGATCCGGGGTGCCCGGCACCACGCCGGTGAGAAGAACGGCATGCCGTTCCAGATCTCCACCAGACCGTCACCGGAGCCGATCCGTCCGAGTGCCCCGGACAGCATCGTCCGCGGGAACAGCCCGTAGCGGCCCGAGCGGCGCACGACCCGATAGCCGTCGCGACGAACGACCGTCGCCCCGACGGGCACGGCCGAGGTCGTCATGGCGACGTCCAGTCCGGCTTCGGCCCAGGCAGCAAAGATCCGGTGGGCGTGGAGCTCTGACCCCCCGGCCTCCGGGTCGTCGTAGTCGCGCCAGGCCAGCGCGTCGATGCGTCGAAGGCCGGCCCGCTCGGCGATCTCTCCCAGCTCGAGCCCGGCCAGCGCCGCACGGGCCCGCTCGGCGAGGGTGCCTCGGGTTCTCCCGTCACCACCGTCGTCGTCCGGTGCGACAGGCGTGAGGTGACGGGGCCGCCCGGCATCCCCGACGAGACCGAGGTTCGTCACCGCGGAGCGGGGTGGAGCGACGCGTGCTGCGGCCGAGTCGGTCGGGTCTCGCCCGTCTGCCGTCGTCCTCACGGGTCCCCATTCCTCGTCGCCGACCCCGACCCGCCCCTGGCCGTCAGTGTAGTGGCGTCCATCCCCTCCCCCATGGGACTCGTCCGGCCGAGCGCCGTCCTGACCAAGAAGCCAGGCGCCCAAGGGTACGCGGTGCCGAACCGGGCCCGCCACCGCTCGCCGTGGCGGCGATGGTGGACGACCACGAAGCTGACACCGAGGGCCATGCACACTGCGAGCTGGACGGCGAAGTCGGCTCGGGCCGTGGCGACGGGGCTCCCGTGGGCGGCAGCGACGGCGCCCAGCACGGCCAATCCACCACCGCCCAGGACCACCACTACCCACCGCGTCCCGGTTCCGATCAGGTAGTTCGTCAACAGGACGCTGACGCAGAGCAGGGCCATGGCGGCAGCCAGCGTGGCGAACGCGGGGGCAGCCGCGGTCAGCCGGGCTGAGAACACCAGGCGGAGGAGGAGCCGCGGCACGGCGAGGGCCAGGACGAGCAACACCGCGGCGGGAAGTTCGGCGAGCACCAGGGCGACCCCGAGCTGGCGCACCGCATGCCCGCCGGCGTGCCAGCGGATGGTGGCCTCGGGTAACAAGTAGGAGCCGAGTGCCAGTGCGGCGTAGACGAGGGCCTTGGAGGCAACGGAGATGGCGGCGTACGGCCCCGCAGCGGCCCGGTTGTACCGGCCGATCATGATGACATCCGCGTTCTGCAAGAGGGCGAGCAGGCCGAGGGCGACGAAGGCGGCGGCCACGTCGCCGAGCAGTTGGTGTCGCTTGGGAGCGGAGCGGTCGACGTGGTCGGGAGGCGCGGGGTCACCCATGGGGACAGCGGCGGGTGGAGGCGCCGACGGCAGCCCGGCGTGCGAGTAGGTTCCCCGTCTCCACACCAGCCAGCGCGCCTCGGCGACGGCGCCGACTTCCCCGAGGAGCACCCCCAGCCCGTACCCGGCGACCCCCAGCCCGGCAGTGACGAGGACGAGGATGGCCACCGTGCGTGCCGCTCCCTCGAGGAGCAGGTTGCCGGCCAGGGGCCGGTAGGCCCGTTCGGACTGCAGCAGTCCCCGGTCGACACAGAGCACGATCCACAGTCCTCCGGCCACGAGCACCGTGAGGACCCCGGCGTCGTTGGGAAGGCCCAGCTGCCGGGCGATCCACGACTGCAGCAGTGCCACCACGACGGTGCCGACGACGAGGAGGGCGCCGAGCAGGCGATGCACGCGCCGCACCCACTGGGAGACCAGGTGGAGCTGTCCCGTCATCCGCCAGGCGGTGACCCGCCGCACGACGCCGACCAGCACCGCCGAGCCGGGCATGGACAGGACGAAGAACAGGCCGAGCAACTGGTTGACAGCCCCGTACTCCCGAGGAGACACGAGCCGGGCCACGACGACCACGACGAGGGCGCTGGCGCCGTTGACGAGCAGCCCCGCGACGGCGACAGGCCCGGCGTCGGTCAGCCCGGCCCGGAGCTCCGGTGCCCGACCGGACCGTCCAAGCCGGTGGTGACGGGCGCGCTCAGGTGCGCCGGGAAGTGCTGCCATGGCCCGCTGTGGCCGGGCGCGGCACCACTGGGGCGGCCCGTCCGGTGCCCTCGGCCGACGAGCCGGACGGCCCGGACTCGTGGTACTCGTCCTCGACGTTGACGGCCCAGATGTCGTGGTCGGCGCCGCGGAGGTTCTCCACCGTCAGCATCGCCGTGTACATGGAGTGGTCTTGGTTGTTGTACTTGTGCATGCCGTTGCGACCGACCGGGTGCACGTTGGCGGCAGCCCGCTCCAACCAGCGTCGGATGACTTCGACGTTGTCGCGGTAGGCGTCGTCGTAGACGGGATAGGCCTTGGGGACACGGACGACGTAGCCGGCTTTCACGTCGGCAGCGTCCACCAGGCCGATGCGCTCGAGCTCGCCGGTCGCTCGCTCGATGAGGGCGTCGTCCGTGCTCGACCACAGCTCGTCGCCCTCGAACACGAAGTACTCGAGCCCGAGGCAGGTGAAGCCGTCCTTGACGAGGAACGGCGACCACGAGCCGAAGTTCTGGATGCGCCCGACCTTCACGTCCGGCGAATGGACGTAGATCCAGTTGTCGGGAAAACCGCGCTCGACCGGCACGACCAGGGCAACGGTCAGGAAGTCCCGGTAGTGCAGAGCATCGGCTGCCTCGAGAACCTCGCTCGGTGGCGGCGGGTCGACGGCCCGCACCAGGGCGCTGAGCGGCATCGACGAGACGACATGGTCGGCGGCGAGACGCTCGACGGCTCCTGCCCGGTCGCGGATGGTCACACCGGTGGCGCGCCCTCCCTCGAGGTGGACGGTGTCGACAGCGGTCTCGAGCCGGATCTCCCCACCACCGGCGACAACCTGTTCGGCGCAGACCTCCCACATCATGCCGGGGCCGTACTTGGGGTACTCGAACTCCTCGATGAGACTGGTGACTTGGGCCGACTTGCTGCGTCGGGACCCCACTAGGGAGCTGCGCACCGGTTCCCACACGGCCGTCCACAAGGACATCCCCTTGATGCGTTGCGCGCCCCAGTCGGCCGAGAGCTCCGAGGCGGAAACACCCCAGACCTTCTCGTTGTAGGTCTTGAAGAAGTGGTGGTAGAGGCGCCACCCGTAGTTCGAGACGATGTACCCCTCGAGGGTCGAGGTGTCGTGAGGAGGACGGACGCGCACCCAGAGGAACGACAGGGCACACCGGACGGCCTCCACGGGGCCGAGGTTCGAAAGGGCGTTGCCGAGCTTGATCGGGTAGTCGTAGAACTTGCCGCCGTAGTAGATGCGGCTCATGCGCGGCCGGAGCAGGATGTCCTCGGCCGGCAGCACGTCGTGCCAGAACGTCTCAACCCGACGAACCTTGGTGAAGAAGCGGTGGCCACCGATGTCGAAGCGCCAGCCGTCACGCTCGACCGTCCGACTGATCCCGCCGACCACGGTGTCGGCTTCGAGCACCGTGACCTGGGCGTCGCCACCCGTCACCAGCTCCCGCGCCGCGGTGAGGCCGGCGGGGCCGGCGCCGATCACCACCACCGCACCGACGTCCTCGGTGGTCGTCTGGTCTTCCCCAGCTCGCCTCACTGGTTCCTGGTTCGTCACGGCAGTCGCTCCTCCTCGGCTCTCATTGTCCGCCGGGGGCAAGAGGTCCGTGGGCCCCGATCGTGGATCACCATGCCGGGCGATGGGTGCGCCCAGCGATGCACCTTACCGCCTGGGTACCGCGCGTCCGAGAGCCCCGACAACCGTCGTTCATCGTCACCGTGCCGGTGGAGGTCGCTCATGGTCGGTGGTGGTCGGTGGTCAGGGAACGACGATGCCCAGGAAGGCCAGCAGGCCGTAGCCGACGAGCGCGGCAGCCGCCCCGACCAGGACCACTCGCCAGACCTCCGGGCGGGTGGTGACGGCGGCACCGGCGATGACGAGGGGAAAGGCGCTGAGCGCGTAGCGCTCGAAGGAGTCGAGGTTGGTCGACGACAGCGACACGACCAGCATGGCCGCGGCGAACAGCGAGTACGACGCAGGAAGGCGTCGGGCGGCGACGACCAGGAGGACCAGGGCGAGGAGCACCCAGGGGATGTGGAGGGCGCTGCCGACGTGGTGACCGTGGAGGAACGCTGCCGCGTTGTGGAGCATCGACGTGAAGGGCTGGGTGAGGGGTCCCCGGTGACCGCCTTGGGTCTGGACCTCGAAGGGGAGGAGGGCATTGCCGTAGGTCGCGCCGACCCAGGCCAGGTAGGCGCCGATCCCGGCCACGGGTGCGGCGCAGGCCACGGTGCGGACGACGAGCGACCGCACCGACGGCAGGGGGCTGTCGCTCGACGTCGCCCCTGCGGCGGCAGGCACCTGCCCGGCGGCGTTCGCACGGCGATGCCGCTGGAGCACGCCGTGCACGGCACGGGCGAGCGCCGGCTCGGTGGCCCACCAGCGTGCCGCGTACGGTCTCGCCCCTTCGACGAAGAACGGGACGACCAGCAGCACGCCGAGCGGTCGCACGGTCCCGGCGACGAACCCGGCGCCCGCCGCCAGCCACCACCGCCCCTGGCGCACGGCCAGGAGGCCTGTCGCCGTGCAGAGAAGGAACAAGCCCTCCGAGTACCCCATCACCAGCACGTACGCTGCAGGCCCGAGGACCAACAACCAGACCGTCCGTCCGGCCATGGCCTCGTCACCGAGGTCGGTCGCGACCAGGCGGTGCACCACGGCCAGGCCGAGCAGTGTCGCCACGTTGGCGATGACGACGAGGGCGGCGCCCGTGCTCACACCGGGAAGGTCGGCGAGCACGCGGGCCAGCAGGGGAAAACCCGGGAAGAACCGGAGCGACTGGGTCCCTCCTGCTGCGTACCCGCCCCGTGCCAGGGTCTGGTACCAACCGGCGTCCCACGCCAGGAGCCCCTCGTGGGCCCGGAGCGCGGCCGAGGGGTTGGTCGGGTGGAGCTGACTGACGAACCGCCGGGCCAGTTCGAGCGTGGCCAGCACGACCACACGCGAGGTGAACCACGCAGGAAGGACGGCAAGCAGCAAGCGGCGCACGGGAACGGACCGGGTCGATCCGCTCAGGGCCGCTGTGGCGAGAACTCGTCGAGCCACATGGGCTCGTAGAAGACCTTGGCGTCGCCTCCCACCAGTGCGGCCGTCGCATAGTGGGGGTTGGCCTGGATCGACTCGACCACCTGTTGGCACTTCGTCCCGAAGGTCTGGTACCCGGGTGCCCACACGACGAAGATCTTCCCGGTGGGACCGGCCAGCTGCTCGAGCCGGAGGGCGAAGGCCTCGGGGGACGCAGCGCGCGAGGCGGCCGCGTAGTTGACCCAGTCGACGAAAGCCGGCCCGATGTCACGGGGGAACGTCGTCTGCCGGTAGCGCCCTGGAGGAAGCAGGCGGTTGGTGGCTGGGCCGAGCTGGTCGGGACAGTAGGCCACGACGTCACCGGCCTGGGCGTGACCGGCGATCGCCCGGGCTACCTGGCCGGCCTGGGTCCGGTTGGTCGTGATGTTGGGGATCGCCCCGACCAGACCGGCGACGACGGCGATCGCCAGGACGCTCGCCCGGATCCGCCGCGACTGGAAGGCGGCGAGCCCGAGAGACACCAGCAGGACGACTGGCACGAAGACGACCGACGCATAGCGCGTGCTGAAGGCGCTGCGCGAGACCACACCCCCGAGGATGGCCAGGGCAAGGGTCGCCGCTACCACCCAGCCGACGGGACGCGCCCTCGGTCGGGTCTGCAGGTCGAGCTCGATGTGCCGGCGGTCGGTGGCCAGCCCGAAGACTCCGAGGGCGAGCAGGGCGAAGTAGATGAGGCCGAGCGCCCGTCCCTCGTTGGAGCTGCCCCCGGCGAACGTGGCGATGGCGTGGACCATGGCGGCAAAGGACGCCGGCGCTGCCCACGGTGTCCCGGTGTGGCGCGCCTGGAAGAAAAAGGTGGGCAGCCACGGGACGAAGGTGATCCCACCCACCACCACTGCAGCGAGGACCGCCCAGGCGTTGCGCCGTCGGGCCGCCGGTCCGCGTCGGGCCTGCCAGAGCAGCCAGGCCGCCACGGCGGCGAGCAGGTACAGCGCCCAGTAGTGGCTGTAGAGGAGGCAGGCGGCCACGACGGTGACGGCGACCAGGTTGCCAGGTCGTGGACGCTCGAGGGCACGGGCGACGGCCAGGTACCCGAGGACGGTGAGCAGCGCCACCAGCGCGTACATGCGCGTCTCGGTGTCGTAGTAGGCAGCGAAGGGCGAGGTGGCTACGAGGAGCAACGCCGACCAGGCGACCGTCCGGCCACCCAGACGCCGACCGGCGAGGAAGGTCACCGGCATCGTCACGACGCCGATGACACCCGACAGGGACCGCACGGCCAGGTCGGAGTGGCCGAAGATCCCCATCCAGAAGTGGAGCAGGACGTAGAAGAGCGGAGGGGCGCCGTCTCGACGAAGGAGGGCGGGGATGTGCGACACCGGTTGTCCGGCGATGTCCACGGTGAGCGCCTCGTCGAGCCAGAGGTCCGAGCGGGTCCAGAAGCGGAGCACGACGGCGAAGGCCAGGACGAGGCCGATGCCCACGGCGATGGCGAGGGAGACCGGACGGGGGAACGGCCGCCCCTCGGGGTCGCTCACCCCGGCGTCGGGTTCCCGTCTGGACGGTGCCGCGTCGGCCGTGCCGACCGGGGTTGCCGCGTCGGCCGGGGCTGCCTCGCCGCCGCTCGACGGTTCGTCCGTGTCGGTGAGCGACACCTCCGCCTCGGTCGCGCCAAGGGCCGTGGGGATGACGCGCGGAGCCGAGTCCATGGAGCGCATGGTAGCGATCTCGTCAGCCTCGCCCGGATCGGCCTGCGGCGAGATCCCCGCCCGTCCTCCGGGGCTCCGGTCGACCAGCGTGGCTCCGATCAGGCCGGCAAGCCGAGCCCGTCGGTTCGACGACCTCGCCCTCGCCTCGCCGGGTCGCCGACTTGCGGGCTACCTCACTCGGCTGCCGGTGCCTCGCCGGTCGGCTCGGCAGAGCCGGCGTCGCCCTCCGGCTCGGCGGAGCCGGCGTCGCCCTCCGGGGCTCCGTGCTCGATGACGTACTCCGCCCACGCCGCCTGGGCTTCGGTCTCCGGCGTGAAGTCCGACTCGCCGTAGTCGAAGGGGCCGATGTAGTTCCCCTCTTCGTCGTAGGCGTGCTCGCCGAAGGCTTCGCGGTACTCCTCGGACACCTCGCCGCCTTCGGCGGCCTGTTTGATCGACAGGCTGATACGGCGACGCTGGAGGTCGATGTCGATGATCTTGACCCACAGCTCCTCGCCCGGGCTCACCACCTGCTCGGGAAGGTCGACGTGGTGCACGGCCATCTCCGAGATGTGGACGAGACCCTCGATGCCGTCGCCGACCTGCACGAAGGCACCAAAGGGGACGAGCTTGGTGATCCGCCCGTAGACGAGCTCGCCCACCTGGTGGCTGTCGGCGAACTCCTGCCAGGGGTCAGCCTGGGTGGCCTTGAGCGACAGGCTGATCCGCTCCTTGGACAAGTCCACGTCGAGGACCTCGACTTCGACCTCGTCACCGACGGAGACCACCGACGAGGGGTGGTCGACGTGCTTCCACGACAGCTCGGAGACGTGCACCAGGCCGTCCATCCCGCCCAGGTCGACGAACGCCCCGAAGTTGACCACGGACGACACGACGCCGCGGCGCCGCTCACCCGGCTTGAGGTTGACCAAGAACTCGCCGCGCTGCTCCTTCTGGGTCTCCTCCAGCCACGCGCGTCGGGAGAGGACCACGTTGTTGCGGTTGCGGTCGAGCTCGATGATCTTGGCCTCGATGGTCCGCCCGACGTACGGCTGCAGTTCGCGCACCCTGCGGAGCTCGACGAGGGAAGCCGGCAGGAAGCCGCGCAGGCCGATGTCGACGATGAGGCCGCCCTTGACCACTTCGATGACCGGGCCGCTCACCACCTGGTCTGCTTCCTTCAGCTTCTCGATGGTGCCCCAGGCCCGCTCGTACTGGGCTCGCTTCTTCGACAGGATGAGCCGACCGTCCTTGTCCTCCTTCTGGAGGACCAGGGCTTCCACCCGGTCGCCGAGGGAGACGACCTCGGACGGGTCGACGACGTTGCGGATCGACAGCTCCCGCACCGGGATGACGCCCTCGGACTTGAACCCGATGTCGAGCAGGACCTCGTCGCGGTCGATCTTGACCACCGTGCCCTCGACCAGGTCCCCGTCGTCGAACTCGACGATGGTGCCCACCATGGCGTCTTCGAGCGACGCACCGCCGAGGTCGTCCTCGACGATCGGACGAGGAACGTAGTGGCCCTCGGCGTCGAAGTGGCCCATCGCCTCGGACGACAGGACAGCGGTGGCCGAGGGGGCAGGGGTCTCTTCGGACATGGGGGTGAGGTCGCTCGCTTTCCGGACGGGACCCGGTCTCCGACGGGACCGGGCAGTGCACTGCCGCATGGGTACGGCTCGACCATGCTAGCCGCGTCTCGCCGTGACCAGCCCCGCCGCGGTCACTTCGCCGTCAGCCCCCTTTGGCCTCCGCCCACGAGGCGCCGAAGCCCATCGCCACGCGGAGCGGCACGGACAGGTCGGCCGCACCGACCAGGGCCTCCTCGGTCAGCGCGGCAACCGCGTCTGCCTCGCCGGGGTCCACGTCGACCAGCACCTCGTCGTGGACTTGGAGGACCAGGTCCGACCGGTAGCCGCCGACCTCGAGGCCGGCGTCGAGCCGGTTGAGCGCCACCTTGAACAGGTCGGCGGCCAACCCCTGGATGGCGGCGTTCATCGCCTGCCGCCGAGCCGCCTCGCGGAGCTGGCGGTTCGACGAGTGCAAGTCGGGCAACGGGCGACGACGGCCGAAGATGGTGGTCGTGTAGCCGGTCCGTTCCGCTTCGGCGACCGTCTGCTCCATGTGGGACTGCACAGCCGGGAAGGCGGCGAAGAACGACTGCAGGATGCCCTGGGCCTCGTCGACGGGGACCGCCAGACGCTGGGCCAGCCCGTACGCCTCCATGCCGTAGGCGAGGCCGTAGGAGACCATCTTGGCCGTGGTGCGTTGTTCGGGCGTCACCTCGTCCGGGGCCACGCCGAAGACCCGGCTGGCCACCGTGCGGTGGACGTCCTCGTCGGCCCGGAAGGCGGCGGTGAGCCCCGGGTCGCCCGACAGGTGGGCGATGGCGCGCAGCTCGATCTGGTCGTAGTCGGCGACGAGCAGGCGGCGTCCGGGTGACGGCACGAAGGCCTCGCGGAAGCGTCGGCCCTCGGGGGTACGTACGGGGATGTTGTGCAGGTTCGGGCGGTCCGACGACAGTCGGCCGGTGCGGGCGACCGTCTGACGAAAGGTGGCGTGGATACGACCGTCGGCCGCGACTTCGGCGGCCAGGTTGGTCCCGTACGTCGAGCGGAGCTTGTCGGCCTCCCGGTACCGGAGCAGCAGCCCGACCACCGGGTGCTGGTCCCGCAGCTGCTCGAGCGTGCGGGCGTCGGTCGAGTACCCCGTCTTGGTCCGTCGACCCGGTCGCAGCCCGAGCGTGCCGTAGAGCACCTCGCGCAGCTGGGGCACGGAGTTCACGTTGAATTCGACGCCCGCCACCCGCTGGATCTGCACCTCGAGGTCCTCGCACTCGGCTGACAGCTCGTCGGCGATGGCGGTGAGGACGCCGCGGTCCACGCAGATCCCTGTCACCTCCATGCGGGCCAGGACGCGTACCAGCGGTCGTTCGATGTCGTCGTGGAGCTGGGACATCCCGTCCTCGGCGAGCGCCACCTCGAGCGGGTGGCGTAGACGGGCCAGGAGACCGGCCGTTCGGGCCGCGTCGACGAGCTCGGCGGGCGGGTCCCCCTGGCGCTCGAGCGGTCCTGCGTCCTCGTCGGCTTCCGCTCCGACGACGGTCGACGGAGCAAGGTCGAGCGCACCCTGGCCACCAGGAGCGACCCCGTCGCCGCAGATCACCCCGAGCCAGGTCCGAGCCAGGTCGTCCACCCGGTACCGGTCGACGGACGGATCGAGGAGGTAGGCCGCCACGGCGGTGTCCATGACGAGCGACCGGAGGTCGACGCCGAGCGGAAGGAGCGACCGCATGATCTCCTTGGCGTCGTGCGCCACGACGCCAAGCTGCTTCGAGCCGAGCGCGTCGGCGAGGGTGGCAGTGGCCCGTTCCAAGGCGGTACCGGAAAGCGCGAGGACCGGACCTCCGGGCGCGTCCGGATCGGACACCTCCGGCGTGAGCACGATCGCCTCGACGGCCGAGCGCCCCGGGTCACCCACCCACCGCGCCACCAGTGCCACGTTGCCGGTGGCGCCCCGGGCTTCCTCGACGAGTGCGTCGAGGGCGGTCGAGGCGTCTGTCGCCGTTGCCACCACGAGTAGGGGGCTCGCCAGCCACGGCGGTGCCTCGGAGCCGCCAGCGCCAACGTCGTGGCCGTCGGTGACCGGTGCGGCACCACCGCCCCGGCCCGGTCCGAAGAGGCCGTCGTGCAACAGGGACGCACACCGGCTCCACAGCGTCCGTAGCTCGAAGGCGGCAAAGACGCTGCGGGCCTCCTCCTCGTCCCACCCCCCGATGGCGAGCTGGTCGACGTCGACGGCGAGCGGCACGGAGCGCACCAGCGGGATGACCGCCAGGTTGGACCTGACCCGGCGCTCGTGGGCCACGAGGTTCTGGCGGAGCTTGGGGGTGAGCTCGTCGACGTGGGCGAAGAGCCCGTCCAGCGTGCCGTAGCGGTTGACGAGCTTGGCTGCCGTCTTCTCCCCCACGCCAGGCACGCCGGGCAGGTTGTCGGAGGGATCACCCCTGAGGGCGGCGAGCAGGGGGTAGTCGATGGGTCGGACGCCGGTCCGCTCGACGATGCCGGCCTCGTCGTACAAGGCGTAGTCGCTCACCCCTCGCCGGTTGTACAGGACGCGCACGTGGGGGTCCTCGACCAACTGGAAGGCGTCACGGTCGCCCGTCACCACCACCACGTCGTGCCCGCGATCACGCCCGTCGGTGGCAAGGGTGGCGATCACGTCGTCGGCCTCGTAGCCCTCCGCCGCCACCACCGGCACGGCCAAGGCATCGGCCACGGCCCGGATCATCTCGAACTGGGGCAGGAGGTCCTCGGGAGTCTCGGCTCGTCCCCCCTTGTACGCCTCGACCAACTCGTCCCGAAAGGTGCCTCCGGGGAGGTCGAAGGCGATGGCCAGTGCCGACGGATGGTGGTTCCGCACCAGGTTCACCAACATGGCGACGAACCCGTGGAGCGCGTTGGTCACCCGACCGTCGCTGGTGGCCAGGTCCGGGGGTAGTGCGAAGTACGCCCGGAACGCCAATGACATCCCGTCGAGGAGGAGCAGTGGGCCCACCGCGCCGCTGTCGGACGGGGAGGGAGCGGTGGCGTCGGGCACGGTCTGGGCCGTCAGGGGGTGAGGACGCCTTCGAGCACCTGGCGAGCGACCTCCAACATGCGGGTCCGGTTGGCCATGGCCGTACGCTGGATGAAGGCGAAGGCGTCGGGTTCGTCGAGCCCGTACCGGTCCATCAGCAGGTCCTTCGCACCGTCGACCATCCGCCGGGTCTCGATCTTGTCTTCGGCGACGCCTGGCGCGCCCGCTCCCGCCGCCTGGGTCACCTCGTCCTCGATGGCCCGCTCCTCGCGAGCGCGCGCCACGGCCTGCTCGACCGCCGGGATCAGCTCGGACCGCTGGAACGGCTTGACCAGGTAGGCGGCGACGCCGGCGTCGCGGGCCTCCTCGATGAGGGCCCGTTGGCTGAAGGCGGTGAGCACCAGCACCACGACGTCGGAGCCCAGCTCGGCGATGGCTCGGGCCGCCGCCAAGCCGTCCATCCCCGGCATCTTGACGTCGAGGATGGCCACGTCGGGCTCGTGACGGCGGACCAGCTCGACGGCTTCGTCGCCGCGGCCGGTCTCCCCGACCACGTCGTAGCCCTCGTCCTGAAGGATCTCCTTCAGGTCGAGCCGGATGATCGCTTCGTCTTCGGCGATGACCACACGCCTGACCATGGTCCACTCCTCTCGGTCCGGCGCGACCCTATCGGCCCGCCGGACCACACGCGCCCTTCCGGTGCCGGACCAGATGCCGAGCAGGCATGGGCGCCGAGGCGTCAGGTCAGCTGCCAGAGCAGTTCGGCTTGCCGTCGTTCGAGCTCGGCGATGGTCGCTTCGAGGTCGTGTCGGGTCCGAGCAAGGGCCTCGGCGTGCCGACGCGCTTCGGCGTCCTCGCGCACCGCCATCGGGCTCTCGGACACCAGTGCGTCGAGGTGGGCCTCGTCTGCCTGGTCGTCGAGGACGGCGCGCTGCTGGTCGAGGAGCTCCAGCTCCGCCCGAGCGGCAGCGAGACGGGCGCCGAGGGCCCGAAGACGCCGTTCCACGGCACGCCGTCGCACGTCAGCGCTCCCCGGGGCGATCCGGACCCGGGGGCCGGCCGGTCCGGGCCGTCGCCGGTGTGGTCACGGCCGGTGCACGACGCTGGAGCGCCGGAACCGGTCCAGCGCGGCCGGGAGCGGTGCGAACCCCATCCCCGGTCCTCGGGCCACGGCGATCTCGAAGCGTCGGCCCGGCACCGAGCCGGAGCCGGTGGGCACGACGTCCTCGACCAAGTACTCGGCGGCGGGGACGAGGTCTCCGGGCCACGCCGACGACACCCCGTCGAGGAGCGCTGCCAGCGCGGCGTTGACCCCGCGCGCGTAGCCGGTCTCGTACATTCCACCCAACCACGCCGGCACGCGCTGTTCGGTGCACTCCGCCAGTACGTCGAGGGCGGCGCCGAGCCCACCGAGGCGTGCCGGCTTGACGCACACCACCGAGCACGCACCCAGTCGGAGGGCCTGGCGCACTTCCTCTGGTGACCCGACGCTCTCGTCGAGGCAGAACGGCGTGCGCATGGTCCGGGCCACCTCGGCGTGGAGCACCAGCTCGTCGCGACCGAAGGGCTGCTCGATGCAGCGCAGTCCGTAGTCGTCGAGGGCGCGCACCTGGTCGACCTGACGCGCCGAGTAAGCGCCGTTGGCGTCGACCTGCACGGCCACGGAGGGGAACGCCGACGTCGTCGCCGAGACCGGCATCACGTCCCAGTCGGGAGCGATCTTGAGCTTGACCCGAGTACACCCACCCTCCACCAGGTCGGCAACCTGGTGGACCAACGCCGCCACCGTGCCTTGTCGGCCGACGACGGCGCCGGCCGGGACGCGACGGCCCTCGACGCCGAGCAGGCGGGACCACGACGTGTCCGCCGCCCGGAGGTGCGCATCGGCGACCGCCATCTCGAGGGCGGCCATGGCGAGCGGGTGCTCGGCAGCGCACGGGGCGAGCTCCGGCAGGTCTGCGAGCACGGAAGGCGGGAGGAGCAGCGGAAGTCGTGGTCCGCCAGCCCGCCGGGCAATCCGTGGCGACGCGGCCAACCAGCCGGGCACGAGCTCCCCGTCGAGCACCCGGAGCACGTCCTCGACGCCATCGGCGTCGTAGGTCCGGTCCGCCAGCGCGGCGCACTCACCCCAGCCCATCACCGCTGCTCGGCGCAGACCGCCCCGTGTCGGTCCGTCGTCGATGGGCCGGGCCGCCACCCGGACGAAGACCACCGGCCGATGACGGTGGATGCCCACCGACGTCCTGACCGGCGCCCGGAGCTCGAGGTCGACGAGGAGCACCTCGACCTCCTCGACGAGCAGCTGGCTGTCGGCGCCGAGCGCCCGCCAGGCGTCCCGCGCTGCCTCGACGGCGGAGCCACGGCCACCACCCGCTGCCCGACCCTGCACCGTGTCGCCCGCCCCGGTCATCGCCCGCTCCTCGTCCACCACCGACAATCTACGACGTAGGTGGTTCACCGTCGCCTCGAGCGTCTGGTGCCGTCCGGCGGACGGGCTGCTCCTGGCGACGCCAGGACCGTCGCCTAGGATGGCCGCCGGCCGGCCCGGG
>JBMFXC010000014.1:0-26888 GCA_049964655.1 Acidimicrobiales bacterium
CTCCACTCGACGTGCAGGGCAGGCTTCGCATGGCTGCCTCGTCGTCAGGTGGGGCACCGCGGATCCGGTACGTCGGGGCATCGACCCGCTGCCGATCCGGTGTGGTCAACCAGCCGGCAACGCGGCGGCGAACGCTGTCACGCTGGCGTCGCACACCGAGGCCGACGACACCGGGAGCGTGCAAGTGGACGTGTACGCGCCCTTGTGCGTGGACGGCGACCACGTCGTGACCGCCTGGACCGGGTAGGGCCCTCCGCCGCTGGTCGCTCCCGTACCGGCCCCCAAACGGTCACTCCCGCCGGGGCCGAGAAGCGGGCTTCCGTCGCACTGGTCCGCACCACCCTCACCTGCGTGGAGAGCCGGCCGCACTGCTGGGAGGGGTACGTCGCCTCAGGGTGCTCAAGGCAGCGAGAAAGAAGGGGCAGGCCTGACGGAGCGTGCACGTGACGCACGCAGAGGTCTCGCTGGCCACGATTTCCTGTACCGGTAACACCTGGTAGCTCGTCGGGACCACCGTCCCTGGTGGGACGACGATCATCCCTGCCGACCCGTCGGCGGCGACCCGGGCCTGGCATGTCCACGTGCGCGGCGCGACGACCCGCAGGATGCCCTCGGTGTCGGCGAAGACGGCGAACGACGGTGCCTGTCCGGAGACGTCGGTCGGCACCAACGCCGCGACAGTGGGGGCCAGTGGAACCGTGGTGAACGTGGCGAGCGCCACCGTCGTCGGGCACGCTACGGCGGGAAGCGTCACCACGGCCGTCGCTCCGGCCGGGACAGAAGCGGTCGAGCTCGCTCCGGGGAGGTGGTGGTCGTCGGGCCGGACGCGTGCGCGCCACCGCTCGAACTGCAACCCGCCAGTCCGACCCCAGGCACCAGGACGATCGTCGGGCGCGCTGCGACTGCACACCTCCGGAACGCCCGCCGGCGCTCGGCCCATCCGCCCGCTGCAGCCGACCCGCTCCGGTCGTCGACCACCGTCGACACCTCCTCGTCGAGTGGTCGTGACGCTACCGGCCGGATCATCCCGCCGGAATGGCCCCGTGCTCCGGACCCTGTGTGCGCAGGACCTCGGAACTGCCGACACTGCCCATAGCGGCCTCGATCGATGAACCGAGCAAGGAGACGACGACGGCACCGTGGTCCCCTGGGCGATCTGCCTCCCTGGGGTTGACAGGCCCCGTCACGAACAGGTGCCAACCGGCGGGACTGCGTACAGGACGGCGAGGGCGAGGACGACGCACGACGCCGGCAGGAGGACCCACCAGCGCGACCTACGCTCGATGCCGACCACCGCCATGGTCACGCAGGACACGGTGGCGACGAGAGACGTGGCGACCAGTGGCAGCCACACGTGCGTGACGTCGTGGCCGAGGCACCCGTTGTCGGCGTCGTTGACGACCACGAGCGGAAACAGCACGACCCAGAGAGCGAGGTACAAGCCGGAACCGACCGAGGCCACGACGAACGCGACACGGACGACCTTGGCCACGCGCATGCTCCGCCGCCGCCGAGACACGTCCGTCGACCACGCACTCCCGTCCCAGAAGCGATAGACGGCTACCGCCCAGGGATCGTCGTACCACCCCGGCGGGAAGAAGGTGACGGGAGCCGCCGTCGGGAACGAAGGTTCGGAGGACGCAGCGGGGGATCGATCCCCCGCTAATGGGTCCGCGCCGCCGCCACGATCCGCCTCGTCGCCCACCTGGCCAGTGTCACCAGTCGCCAACGCGTCGTCAACCGCCCCAGACCTGAGATCTCACCTGGGATCGGGGACCCGCGACCGGTCCTGGCCCTCCGAGGTGGTCCCCCCCGGGCCAGGTGGGCAGAATGGGGGGCATGGCACCTCCTCCCCCCTCCAACCTCGACAGCTTCGGATCGCGCGCGTCGCTGTCGGTGGGCGATCGAACCTACGAGATCCACCGGCTCGACGCACTGGCCGACCGCTTCGAGGTCGCCCGCCTGCCCTACGCCATCAAGGTGCTGCTCGAGAACCTCCTGCGTCACGAGGACGGCGTGGCCGTGCAGGCAGCCGACATCGAGGCCGTGGCGGGGTGGGGTCGGCACCCCGAGCAGCACGGAGTGGGGAGTGCCGAAGCCTCGGAGCTCGCCTTCACCCCCGAGCGCGTCCTGATGCAGGACTTCACCGGGGTGCCCGCTGTCGTCGACCTCGCAGCCATGCGCGATGCGTTGGCCGAGCTCGGCGGAGACCCCTCCAAGGTCAACCCGCTCGTGCCCGTGGAACTGGTCATCGACCACTCGGTGATCGCCGAGGCATCGGGCACACCCGACGCCTTCGACCGGAACGTCGACCTCGAGTACCAGCGCAACATCGAGCGCTACCAGCTCCTGCGCTGGGCCCAGCAGGCATTCGACGGCTTCCGGGTCGTCCCTCCGGGCACGGGCATCTGCCACCAGGTCAACCTCGAGCACCTGGCCCGGGTCGTCTTCGCCACGCCCGACGGACAGGCCTTCCCCGACACGCTGGTCGGGACCGACTCCCACACCACCATGGTGAACGGTCTCGGCGTGCTGGGCTGGGGTGTCGGCGGCATCGAGGCCGAGGCGGCCATGCTCGGTCAACCGCTGTCGATGCTGCTCCCCCCGGTCGTCGGCTTCCGCCTGGTCGGGGAGCAGCCGCCGGGGACAACGGCCACCGACCTCGTGCTGACCATCACCGAGCTGTTGCGGCGTCACGGCGTGGTCGGCAAGTTCGTGGAGTTCACCGGTCCCGGCGTCGCCAAGGTCGCCCTTGCCAACCGGGCGACGATCGGGAACATGTCGCCCGAGTACGGGGCAACGTGCGCCATCTTCCCCATCGACGACGTCACCCTCGACTACCTGCGCTTCACCGGTCGAGACGAGGAGCACATCGCTCTGGTCGAGGCGTACGCCAAGGCACAGGGCCTCTTCCACGAGCCCGGTGCCGACGAGCCCGTCTACTCCGAGCTCGTCGAGCTCGACCTCGCCACGATCGAGCCGTGCATCGCCGGACCGTCGCGCCCACAAGACCGAGTACCTCTGCGAAACGCCAAGGTGTCCTTCCGGCAGGCACTCGGAGGCGACAAGCGCTCGGCGCCGGCCACCCTGTCCGACGGGTCCGAGGTCGCCATCGAGGACGGTGCCGTCGTGGTGGCTGCCATCACCAGTTGCACCAACACGTCCAACCCACAGGTGATGGTGGCGGCTGGACTGCTCGCCAAAAAGGCCGCCGAGCTCGGTCTACGACCCAAGCCGTGGGTGAAGACGACCCTCGCGCCGGGCTCGCGGGTGGTGATGGACTACTTCGACCGGGCCGGCCTCACCGAACCGCTGGCCGCAGCCGGGTTCGACCTGGTGGGGTTCGGCTGCACGACCTGCATCGGCAACTCGGGCCCACTGCTCCCCGGCGTGTCCGAAGCCGTGCAGCACGGTGACCTCTCCGCCGTCTCCGTCTTGTCAGGGAACCGGAACTTCGAAGGCCGGATCCACCCCGATGTCCGGATGAACTACCTGGCGTCGCCCCCCCTGGTCGTGGCCTACGCCCTGGCGGGCACCATGGACATCGACCTCGACACCGAACCGCTCGGGAACGCCCCGGACGGCTCGCCCGTCTTCCTCGCCGACGTCTGGCCCACGCCCGACGAGGTCACCGAGGCGATCCGCAGCTCGCTCTCGTCCGAGCTGTTCAAGAACCGCTACGCGGCCGTGTTCGACGGTGACGACCGCTGGCGTGCCGTCGAGACGGCATCCGGGTCGACGTTTGCCTGGGACGCCTCGTCGACCTACGTGCTGCGCCCCTCCTTCCTCGAGGGACTTACCCGCGAACCGGCGCCGGTCGGCGACCTCGAGGGTGCACGAGTGCTCGCCGTGCTGGGGGACAGCGTCACCACCGACCACATCTCCCCGGCCGGCAACATCGGGCCGTCGACTCCCGCCGGGCAGTACCTGGCAGAGCACGGGGTCGAGCGGGTCGACTTCAACTCCTACGGTGCCCGTCGAGGCAACCACGAAGTGATGGTACGGGGAACGTTCGCCAACATCCGGCTCCGCAACCGACTGGCGCCGGGGACCGAAGGCGGCATCACCCTGCACCTGCCGGACGGGGAGCAGACCACCATCTACGACGCGGCCATGCGCTACGCCGCAGAAGGCGTGCCCCTCCTCGTCCTCGCCGGCAAGGAGTACGGCTCGGGATCGTCACGCGACTGGGCAGCCAAGGGGACGGCCCTCCTCGGCGTACGGGCCGTCCTCGCCCAGAGCTACGAGCGGATCCACCGCTCGAACCTGATCGGCATGGGCGTCCTCCCTCTCCAGTTCCTCGACGGGGATTCGGTGGAGTCGCTCGGCCTCACCGGCCACGAGGTGTTCTCGCTCACCGGCATCGCCGCCCTGGCGTCCGGCGAGCTCCCCAAAGAGGTCGGCGTCCGAGCGGTGGACGGCGACCGGGTGGTCGAATGCTCGGTGCGCGTGCGCATCGACACCCCGATGGAGGCTGCCTACTACCGCCACGGCGGGATCCTCCCCTACATGCTCCGGCAGATGGCGGGCTGACCGGACTGGTGGTGCCCGTGGGCTGACCGGGCTGGTGGTGCCCGTGGGCTGACCGGGCTGGTGGTGCCCGTGGGCTGACCGGGCCGGTGTTGCCCGTGGGCGCCACCCGTCACCGAACGCGTGTCCACCGGTCCCTCGGGACCGGTGGACCTCCTCCTTTTGGCGGGGGAACGAGCCGACCTTCAGTGGATGGCACCGAGGGCCGCGGGGGCTTACCGTCGGCCATGAGGTGGCCGCCTCGGGCCACGGGAGGGAGTTCCACCATGTCGAGCACGATCGACGATCAACGAGCCGTCGCGGTTCCGGTTCCCAACTCCAGCGCGCCGCCGCCCCCGGCCGTGTCGTGGGGCAACTCGGCGCCACTGGCGTTGGCCGCCTTCGCCGTGACGACCTTCATGCTGAGCATGGTCAACGGCCACCTGGTCAACGCCGGCGTCGAGCCGGTGGTGTTCGGCGTCGCCCTCATGTTCGGAGGGATCACCCAGTTGATCGCCGGCGTCATCCAACTGCGAGCGGGGAACACCTTCGGGGGGGTCCTCTTCTCGACCTTCGGTGCCTTCTGGATGTCGCTGTTCGCCATCGCCGAGTACTTCTTGAAGTCGGTCCCGCCGGCCCAGGTCGGTCACGCCCTCGGGTTGTACCTCTTCGGCTTCGGCATCTTCACCGTGTGGATCTGGCTGGCGTCCTTCCGGACGAACGTGGTGGTCACCGTGGCTCTGTTCCTGCTGGCCATCACGTTCTTCATCCTCGGAGCGGGCAACTACAACGCCAGCACCGGCCTGGTCCACGCCGGAGGCTACCTGGGCCTGGTCGTCGCGGCCATGGCCGCCTACCTGTCGTGCGCCGAGCTGTGCGAAGCGTCCTACGGCCGCTGGGTCCTGCCGGTGTGGTCGCTGGCCAAGGGGTCGGCACGATGACCGGAACCGCTGGCGGCTACGCCAAGACGATCGCCACCTGGAAGGCCGACCCCGAGCACTTCTGGCTCGACGCCAGTGCCGCCATCGAGTGGGACCGGGCGCCAGGCGTGGCGCTCGACCCCTCGGGCACCCCGCTGGCCCGGTGGTTCCCGGACGGCGAGCTCAACACCTGCTTCAACGCCGTCGACCGCCACGTGCGCGACGGTCGCGGTGACCAGTTGGCGCTGGTCTACGACAGCCCGGTCACCGGCAAGGTGGTGACCTACTCCTACCAGCAGCTCCTCGACACCGTGGCTCGGTTCGCCGGGGCCCTCGCCCGCGAAGGTGTCGAGCGAGGCGACCGGGTCGTCATCTACATGCCGATGGTCCCCGAAGCGGTCATCGCCATGCTGGCCTGTGCCCGCATCGGCGCCGTCCACTCGGTGGTCTTCGGCGGGTTCGGTGCACCCGAGCTGGCCGCCCGCATCGCCGACTGCGAAGCCAAGCTGGTCGTCTGCGCGTCGTGCGGGATCGGCCCCACCGGGGTCATCGCCTACAAGCCGCTGGTCGACGAGGCCCTCAAGCTCGTGGCCGGCGGACAGCAGCGGTGCATCGTGCTGCAGCGGCCGGAGGGCGAAGGGACCTTGGTGCCCGGGCGCGACGTCGACTGGCACGAGGCGCTGGATGGGGCCGAGCCGGTCCCCTGCGTCCCCGTCCGCGCCACCGACCCCCTCTACATCCTCTACACGTCGGGCACCACCGGGTTGCCCAAGGGGGTGGTGCGTGACAACGGCGGCCACGCCGTCGCCCTCGAGTGGTCGATGGGTGCCGTCTACGACGTCCAGCCGGGCGAGGTGTTCTGGGCGGCCTCGGACATCGGCTGGGTGGTCGGCCACTCCTACATCGTCTATGCGCCACTGCTGCACGGGTGCACGACCGTGCTCTACGAGGGAAAGCCGGTGGGAACGCCCGACGCCGGCGCCTTCTGGCGCGTGTGTGCCGACCACGGGGTCAACGTGCTCTTCACCGCCCCCACCGCCATCCGGGCGATCAAGCGCGAGGACCCCGAAGGGAAGCACCTGCGTCCCTACGACCTGTCCGCCCTGCGGACGCTCTTCCTGGCGGGTGAGCGGTGCGACCCTGACACCCTGGGCTGGGCGGGACAGCAACTCGACCGGCCGGTCATCGACCACTGGTGGCAGACGGAGAGCGGGTGGCCGATGGCCGCCAACTGCCTCGGGTTGGAGCGGCTTCCGGTGAAGCCGGGCTCGGCGACCAAGCCCGTCCCCGGGTACGACATCCACGTGCTCGACGCGGACGGTCACGACGTGCCGGCTGGGGAGAACGGGGCCATCTGCGTCCAACTGCCGCTGCCGCCGGGGTTCGCCCCTACCCTGTGGCGGGCGGACGACCGTTTCGAGGCGTCGTACCTGTCGGCCTACCCGGGCTGGTACCTGACCGCCGATGCCGGTTACTTCGACGAGGACGGCTACCTCTTCATCATGAGCCGCACCGACGACGTGATCAACGTGGCGGGACATCGCCTCTCGACCGGTCAGATCGAGGAGGTCCTGGCCAGCCACCCCGACGTGGCCGAGTGCGCGGTGGTCGGGGTCGCCGACGCGTTGAAGGGCCAGGTCCCCATCGGCTTCGCCGTCTTGAAGGCCGGGGTGACCCGCCCCAACGAGGCGATCGAGGCCGAGCTGGTGGCCCTCGTGCGCAAGCAGGTCGGACCGGTAGCGTCGTTCAAGTCGGTCGGCATCGTGCGGGCGCTCCCCAAGACGCGCTCGGGCAAGATCCTCCGGTCCACCATCCGTCGGATCATCGACGGCGAGGAGTGGCAGGCTCCCCCCACCATCGAGGATGCCGCCGTCCTCGACGAGTTCGAGGCTCTGGCGACGGTACCGCCGCCCGACTGAGCCCCCCGGCCCCGGCCCCCCCACCCCGCCCCCGGACGTCGACCGTCCGGGGGCGGGGACGCCGGGTACCGGCAGACCGACCGCGTGGCGGCTCGACCCTGCCGGCGGCCCCCTGTCCCAAGCCGGCCAACACCCCTAGACTTCACCTGGAGCGACCCGGAGGGGGATGTCGTGCACGTCGAGCCCACAGTCGAGTCGGCGGCTCGGTCGATCGCTCTGCAGTCCACGCCCGAAGAGGTCTTGGCAGCCGCCGTCGACGCGGCCCGGCACGTGCTGAGCGCCGACGCCGCCTTCGCCGCGGTGGACGAGGGCCAGGGGTTCTACCCGATGCGTCTCACGAGTGGCATCCGCGATCCCCGCTTCACCGGCATCGTGGTGCGTCCGGCAGCCGGTCTCGGGGGGCAGGTCCTCCTGTGCCGGCAGCCCCGTTGGACGGGCGACTACGCCCACGACCCGGCCATCAGCCGCGACTTCGTCCACGTCGTGTCGGACATCGAAGGCCTGGACGGGATGGGCTGCGTGCCCATCGTCGGACCGATCGGAGTCGAGGCCCTGCTCTACGTCGGCTCGCGCCAGTCCGACATACCCGGTGACGTGGCACTGACGACGCTGGCCCGTGTGGCGAGCTACGCAGAGCTCGCCCTCGACAACCTCGCCGCTCGGCGACAGGAGCTCGAGCTGGAGCTGCTGCGCGAGCGCCAGCGGCTCGCCTCGGAGCTGCACGACTCGGTCGCCCAGATGCTCTTCAGCATCGGCGTAGCTGCCCACTACTCGCGGGGCAAGCAGGACCCCGTCGACCTGCTGGCGACCTTGCAGGAGATCGAGACCACGGCTGCCGCAGCGCGACGCCAACTGCGCGAGACACTCGAGCACCTCGGCCGGAGCGACGAAGGCATCGGCTTCGAAGCCCGGTTGGAAGGCGAGATCCGGCTCTTCGAGCGGCGATGCGGGTGCCGGGTGAGGACAATCCATCGCGGCGAACGTCGAGAGCTGCCCCGGCCGGTGGAGTCCCTGGTGCTCGACACCGTCGGCGAAGGGCTGCGCAACGCCTCCAAGCACGACCAGGCGACCGTGGCCGTCGTCTCCCTCGTCTACGAACCAGCGGGGATCTCGCTCGTCCTCCAGAACGACGGGTCGACCGTGGCGGAGCCCGAGTCGGGCACCTCGTCGTGGTTGGGCTCGGGCTCGGGCTCGGGCCTCTCCCTCCTCCGCCAGCGTGCCGACCAGCTCGGAGGTTCCCTCGAGCTGCTCTCCGAACGAGGCATGCGCGTCCTCAGGCTGGAGGTCCCCACCCTCGACGTCCTCGGCGGGCCCAGGTGAGGGCGCTCGTCCTCGACGACCACGCCGTCGCCCGCCGTGGGCTGCGGACGATCCTCGACGAGGCCTTCGACCTCGACGCCTGCGACGAGGCGGTCACCGGCACCGAAGCGTTGGCGCTCGCCGCCCGCCATCGCCCTGAGCTCGTCCTCGTCGACCTGCACGTCCCCGGCTCGATGCCCGTCCACGAGCTGTGCCGACAACTGCGCGCGCTCCTGCCCGAAGCCCGGATCGTCATCGTGACAGCCTTCGACCGGATCCCCGAGATCAAAGACGGCCTGGCTGCCGGTGCCGACGGGTGCCTCCTGAAAGACACCGAAGAGGTCGACCTCACCGCCGCCCTCCGGACCATCGTCGCCGGCGAGACGGTGATCGACCCGCGCATCGCCCAGCGGCTCGCCAGCGAGCTTCTGGGTCGCGGCAATGCCAGCACCGGGGTGCACCTCACCGGCCGTGAACGCGACGTGCTGCACCTGTTGGCCGAGGGGTGCTCCAACCGGGCCATCTCCGACAAGCTGCAGCTGTCGGAAGCGACCGTCAAAGGCCACGTCAGCAGCCTCCTCGAAAAGCTGCACGCCTCGTCACGCCTCGAGGCCCTGGTGCGGGCCTCCGACGCCGGGCTCATCTGAGCCGGTCAGGTGCACCGGTCAGGTGGACCGGTCAGGTGGACCGGTCAGGTGCACCGGTCAGGTGGACCGGTCAGGTGGACCGGACCCTGGTGTCGGGTGGGCGGGCGGCGTCTCCGGTGGCAACGACGCCGGCGACGAAGCGGCCGAGCACCCGACGGCCGGTCGCCGTGACGACCGCCACGCGGCTCGGGTCGAGGACCACTCCGGCGGGGAGGTGTGGTGCCCACGCCGCAGCCAGCTCGTGGTCGACCTCGACGTGGAACTGCAGCCCGTAGGCGTTCCGGCCGACGCGGAACGCCTGATGGGGAACGGACCGGGTGGCCGCCAGGTGCACCGCCCCCTCGGGCAACGTGAACGTGTCGGCATGCCAGTGGACGCAGGGGACCTCGGTCGTCCCGAGGCCTCGGTACTCCGGACCGAGCACCGGGTCTCGCCGTCCTGCCGGCGTGAGCACGACGGCCCCCAGGCCGACCTCGGGGGCGGGTGCCGGCCGGACCTCGGCACCGAGGGCAGCGGCGAGCTGCTGGGCCCCGAGACAGATGCCGAGGACGGGCAGGCCGGCGGCCACGCTGTCAGCCACGAGGGCGCGTTCGGCAGCCAGCCAGGGGAAGGCATCGACGTCGCCCGCCCCCATCGGTCCACCCAGCACGACGAGCCCGGCCAGGGAGCCCGCGGCCGGAAGCGGCTCACCCCGGTCGGGTCGGACGACGAGGACCGAACAACCCGCCGAAGCGAGCAGGGGCCCGAGGAGGCCTGGGCCCTCGTAGTCCACGTGCTGGAGCACGGCGACCGGCTTGCGAGCCGCTGGCCCACCCTGGGTGTCGAGCCCGGTCACGCGGTGGGGACCACGTGGAAGGCTTCCGCCAACCGCCCCGCTCCGAGGCCGGCCGCGGCGGCCGTCGACCCCATCCAGTCGCGCAGCATGGGCTCGACGTGGTCGGCATCGGTGCCCTGGCTCCGGTGGCACCGGAGGGCGGCGAGCTTGCGCGGGAACGCCTCGGTGACGTCGACCACCCGGTCGGCTCGCTCGGTGGCCATCACCCACAGCTCGGGGACGACGTGGGGCTCGAGCCCCTCGGACAGCAGCTCGGGGTGGGCGAAAGGATTGCGAGCGTCGGGGTAGACGGCGCACACCGCCGCCTCCCCGGCCGCCAGGTGGTCCGGGTGGCTGGCATAGAGGCGGTCCCAGTTGCGCTCGGGCGACTGGGCGACCACCCGGTCGGGCCGGAAGCGTCGGATGACACGGGTCAGCGCGGCCCGCAGCTCGAGCGAGGGGACGAGCTGCCCGTCGAGGAACCCCAGGAAGGTCACCTCGGTGACGCCGACCTCCTTGGCCGCCGCCCGTTGCTCGTCGCGGCGGATGGCAGCCATCTCCTCGCGGCTGATCGACCGGTCGGAGCCTCCCGCCTGGCCGTCGGTGACGACGCAGTAGGCGACCTCTGCCCCGGCAGCCGTCCAGGTGGCCACCGACCCCGCCGCACCGAAGTCCACGTCGTCGGGGTGCGCGCTGACCACGAGCACCCGCGTGCCGGCCGCGGTCCCCGTGTCCACCGTCAACCCCCGGCCTCCCGCCCGGGCCTCAGGCGCCATCGCCCAGCGGGTCCCACCCTGCCAGGTCGGCCAGGCGCTTGTCGTTCGAGAACATCTCGACGATGGGGATCTTCAGCCCGATGCGCTGCTGGATCCGCTCGACCTCGAGGATCTGGTTCCACTGCAACAGCGTGACCACCACGCCCGCCTCGCCGGCTCGGGCCGTCCGGCCCGATCGGTGGAGGTACGCCTTGTGGTCTTCAGGGACGTCGAAGTGGACGACGACGTCCACGGCATCGATGTCGAGGCCTCGGGCGGCGACGTCGGTGGCGACGAGCACGGGAAGCTTCCCCTCGGCGAAGTCGCGCAGCGTGCGCTCCCGGTTGACCTGGCGCAGGTCGCCGTGGATGGCACCCGAGCGCACGCCCTCACGCTGGAGCTGTTCGACGAGACGGTCGGCACCCCGCTTGGTGCGGACGAAGACGATGGCCTTCGACGCGCTCCGGCAGATGGCGGCGCACACCTTGACCCGGTCCATCTGGTGCACCTCGAGGAACCGGTGCTCCATGGCCTCGACCGTGGTGCGTGGCGAGGCGACCTCGTGGAGGACCGGGTCCGTCAGGTACCGGCTGACCAAGCGGTCGACCGCTCCGTCGAGGGTCGCCGAGAAGAGCAGCGTCTGGTGGGGTCGCTCGAGGCGTCGCAGCACCCACTCGACCTGGGGCATGAAGCCCATGTCGGCCATCCGGTCCGCCTCGTCGAGCACGAGGGTCTCGATGTCGGCGACCGACAGCTCGCCCCGGTCGCCCAGGTCGATGAGGCGCCCCGGTGTGGCGATCACGGCGTCGACGCCCCGCCGCACCTTCTTCACCTGTCGTTCGATGTCCGCGCCGCCGTAGACGGCGACCACCCGCAGACCGACCGCCTCTGCCAGCGGCTCGAGGACCTCGCTCACCTGGACGGCCAGCTCGCGGGTCGGCACCAGCACGAGGGCGCGGGGGCGTCCCGGCTCCACCGCTGGCGCGCTCATGGTCCGCTGCAGCAGCGGAAGTCCGAAGGCGAGGGTCTTGCCCGACCCCGTCTTCGCTTTGCCGCACACGTCGCGTCCAGCCAGGCCGTCGGCGACGGTCATGGCCTGGATGGCGAAGGCGTTGGTGATGCCCTGGCTGGCCAGGACCTTCACAAGGGCCGGGTCGACGCCGAGGGCGTCGAAGGCGGGGCCGTCCTCGCGGTCGTCTACGGGGGCGCGGTCGCCCTGCTCGGGGGCAACGGTCATAGGGATCAGCTCTCTCTCTCCTGCTCTGGTCCGGCGGCCGACGGGCCACCGCGGCCCACCGGTCGGTGGGCGCAGTTGGGCCCGCCTCGGGCCGGTTCCGGCACGCCGTGCGCGCCAGCCACAGAGTTGAGGAAGACCCCGGCAGCGGGAACACTCCCGCTGCGGCCTCCAGCCTACCTGCCGGCCGCTCCGAGTGGCGCCATCCCGGGTCACGCCGAGGGCGTCGAAGGCGGGGCCGACCAGTCAGGTCGTGGCCGGCTCGTGGGTGGCCGGCTCGTGGGTGGCCGGCTCGTGGGTGGCCGGCTCGTGGGTGGCCGGCTCGTGGTAGAGGGCACCTCCGGCGCGACGGAACTCGTCCGCCTTCTCCTTCATGCCCAGCTCCACCGCGACGGCCTCGTCCACGCCGTGCGCGACTGCGTAGTCGCGCACGTCCTGGCTGATGCGCATCGAGCAGAACTTGGGTCCGCACATCGAGCAGAAGTGGGCGGTCTTGGCCGGCTCGGCCGGGAGCGTCTCGTCGTGGTAAGACCGGGCCGTCTCGGGGTCGAGCGCCAGGTTGAACTGGTCCTCCCAACGGAACTCGAAGCGGGCCTTGGAGAGAGCGTCGTCCCATGCCTGGGCGCCCGGGTGCCCCTTGGCCAGGTCGGCGGCGTGGGCGGCGATCTTGTAGGCGATCATGCCCTGCTTCACGTCGTCACGGTCGGGCAGCCCGAGGTGCTCCTTGGGGGTCACGTAGCAGAGCATGGCCGTCCCGTGCATCCCGATCACCGCAGCCCCGATGGCCGACGTGATGTGGTCGTAGGCCGGAGCCACGTCCACGGTGAGGGGGCCGAGCGTGTAGAACGGCGCCTCGTGGCACACCTCCTGCTGGAGGGTGACGTTCTCGGCCACCTTGTGCAGGGGGACGTGCCCCGGTCCCTCGATCATCACCTGCACGTCGTGGCGCCACGCCACCTCGGTGAGCTCCCCGAGCGTCCGGAGCTCGGCGAACTGGGCGTCGTCGTTGGCGTCCGCGATCGACCCCGGGCGCAGACCGTCTCCCAGCGAGAAGGCGACGTCGTAGGCGGCCATGATCTCGCAGATGTCCTCGAAGTGCGTGTAGAGGAAGTTCTCTTGGTGGTGGGCGAGGCACCACGCCGCCATGATCGAGCCACCCCGGCTGACGATGCCTGTCACTCGCCTCGCCGTGAGTGGGACGTAGCGAAGCAGTACACCGGCATGGATGGTGAAGTAGTCGACACCCTGCTCGGCCTGCTCGACGAGCGTGTCACGGTAGAGCTCCCAGGTCAGCTCCTCGGGAACGCCGTCGACCTTCTCGAGGGCCTGGTAGATGGGGACCGTGCCGATGGGCACCGGGGCGTTGCGGACGATCCACTCGCGGGTGGTGTGGATGTCGGGACCGGTCGAGAGGTCCATGACGGTGTCCGCGCCCCATCGCGTCGCCCAGGTCAGCTTCTCGACCTCTTCCTCGATCGAGGACGTCACTGCCGAGTTGCCGATGTTGGCGTTGACCTTGACCAGGAACCGCCTCCCGATCACCATCGGCTCGGACTCGGGGTGGTTGACGTTGGCCGGCAGGATGGCCCGGCCGGCCGCCACTTCGGCGCGCACGAGCTCGGCGTCCACGCCCTCGCGTGTGGCGACGAACTCCATCTCCGGAGTGATCTCCCCCCGTCGGGCATAGTGCAGCTGGGTGACCGGGCCCGAGCGCGATCGCAACGGACGCCGCGGGCCGTTCGGGAACCCGTCGGGGCCCGGACCCTCACGCCGGACAGCGGCGCGGCCGTCGTCACGCCGATCGACCGGACGGCCGACGATCTCCTCGACGTCACCGCGGCCGAGGATCCAGGGGCGTCGCAAGAGCGGCAACCCTTCGGCCGGCACCGAGCCCGGACCCGAGGTGTCGTAGAGGCGCACGGGGGGATTGGGCACCGGACCGTCGGGGCCGGGGGTGTCGGACAAGGTGACCTCGGCGAAGGGGACGCGGACGCCCGCCCCGCCGTCGACGTAGACCTTCCGCCGGGTGGGCTGCCCGGTGGCTGTCGCCCCGGAGTGGTGCCCCGTGCTGTCGGTCAGTGACATGGCTCGTCTCCCTCCGCCGGCATTACCCGGTTCAGGTTCGGTCGGCACCCGGCAGGCGCCCTCTCAGCCCGGTCGGTCCGAGCTCCCGTCGGGCCAGTCTCGCGCGTCCCGGTCCGGTGCGCTGCGGAGCTGCCGAACCGGGGCCGCCGAACCGGGGCCGCCGAACCGGGGCCGCCGAACCGGGGCCGCCGAACCGTCAGTGTCGTCCCGGCGGCAACCGTCTGCGATGCTGTGGACGTCGACGTCCAGCACCGAGAGAGGATTGAGCACCATGGGAACGCTCGCAGTCGGCGACCGGGCACCGGCCTTCACGCTGCCGGACCAGGACGGCAACCCGGTCTCCCTCGCCGACTTCACCGGGTCGCCCGTCGTCGTCTACTTCTACCCGAAGGACGACACGCCTGGCTGCACCAAGGAAGCCTGTCAGTTCAACGACAACCTGCGGTCGTTCTCGGCCTCGGGCGCCCAGGTGGTCGGGATCTCTGCCGACTCCGCCGAGAAGCACCGGGCCTTCCGTGACAAGTACGGCCTGCGCTTCCCGCTCCTCACCGACGTCGACCACCAGGTCGGCACGGCGTACGGGGCATGGGGCGAGAAGACCCTCTACGGCAAGAAGAGCATCGGTGTGATCCGTTCGACGTTCCTCGTCGGACCGGACGGGACCATCACCCGGGCCTGGTACAACGTGCGTGCTGACGGGCACGCCGCCAAGGTGCTCGCCGCCCTGGAGGGCTGACGGTCCGACCGGCCCGGTTCATCGCTGGTGCGCCGGGCACCACCACGTCGTCCGGCCACCGACCGTCGTGCGCGCCAACGCCGCTCCGTCGCGCGGGCAACGGCCACCGGGACGCCGCTCGGCGACCAGGTCGCCGAGGTGTGACCCCCCGCGCTCGACGAGCGCGGCGATGGTGGCGAGGAGGTGCCGGTGGAGCCGGCGGGACACCGCCGGGCCCAGGTCGCGCGCCGGTCGCCGAGGGTCGACCCCCGAGCGCCAGAGCACCTCGTCGCCGATCAGGTTGCCGACCCCGGCGAGCACCGACTGGTCGAGGAGGCGGGCTTTGACCGGTACGGCCGACGCGGCGAGCGCTCGGGCAAAGGCGGCCTGGCCGATCGTGGCGGCATCCGGGCCCAACCCCCCGAGGTCCGGGTCGAGGGTCACGCCACCGAGGCGGCGCGGGTCGGCGAGGGCCAGCACGCCGCCGTCCGCGAAGCGAAGGGCGAAGCGAACCCATGCGGGGTCGCGCCGTCTCGGCGCGTAGCGAAGGCCGTCGAGCGCGGCGTTCCCGTCGAGCTCGAGGATGCCGGTCATCCCGAACTGCAGCCCGAGGACGTGGTCCGCGCCGACCCCGACACAGACCCGCTTGCCGTGCCGCCACACCTCGGTCACCGGCCGGCCGACGAGCGCGCGATCGAGGGCCGCCTGGTCGGTCGCACCCTTCAGGTACCAGACGTCGGGGGCCACCACCTCGGCCACCCGGCGCCCGACAGCGTGCTCGGCCACTCGTCGGTAGCACTCGGCCTCGGGCAGCTCGGGCACCGTTCACCTCACCGGAGGTGGTGGAGGCGGTGATCGCGGTGGCGGTGGACGGAGACGGCATAGGTCTCCGACCCGGTGAACGGAGCGCCCTCCCAGGTGGCAAAGCGCTGCTCGAGCACCAAGCCGGCGGCGGTCGCCACGTCGTCGTAGCGGTCGAGCCCGATCCCCCGGTCGAGGGCGAAGCCGGCGAGGAGGCGACCGTCGGGCGCCAGGTGACGGGCCGCTGCGGCGACCACCGCGCCCTCAGTGCCCGGGGCCACGAAGCACAGCACGTTGCCGGCCATGACCACCACGTCGAAGACGCGGCCGAGCTCCAGCCCGGCCAGGTCGGCCTCGACCCAGGCGAGCCCGGGCGCCTTGCTCCGGGCGGTCGCCAGCATGGCCGGGTCGACGTCGACCCCCACCACCTCGATACCTCGCCGGGCGAGCTCGACGGCCACGCGCCCGGTTCCGCACCCGGCGTCGAGCACGGTGCTCGGTCCGTAGGAGGCCACCCGGTCCGCTTCGCCGTGGACAGGGATGCCGGCGGCAGCGAGCGCCTCGAAACGGGCGTCGTACTCGACGCCCCGCGCCACCAGCGCGGCCAGCCAGCGGTTCGTCGCCCTGGTGTCGGCCACGGCCCAAGGGTAGGCGTCAGAGCCGCTCGACACGGTCGGGTCCCGATCCGGACGGCCGGCGGTCGACCACCCCGAGGGCGGTCTGCCGTCGCTATGGTGGGCGCATGCCACCCGAGAAGCCGCAGTGGGCCGAGCTCCTCCGAGAGGTCGTCACCAGTGGCCTGTGCACGGGGTGCGCCGGATGCGTCGTGGCGTGCCCCCATGACGTCCTCGCCTACGACGACACGGGGGGCCGCTACAAGCCCTTCCACGTCGAGGCCGACGGCGGCCCCGACGACTGCACCCACGGACTGAAGGGCTGCACGATGTGCACCCGAGCCTGTCCGCGCTTTCGCACCTGGGAGCCGGAGATCGACACGCACCTCTTCGGCCGCACGCGCCAGCCGAGCGAGGTCGCCGGCGTGAGCTCCGACATCCTCCTGGCCCGGGCCACCGACCCCGACGTCCTCGATGCCGGTCAGGATGGTGGGCTCGTGTCGGCGCTCCTCATCTGGGCGCTCGAGCACGACGTGGTCGACGCCGCCCTCGTTTCGGCCCTCGAGGGAGACGGCACCAGTTGGAAAGCCGTCCCCGCGGTCGTGACCGACCGCGCCGGCGTCCTCGGCACCGCTGGGTCGCGCTACACGTACTCGGCCAACACCCTTGCCTACCCGGCGGCGACGGCCGCCGGTGCCGAGCGCATCGCTCTCGTCGGCATGGGTTGCCAGGCGTCTGCCCCCCCGGTGATGCGGGCGCGCAAGGCGGGCAAGATCGCCCGTCGGCTGGCGCTGACCATCGGGCTGCTGTGCTCGAAGACGTTCGACGACGCCATCTTCCCGGAGCTCTTCGAGGCCCGGTACGGCATCCCCCGCGAGTCCATCACCAAGATGAACATCAAGGGCGTCTTCCAGGTGTGGACGAACGACGGCGGCTACCACGAGGTCCCGTTGAAGGAAGCACACGCCTGGACCCGCCAGGGGTGCACCTCGTGCCCGGACTTCGCCGCCGAGCACGCCGACATCTCGACGGGCGGCATCGGGGCGTTCAACGACTGGACGCTCACCATCGTGCGCACCGAGCTCGGGCGCTCGCTCGTCGACGACATGGTGGCTGCCGGAGCCATCGAGACGCGGCCTGGTGACGACGACCCGGGTGCGATCGCCCTCCTTCACAAGCTGGCCCGGGTGAGCCGGAGGCGGTGGCCGGCGACGGCCGAGGCGATGCCGGGTCGGCTGCCGACTCCAGCGTGACGGAGACCTCCACACCGCCGGCGCGGGTCGGACCGTCCACCCGGTCGCGGCGGGCCGGGCGACGGAGGCCTACGGTGGTGCTCCTCGTGCGCCACGGGGCCACGCCGACCACCGGTGCCGTGCTGCCCGGGCGCGCCCGCGGCCTCCACCTGTCGGACGCCGGACGGGCGCAGGCCGAGGCGGTCGCCCAACGCCTCACCGCCCTGGCAGGACGACCGACCGGCGGCCCGGTCGCCGTCTACGCCTCCCCGCTCGAACGGACGCGCGAGACCGCCGCGCCGATCGCCCGGGCGCTCGGCCTCCGAGCCCGCACGGAGCGGGGCCTTCTCGAGTGCGACTTCGGGGAGTGGACCGGCGCCGAGCTCAAGGTGCTGATGCGCAGGCCTGAGTGGACCACGGTGCAGCGTGCGCCCAGCCTGTTCCGGTTCCCCGGCGGGGAGTCCTTCACGGACATGCAACAGCGCATCACCGACACCGTGGCCCGGCTGGTGGCCCGCCACCCCGGCGAGACGATCGTGGCGGTCTCCCACGCCGACCCCATCAAGGCCGCCCTGGCCATGGCGGCCGGCACTCATCTCGACCTGTTCCAACGCCTGGTCGTCTCGCCGTGCTCCGTCTCGGCAGTCTCCTACGACCCGGAGGGGACCCACGTGCTCACCGTCAACTCCACCGGATCGCTGGTGGACCTGGGGCTCTCGTGACCATCGGCTACGACTTCTCCGCGCCCGGTCGCTTCACGGTCGGGGCCATCGGGCCCGTCGGACAGCGGCTCTTCCTCCTCCAGTGCCGTGACGGCCCGCTCCTGCTGACCCTCAAGATCGAAAAGCGCCAGGTCGCCGTGTTGGCCGCCACCCTCGCCACCATCGTGCGCGACCACGAACGACCCGGGCACCTGCCCGACGACCTCGCCCTCGAGGAACCCACGAAACCCGATTGGACAGTCGGGACGGTGGGGGTCTCCTACGACGAGGACGACCAGCGCATCGTGCTGGTCGTCGAGGAGCTGGTGGCCGAAGGCGAGCCCGGCGCCATCGCCCGCATCTCGATCACCCGCGAGCAGGCAGCGGCGTTCGCCATCCGGGCCACAGCCCTGGTGGAGGCGGGGCGGCCGCCATGCCCGCTGTGCGGCTCGCCCCTCGATCCTTCCGGTCACGAGTGCCCCCGGACGAACGGCCACCGGCCTCCCGTCGCCTGACCGGCTGGCGCCCCGGTCAGGCCGGTCTGGAGGAGCTCACCGACCTGCTCGCAACGGCCCCCCTGGCCGTCGAGGGCCGCCTCCCGTGGAGCTCGAACCTATCGCTGCTGGTCACCGTCGAGGCCCCCCGTCCCGACGACGCGACGGCCGCGCTCCACGCCGTCTACAAACCGGGACGGGGCGAGCGGCCCCTGTGGGACTTCCCCGACGGCCTCTACCGTCGCGAGGTCGCCGCCGCCGTCCTCTCCGACGCCCTCGGCTGGGGTCTCGTCCCCCCCACCGTCCTCCGGCACGACGGCCCACTCGGGTCGGGATCGGTCCAGCTCTTCGTCGACGCCGACTACGAGGAGCACTACTTCACGCTGGTGGAGACCGGCAAGCACGACGCGGCCCTCCGGGCCATCTGCGCCTTCGACATCGTCGCCAACAACGCCGACCGCAAGAGCGGACACGTCCTCCTCGGAGCGGGGGGGCGCCTGTGGGCGATCGACCACGGGCTGTGCTTCCACGAGGCGCCCAAGCTCCGGACCGTCATCTGGGACTTCGCCGGCGACCCCGTCCCCGCCCACCTGCTCGATGACCTGGCCGCCCTGGTCGACGACCTGCCAGGGGAGCTCACACGACTCCTCGCCCCCGCCGAGCGCACGGCAGTCGCCCGGCGGGCGGCCGACCTCGTAGAGACGGGTTGCTTTCCCGAGCCCGCAGGAGAGCGACCCCCCTACCCCTGGCCACTCATCTGAGTCGCGTCACGTCGCTCCGCCGGCCCGGGCCGGCCGGCCCGGGCCAGTCCCGACTGCGGCAGGTCAGCCGCGGGCCTTGAGCGCCTCGATCAGCTTCGGCACGACCTTGTGCACGTCACCCACGATGCCCAGGTCTGCGACGGTGAAGATCGGCGCGTCCTGGTCCTTGTTGATGGCGATGATGTTCTTGGAGTTCTTCATCCCGACCAGGTGCTGGGTGGCTCCTGAGATCCCACAGGCGAGGTACACCGTGGGCTTCACGGTCTTGCCGGTCTGGCCGACCTGGTAGGCGTAGGGCACCCAGCCGGCATCCACGATGGCGCGGCTGGCACCCGGCGCACCCTTCAGCAGGCTGGCCAGCTCCTCCACCATGGCGTAGCTGTCCTTGTCACCCAGCCCCCGGCCACCCGAGACCACGACGTCCGCCTCGTCGAGCTTGGGGCCCGAGCGCTCCTCGACGTGGCGAGCGACGACGGTCGCCGTGTTCGTCGCACCCGTCTCCCCGACGGCCAGGGGGACGACGGCGGCCGCGGCTCCACCCGACGGCTCGGCAGCGAACGACTTGGCTCGGACCACGAAGATCCCCGGGCCATCACCCGTGAAGCGGGCCGTGACGACCTGGGTACCACCGAAGATGGCGTGCTGGCTGACCAGGCCGCCCTCGTCGCTCAGCCCGACCACGTTGGTCAGCACCGGGCGATCGAGCTTGGCCGAGAGCCGACCGGCGATGTCACGGCCGTCGTAGGTAGCCGGGAAGAGGATGGCGTCAGGACCCTGGCCGGCGCTGACTGCCCCGGCGATCGCCGCGGCGACCGGGACCCCGGGCAGGGCGTCCCCGATGTCGCCTACGTCGCGGACGGTGGTCGCGCCGTACTCCCCGAGCGGCCCGGCGACCTCCGCCGTAGCCGGTCCCCAGGCCACCGCCTCGACCGTTCCGGCCAGCGCGCGGGCCTGCGTGATGAGCTCGAGGCTCGTGGTGGTGGGCTTGCCGTCGGCGACTTCCGCCAACACCCAGATGGTTGCAATCGACATCGTGTGCTCGTTCCCTCTCGGTTCGCTACCGGACCTGGTCGCCGTTCGCCCCAGGTGCCTACAGGATCTTCAGCTGCTCGAGGAACTGGATGACGCGCTCGTGGGCGTCGCCCTCGTCCACGACGACCTCGCCGGCCGAGCGGGCCTCGGCCTCGACCACCGAGACGATCTCCTGGCGGGCACCGCCGGCGCCCACCTGCGAGCCGTCGAGCCCGAGGTCGGCTGCCGTGAGGGTGTCCACCGGCTTCGACTTCGCCGCCATGATCCCCTTGAAGGAGGGGTAGCGCGGCTCGACGACGCCCGCCGTCACCGTCACCACGGCGGGCAACGGGCTCGTCACCTCGTCGTAGCCGGCCTCGGTCTGGCGCTCGACCTTCACGGTCTGCCCGTCCACCTCGACCTTCTTGGCGAAGGTCACCGAAGGCAGGCCGAGGAGCTCGGCCACCTGCACCGGGGTGGTGCCCGTGTAGCCGTCGGTGGACTCCGTGGCGGCGATGACGAGGTCGGGCTCGGCGCGCCGGATGGCGGCGGCCAGCACCTTCGCCGTGCCCAGGGCATCGGAACCGGCGAGGGTCTCGTCGCTCACCAGGATGGCCTTGGCCGCTCCCATGGCCAGCGCCGTACGAAGCCCGGACGTCTCGCCGTTGGGGGCCATCGACACGAGGGTCACCTCACCACCGCCGGCAGCGTCGACCAGCTGGAGCGCCATCTCGACCCCGTAGGCATCGGAGTCGTCGAGGATCAGCTTGCCGGAGCGGACGAGGTTGTGGGTTCCCGGGTCGAGCGCCGGCGGCGCGGCCGGGTCGGGGATCTGCTTGACACAGACGACGACGTTCATGGTCGTGCATTGTTGAACAAAATCGCCTCGACTGCCCAATCGGGGAACTTTGCCTGGTCAGCGGGGCACGTCGCGCTGCGAGACGGCGAGGTCGACCCGGTCGGTGATGACCGTCTCCACCCCGAGCCTGCGCATGCGGTCGAGGTCGTCGGCATCGTTGACCGTCCAGGCCGCCACAGCCAACCCCGCCCCGTGGGCCGCCGCCACCGTGTCCGAGCGCACGAGGGCCACGGGGAGGTGCACCGCCCGGCACCCGGCGTCGGCGGCGAGCTCGATGCCCGCCGACGGGTCGGCCCACGACGCGAGCAGCAGCCCGGTCGCCAGGGTCGGATGACGGCGGCGCACCGCGTCGAGGGACGGGAGCCAGAACGAAGAGACCACCGTCGTCCCCTCGTCTCGGCAGTCGGCGACGGTGTCGGCCACCAGCCGGGCCACCTGCTCGTCAGGATCGAAGTCGACGTCGGTGGGCAGGTTCTTGATCTCGACGTTGACCACGAGGTCGCCGCACGCGGCGAGGGCGTCGGCGAGCAACGGGACAGCCTCCGGCAGGTCGGCCACCCGCAGCTGGCACAACGGTCCGAGCCCGGGCAGCTCGGGGTCGTGATGGACGGCCAGGGCACCGTCGGCCGTCCGTCGCACGTCGAGCTCGACACCGTCGGCGCCCAGCTCGCGGGCACGGGCGAAGGCCTCGGTGGTGTTCTCGGCAATCCCACGGCTCGCGTCAGGGCAGCCACGGTGAGCGTAGACAGCAGGGACGAGGACGGGGTCGGCGGTCGGCGTGCTGGACGGCATAGGGCGGCCTCCTCCGGGTCGTCCACCCCCGACCCTTGGGTGGACAGGGCTCGACAAGTGCTTGCAGCCGGACGGTTCGGTCATTACTCTAGAAGGGCACCCCGGACGGCCGCCGACATCTGCCTGCGGCGAGCCATGTGAACGGAATCACAAACCGGGTCCCTGGATGTGGAGGAGACTGTCGTGGCCCTCGTGTGGAATCGCACGGTCGAATGGGACGAAGGCGACTGGCGTTCGCTCGCCGCCTGTCGGGACACCGAGCCGGACCTGTTCTTCCCGGTGGGCACCACCGGGCCGGCGGTCGACCAGATCGACGCCGCCAAGCGAGTCTGTCGTAGTTGCGACGCCCAAGACCCCTGTCTCGACTTCGCCCTGGCCACCAACCAAGAGTCGGGAGTGTGGGGCGGTACGTCGGAAGAGGAGCGCCGCAAGCTGCGCAAGGCGTGGCTGGCCGCCCGCCGCCGAGCTTCCTGACGCTGCGACCACTCCCCTCGTAAGGCCCGGCTTCCTGAGGCCCGGCCGGCTGACGTTCCCCTGCCGAGGCCAGGCCGGCTGGCGCCGGGCCCACTTGATCGCTCGCCCGAGCACCGAGGGCCGGCGCGGTCAGGGCCGTCCGTTGCCTGCTTGGCGGCCAGGGAGCTCGAGGGTCACCACGGTCCCCGCGCCACCGCCGGTCTCGTCGTCGTCCTGCAGGCGACCGTTGCGCATCTCGATCGTCCCGCCCAGCTGAGACCGCACGAGGTCGCGCACGATCGACAGCCCGAGGCTCGAGGTGGCGTCGATATCGAAGCCGACCGGCAGACCAGCACCGTCGTCGGCGACCTCGACGGTGAGCGACTCCTCGCCGTGGCACAGCCGCACGGCAATGTGGCCCACCGACGCAACGGTGGCCCGTCCGATGCCCTCGAGCGGAGCTGCAGCCTCGTCGTCGGCAGTGAGCTCGACGAAGGCGTGCTCGACGGCGTTCTGGAGCAGCTCGGCCAGCACCACGGCCAACGGCGTGGCGATGTCGGCGGGGACGGCGCCGAGCTCGCCGATGACGGTGAAGCCGACCTGGCGGGTCGAGACGACCGAGTCCTCGGCCATGCGGATCAGCGAGGCCACGATCTCGTCGAACGGCACCTGGTCGCTCGGGTCGCGCGAGAGGATCTCGTGCACCACGGCGATCGAGCGGACACGGCGCTCGGCTTCCGACAACGCGACACGGCCCACCCCGGGAGGCAGGCGCCGGGCCTGGAGGCGAAGCAGCGCGGAGATCGTCTGCAGGTTGTTCTTCACCCGGTGGTGGACTTCGCGGATGGCGGCGTCTTTCGACAGCAGCAAGCGGTCGAGGCGACGGACGTCGGTGACGTCCCGGAGCAGCACCAGACAGCCGGTGACCGCGCCTTGGGCGAGGATGGGGACGCAGTGGAGCAGGACGATCACGTCCGGACGCCGCTCGACCTCCTCGACGACCGGCAGCGCCGAGGCCAGTGCCCACTCGATCGCCGACTCCTCGACGCCCAGGTCGTTCAGACGGTGGCCTTCGAGCTGCGAGTAGACCCCCATACGGTGCAGGGCGTTGGTGGCGTTGGGTGACGCATAGCGCACCCGGGCCTCCTCGTCGACCAGGACGAGGCCGTCGCCGACCCGTGGCGCCTCCTCGGTGGCCAGTTCCTCGGTCGGGAACGGAAAGGACGACTCGGCCAGCATGACGGCGAACCGGTCGAAGACGTCCCGGTAGGTCCGCTCGAGGTGGCCGGGTCGTCGGCCGTCTTGGGCAGAGAGCCGGGCCAGTACGGCGACGACCGTCCCGTCGAACCGGACGGGGATGCACTGGACCCGGACGGGCTCCTCCTCCGGCTCGAGCTGCAGCTCGCCTCGCGACACGTCGCCCGACTGGTAGGTGGCGGTGACGAGAGGCCAGTCGGCGGCACCCACGGTCTGGCCCACCAGGTCGTGCTGGACGACGGTGGCACTGTTCGACGGTCGCATCTGGCCGAGGATCACGAGCACCGGCCCGCCGGAGGACTGCTCGGGATCGGTCGCCGACATGGGAGCGAGCAACACCAGGTCGGAGAAGGACAGGTCGGCCAGGATCCCCCACGTCCCCACCAGGCGGCGGAGGTGGGCCAGCTGGGCGTCGTCGAGATCGGTGCGCTCGAGGGCCAGCTCGGCCGGCGTAGCCATCGTCAGTCCCCTGCCCGGTCGAGGGGCACCCGGCGTGGCCGCCGGCGGCGGTACGCCTGCAGCTCGGTCACCCCGGCGGCGGCGAGCGCGGCGGCGAGGTCCCCGATGCGGTCGGCCACGTCGGCCAGCCCGTGTGCGTCGGATGCCGTGGTGAGGGGGACGCCACGGGCCACCAGTCGCTCGAGCAACGGCAGCGCCGGGTATGCCTCCTTGACTGGCTTGCGCCAACCCGCCGACGACACCTCTGCGGCCACCCCCGCGGCGGCCGCCGCCTCGGCGATGCGGTCGTAGAGCTCGTCGGGCACGCCCGGACGTCGGCCCGCCACCTTGACGAGGTCGGGATGGGCGAGCACGTCGCACGCTCCGGACGCGCACAGCTCCTCGACGGCCCGGACGTACTCGTCCCAGACGGCGTCCACCTGGCGGACCTCCCACTCGGCGAGCACGGCGGGGTCCTCGAGCACGTCGAAGCACCAGGTCCCGAGCCAGTGCACCGAGCCGAGGAGCACGTCGAAGGGGTAACCGGCCAGCAGGTCGACCACGTCGTCCATGTGGCCCGGGTAGTAGTCCACCTCGAGGCCGAGGACGACGGGCAGTCCCTCGGCCTTGGCCGCCTCGACCACCTCGACGTAGGCGTCGAGGTCGGCCCGGGCGTGGTGGTCCCAGTAGGCGACCATGCCCGGACGCAGGGCGTCGTCGGGCAGGTCGTCGAAGAAGCCTCCCAGACGGTCGCGCGCCTGGGTGAAGCGGAAGAGGTGCTCGGTCACGGCAAGCTCCGTCACCCCGGCCGCCACGGCCCGTTCGCAGTAGGCGGCCACCTGGTCGAGGGCCGCCTCGGCGTCACGCTGGGTGTGCGGCCACAGGTGGAGGTGGTAGTCGAGCACCTCATCGCTCCCGGCGGCAGGGTGACTGCACGAGCGCGTCCTCGGGTGCCGGGTCGACGGTCGGGCGCACGGGCACATCGTACGGCAGGGTCCGCCGCCGGCCGCACAGCGGCACCGCCGGCCTCCTCGGCAGCGCCCCTTCAGCAGCGCCGTCCGATCGTCGATACTGGGAACAGTGGACCCCGACGAGACCGCCGACCCGCTCGGGCCCGAGGCCACGAGCGACCTCGAGACGGCCCTCGAGGCCGCCCGCCGGGCCGACCCGTGGGCCATCACCTGCCTGTTCCGCGCCTTCCAGCCGCAGCTGCTCCGCTACCTCCGCTACCGCGCCCCGGAGGTCGCCGACGATTTGGCCTCGGAGACGTGGCTGGCCACCGCCAAGTCGCTCATCGGCTTCAAGGGCGGGCCGCGCGAGTTCCGGGCGTGGCTGTTCGCCATCGCCCGACGGCGCCTGATCGACCACTATCGGACGGTCGGTCGACGACCCAGCATCGAGTCGCTCGAGCCCGACGTCCACGGGGAAGCCGTCGCCGACGTGGCCGAGGTCGTCATCGACGAGCTCGGAGCCGAGGAGGCCCTCACCCTGCTGCTCCGAGGCCTCCCACCGGAGCACGCGGAAGTCGTCGTCCTGCGCGTGGTGGGCGGCCTGAGCGCCGAGGAGGTGGCCACCGTCGTCGGGCGGAGCGCCGGATGGGTGCGCACCACCCAGCACCGCGCCCTCCGCTCCCTCGAGGAGCGCCTGCTCGACAATGGAGCCACAACCCGCGGCAACTTCCCGAAATCTGTAACGCCATGACCCCCTCGGACGATGTCAGAGGTGAGATGCACTGGTCACCACTCGACGAACGGACGGCTGACGCCCTCCTCGACGGGCGGGTGTCGGCGAGCGACCTCCCTCGCTCGCTCCACCCCCTCCGCGAGGTCATCCGTCAGGCTTCCACACCCGTCGGACGCGCCCCCCTCCCTGGGGAGGAAGAGCTCGTCCGGGCGTTCGCCGCCGCCGTCGGGACACCACCGGGCATCTCACTCTCACCGACGAGGAGGAAGCCCATGCTTGCCCGGCTCTTGACCCTGAAGGCGGCCGCCGCAGCGGCGGCGGTGCTCTTCGGCGGCGGTGTCGCCGCCGCGGCGACCGGGACGTTGCCCGGTCCCATGCAGACCGTGGCCGCGCACTCGCTGGCGTCCGTCGGCTGGTCGGTCCCCGACCCCGGCCACAGCCCGCACGGCCAGGGAGCGGGATCGACCACTGCTCCGCCGTCGTCTACGACGACGGTCCCGTCGACGACGACCAAACCCTCGGTCGTCAACTCGTCCAACCTTGCCGGGCTGTGCACCGCCTACGATGCCTCGACGCGAGGCGGCACCGAGACTTCGAAGCCGAACCTCGGCTCGACGGCCTTCTCCGACCTCTCCGCTGCGGCCACCGCCAAGGGCGAGTCGGTCACGACGCTCTGCGCCGGCGTCTCCGCCGGTTCGAGCAGCACCTCGTCGACGACCACCCAGCCGACCGAACCCACCCAGGCCACCCTGCCTCCCCAGGCCACCGAGCACTCCCAGGCCACCCTGCCTCCCCAAGCCACCAAGCACTCCCAGGCCACCCTGCCTCCCCAAGCCACCAAGCACTCCGGAGACGGCTCGTCCTCGAGCTCCGACGGGGGCGACTCCTCCCCGGG
>JBMFXC010000014.1:26988-39369 GCA_049964655.1 Acidimicrobiales bacterium
AGCACTCCGGAGACGGCTCGTCCTCGAGCTCCGACGGGGGCGACTCCTCCCCGGGTACCGCCCCGTCAGCCTCGCACTGACGGCACTCGTCGCCGGGCGCCGTCGCCAGCCCGTTCGCTCCGGGCCGGTACCCCGTCCGGCGGTCTTCGCCCGCCCCGTTCCCGAGTTTCTGCCCACGCTCGGGAACGGGGCGTCGGCGCGTCGGGCCTCACTCGCCCCACACGGCACTGCCGAGCCGGAGGAGCCCGGACAGGTCGAAGATGTCGGTGTCGAAGAACGGCGCCGTCGCCAGCACGTCCGGGGCGGTGGCGAGGTGCGATCGGGCCTCGGCCTCACGGACCGCCACGACCCGGAAGTTGAGGAAGCTCTCGGCCACCTCGGCGAGGACCCGCTGCACCTGGTCGGCTCGGCCGAGCTCGGCATCGACAGCCGACAACGCCGGCACGACCGCCTGGGTCACCTCGGCGCTGGCGTCCCGTAGACGCTCGGCGACAGCCGTGGCCTCGGCACTGCGAAGCGTGTCGGGTAGCACCTTGTTGAGCACGATGGCGCCGAGATGGAGCCTGCGCCGGGTCAGTTCGGCGGCGAAGAACTCCGCCTCGCGCAGCGGCACCGTCTCGAGCGTCGACACGACCACGAAGGTGGTCCGCTGGTCCGACAACAGGCGGGTCACCGAGCCAGCCCGGGCGACGAACCCGTCGTACATCGACTGGAAGAGGATGAAGAACTCTGCGATGTCGGCGAGGAACTGCGTTCCGAGGATCCGGTCGGCGATCGAGTAGAACGGACGCGACGCCACGTTGACCAGGCGGGACCGGTACGGGACGATCAACCAGCGCAGCAGTCGCGACGAGAAGAAGTCGGCCATGCGCCGTGGGGCGTCGAGGAAGTCGAGGGCGTTGCGGGTCGGCGGCGTGTCGACGACGATGAGGTCGTAGTCCCCCTCGGCGTGGATCTCGAAGAGCCGCTCCATGGCGATGTAGTCGTGGCTCTGGACGAACCGCCCGGCGATGTTGGCATAGAGCGGGTTGGCCAAGATCTGGTCGCGCGTGGCGGCGTCGGGCGCGTGGCGCCGGATCAGGGCGTCCCAGCTCTCCTTGGTGTCGAGCATGGCTGCCCACAGCTGACCCCGCGGCTTGACCCCGGCAGCCCGGAACGCCTCGGGCGGGACGCGGCGCTCGGCATTGCCGAGCCCCTCGAGACCGAGGGCGTTGGCCAGTCGGCGGGCCGGGTCCACGGTGAGGACGAGCACCTTGCCGCCATGGCGGACGGCGGCCATCACGGCGAGCGCGGCCGCAGTGGTCGTCTTTCCGACCCCTCCGGGCCCACACGCGATGGCGATCTCCTTGGCGGCCAGCAGGCCATCGACCGTCGAGTCGTCGGAGGTTCGGCTGCTCTCGCTACGCCGGCTGGGCGGCGTCACAGCCCGAGCTCCTCGCCCAGCGACGACGCCACCTGCCGGGTCGTGCGCAGCCCGTGGGAGCGCGTGAAGAAGTAAGGCAGGTAGAGCATCTCGACCGAGTCGTCGAGGGCATCCCGCAGACGGTCGAGGTGGGTGGCCCTTGTCCGGCGCAACGTGACGGCGAGCCGCGCTGCGTCGAGCACCGGGGTCGGGTCACCGGGCAGCGCCGCTGCCAGGGCGGCCGCTGGTCCCGGCAACGACAACGCCTCGAAGACCGCTTCCTCGCTGCGCCCGAACAGCTCGGGGAGCACGCGGTTGACGACGACGGTGTCGAGCCGGACCGTCGTCTCGTCGCGAACCCGTTCGGCCAGCTCGATCGTCTCGCTCACCGGCATCTCCTCGGGCGTGCACACCGCCACGAGCCCGGTTCTCGTCGGGTCGGAGAGGATGTCGAGCATCCAGTCCGTCTGGGACCGGATGAGGCCGACTTTGACCAGGTCGTTGATCCCCTGCGGGGCGGCGAGCTGCCCGATGATGTGGCCCGTGGCCGGAGCGTCGACCACGACCATGTCGTAGTGCCGCTCGCGCACCTCGTAGCAGAACTTGCCCACCGTCAGGATCTCGCGCACCCCGGGAGCAGCGGTGGCCACGAAGTCGAACGCCTTGGCAAGCGGCCCGATGCGCCCGACGACAGGGATGCGGAGCTGGAGCTTCAGGTACTCGCGCAAGGAGGCCTCGGTGTCCATGCTCATCGCCCACAGCCCGGGCAGCACTTCGGCGGGATCGAAACCCGCCGGTGACGTCTCGGTGTAGCCGGCGACGTCGCCCTTGGCGTCGACCTCGCACAGGAGGACGCGGCGGTGCCGCTGGGCAGCCAGTACGGCCAGCGCGGTCGCCACGGTCGTCTTGCCGACACCGCCCTTGCCCGTCACGAAGACCAGCTCGAGGTCGAGCAGACCGGTCACGAGCGCCTCGGGGGGTCAGGCGGCCGGCAGCGGCACGCCCCGGCGCGCAGGACGCCGCCTTCGGCCCTGCCGAGGACAGCGATCGGCGCCACGGCAGGCAGGCCGATGCCGGTCAGGAGATCCCGAACCCCACCCGACGCTCGGCGGAGGGGGCGTCGACCTCGACGTAGGCCACCTTCTCCGCCGGCACGCCGACCCGTCGGCCCTTGCGGTCGGTCAGCCACAGCACGCCGGACGCAGTGGACAGCACGGACTCGATGTCAGCGACCACCTTGTCCCGGTCAGCGCCGTCGGGGAGCTCGACGTCGAGCTCCTTGACCGACTGGACGATCCCGATTCGCACGTCCACCTGGCACGCTCCTCTTCGACAGTCGCCGGGCAGGACGCCGGCCCTCCCGACGATACAAGGTCCCACGGCCACCCCGGCACCCGGGATGGCCAGTCGCTGTCGCAGCCGGCAGGCACACTGGAGGCATGGCAACGTCGACGCCACCAGCCCCACCGGCCCGACCGACTGCCCGGAGCCCCCTCGTGCCCACGGGTCGCGACGATCACCCCGGTCCGAACGAGGTTGCGCCGCCCGACGAGTCCGAGCGGAACCGGCGATGGGCCTCGACCATGGCGGGGCACGGCGAGCGCGGCCTGCGCTTCGCCCACGTCGACAGCACGGCGGCCATCGGCACCAGCGGCACCGTCGGCACCATCGGCGATGGTCGGTCCCGGTTCGACCGCCTGGGTCGCGAAGCAGCCGAGGAGGCGCTGTTGGCCCCTGGGGCCACTCGCGCCGCGGGAGCCGGGCGACGTGCCGTTGCCGAGGAGCCGGACCCCTGGCGCACCTGCTTCGAGCGCGATCGCGACCGGATCCTCCACGCCACCGCCTTCCGGCGCCTTGCCGGAAAGACCCAGGTCTTCGTCCACCCAGACGATCACCAGCGCACGCGGCTCACCCACGCCCTCGAAGTGAGCCAGGTCGCCACCGGCATCGCCCGGGCATGCCGCCTCAACGTGGCGCTCACCGAGGCCATCGCCCTCGGCCACGACTGCGGCCACGGCCCCGGCGGGCACGCCAGCGAGGACGCGCTGAGCCCCTATGTGGAGGGCGGCTTCGACCACGCTCCCTGGGGAGCCGACGTGTCCCTGGCCGGGCTCAACCTGTGCCGCGAGACCCTCGACGGCATTCGCAACCACTCGTGGTCGCGGCCGGCACCGCAGACCCCCGAAGGGGAAGTCGTGAGCTGGGCCGATCGGATCGCCTACGTCTGCCACGACTTCGAGGACGCCGTCGGCAGCGGTGTCGTCACCCCGGCCGTGCTCCCCGAGGTGGTACGGGACCGGTGCGGCGAACGACGCGGCCAGCAGCTCGGTGCCTTCATCGACGCCATGGTCACGACCATCCTGACCACGGGCCGGATCGGGATGGACGAGGAGGCCGCCGAAGCCCTTGCCGCCTTCCGGGCCTGCAACTACGAGCGCATCTACCTCCGCCCCCGCTCCGTGGCCCAGGGTCGTGCCGTCGTCGACGTCCTGCAGGCCCTCGTCGAGCACTACGCCGAGCGGCCTCAGCGCGTCCCCGATGTGGCCGAGTTGGCGGGTTCCGGCGACGTCCCCGATGCCGGGTCGCCCGAAGCCTGTCGTGCCGCCGTCGCCTACGTCGCCGGGATGACGGACCGCTATGCCTTCGGACAGGCGGTCGCCGTGCTGGGCTGGGACCCCACCCGCCTTCCCCTCGGCGCCCGATGACCACAGCTCCCCCGGTGGCGGGCTCCTCCGTCGGGTCACTTCCCCGCTGACGAGCTGCTCCTCACCGGAGCGTGAGCTTGCTCACCTTTACCGAAGGGTGAGCTCCCTTACCAGAGCGCGAGCTTGCTCACCGGACAGTGAGCTCCTGGCGGTAGACACGTGCCGGTCCGAGGTCGACCAGGGCGGCGGCCAGTGCAGCGAACGCCCGTGCTGCCTCGCCGTCGGGGTCGGCAGCGACCACCGGGAAGCCCACGTCGCCCCCCTCGCGCACCGCCGGCACCAGGGGGACCTGCCCGAGGAGCGGCACACCCAGGTCGGCGGCGAGCGACGAGCCTCCGCCCGAGCCGAAGAGCTCGTAGCGGGTGCCGTCGTCGCCGGTGAACCAGCTCATGTTCTCGATGACGCCGCGCACCGACAGCTTCAGGGTCCGGGCCGCGTACGCCGAGCGCTGAGCGACCCGCTGGGCGGCCGGTTGAGGAGTCGTCACCACGTACATCTCGGCCTTGGAGAGGTACTGGCCGAGCGACAGGGCGACGTCACCCGTGCCGGGGGGCATGTCCACCAGCAGGAAGTCGGGCTCGCCCCAGTAGGCGTCGACCAAGAACTGCTCGAGCGCCTTGTGCAGCATGGGGCCACGCCAGATGACCGGCGTCTCGTCGGGAACGAAGAACCCCATCGACAGGCACCGGACGCCGTGGGTCGTCGGGGGGATCACCAGGTCGTCGATGATGACAGGGTCGGTGCCCACCCCGAGCATCTTGGGGACCGAGAAGCCATAGACGTCGGCGTCGAGGAGACCGACCTCGTAGCCGGACTGGGCCAGCGCGACGGCCAGGTTGACCGTCACCGACGACTTGCCGACACCGCCCTTGCCGGAGGAGATCCCCACCACCCGGGTCTTCGACCGTGGGAGCATGAAGCGGTTCGGTCGGCCTTCCTCGTGGCCCAGCGGCGTCCCGTGATCGTGGCCCCCGTGCTCGTGGCCCCCGTGCCCGTCCACCGGCTCGCCCCGGAGGAGCAGGCGCAGCCGGGCCCGCTCCTCGTCGTCCATCACCACGGTGTCGACCGCCACGTCGCCGACGTCCTCGAGGGCGGCGACGGCGGCTTCGACACGGCGAGTGAGCTCGTCGCCCTGCGGGTACCCGGCGACCGGCAGCGCGACCTCGACGGCAGCGCGCCGGCGGCGGGTGGTGACCGAGCGCACCATGCCGAGCTCGCCGAGCGGCCGGGCCAGCTCGGGGTCCACGACGGCCTCGGCGGCAGTGCGGACCTGGGCGTCGTCGATGGACATGGCAGCTCCTGGGGCAACTCGGGTCGTACCGGTAGACTACGGGACGTGGGACCGTCACCCGACAGCCGCTTCTCCGGTGCAGTCGCTGCCGTCACCTCGGCGTTCGGAGACCCGACCCGACGCGAGATCTTCCTCTTCGTACGCTCCCGACCCGGAGCGACCGCCACCGAGGTGGCGACCCACTTCTCTCTCCACCCGAACGTCGCCCGGCATCATCTCGACCGGCTGGCCACCGCCGGCTACGTCGACGTCACGGTGGAGCGGGGGTCGGTCTCGGGTGCCGGCAGGCCAGCCAAGCGGTACCGGGTGGTCGGCGGGGACCCCACCGTCGAGCTCCTCACCCGGCGCGACGACCTGCTCGTCCTCCTCCTCCAAGAGGCCCTCCAACTGCTCGGGCCGGCCGCTGCCGAGCTCATGGCCGAGCGGGTGGGCGAGCAGTACGGGCGGACGCTGGCCGAACAGATGGAGCCCGGCGACGGCCAGCGGTCGGTCCGCACGGCCATGCACGCCATCGCCCAGACCCTCACCGCCCACGGCTTCGCCGCCCATGCCGAGGACAGCGGGACGTCCACCGCCGTCGTAGCGGACGCCTGTCCCTTCGGCGACGCCGCCGCCCAGAACCCCGTGCTGTGCGCCGTCGACCGAGGGATGGTCAAGGGCCTCCTGGCTGGGCTGTGCCACGACGGCACCCAGGCCGTACCGGTGGTGATGTCGTCGCGGGCGCGCGGCGACGCCGCCTGCGCCGCCCTGGTGTGAACCAGTCGGAGGCACCCGGGGCACCCGGGGCACCCGGGGCACCCGACGTCGCCCGGACGCCCCCGGGCCCCGAGGGACCGGGTCGGACCGCCGGTCGCCACTACCTCGACCACGCCTCGACGTCGCCGTTGCGCCCGGAAGCCAGATCGGCCCTCGAGGCCGCCCTCGAGCTTCCCGCGGCCGACCCGGGACGTGTCCACCACGAGGGCCGTACCATCCGGGCCTGGCTCGAAGGGGCTCGCGAGCAGGTCGCCGAGCTCTTCGGCGTCCGGCCTCGCCAGGTGGTCCTCACCTCGGGCGGCACCGAAGCGATCAACGCCGCCGTCTGGGGCGCCCTCGGCGGGGCACGGGGGCCAGGCGACCTGACGTCAGGACCCCGGTTGGTGGCCTGTGCTGCCGTCGAGCACTCCGCCGTCCGGGCTGCATCCGAGCGCCTCGGACGGATCGTCGACCTCCCGGTCGACGCCACGGGCCGCCTGTCCGCCGACGGAGTCGCCGACGCGCTCGAACGGTGCCGGATCGAGCACGGCAGGCTGCCCGATCTCGCCCACTGCCAGTGGGCGAACCACGAGGTCGGCACCGTCCAGCCCGTCGCCGAGGTCGTCGCCGTCTGCCACGCCTACGGGGTGCCGGTCCACGTCGACGCCGTGGCGGCGGCCGGGCACCTTCAAGTCGACGCCGGTGCGCTCGGCGCCGAGCTCGTCTCGGTCTCCTCGCACAAGCTCGGCGGCCCAGCCGGGGCGGGAGCCCTGCTGGTCGGGCGCTCCCTCCGCTACGAACCGCTCCTCGTCGGCGGCGACCAGGAGCGGGCTCGCCGGGCCGGGTTCGAGAACGTTCCTGCCGCCATCGGCTTCGGCGCCGCCGCGGCGGTGCTGTCTGCCCCCGGGCGCCTGGCCGCCGAGTCAGCGCGCGCCCTGGCCCTCACCAGGCGTCTTGCTGCCGGCCTGTGCGCCGTCGAGGGGGTCACTCGTTACGGGCACCCCACCGAGCACCTCCCCCATCTGGTGACCGTGGGCGTCGACGGGGTGGAGGGCGAGCCGGTGCTGCTCGGGCTCGACCAGCGCGGCATCGCCGCCCACTCCGGCTCCTCCTGCTCCTCGGAGTCGCTCGAGCCCTCTCCGGTCCTCGCCGCCATGGGAGTCGACGGGGAGCGGTCGCTCCGGCTGTCGGTCGGCTGGTCGTCCACCGACGCCGACGTCGACGCCTGCCTCGCGGCCTTCCCCGACGTCGTCGCCGGCCTTCGGCGCCTGCGGCGGTAGGACAGCCGGCCCGAGGGGGCTGCGGGGCGTCGCGGAGGCAGGCAGGACAGCCGGCCGCCCCAGGGGGCGTCAGCCGCCAACCGGCAACGGTGGCAGCGGCACACCGGCGGCTGCGTAGGCGCGCCGCAGGACGGGCGCCGCCTGGGCGACCAGGGAGGTCGGCGGGTGGTCGGCCAAGAAGTCGTCGAACTGGACGACGGCAGCCGTCGCTCCACCCTGGCGGCTCGCCAGCACCGTGCCCAGGTAGAGATGCGCGGCGTAGTCGGACGGCGCCAGGATGACCGCCCGCTCCAGCTTGGCCGTCCCCGACGCGGCAAGGGACGGGTCTCCTCCGGCGACGCCCGTCTCGTACTCGAGCCACCCCAGCTGGGCCAGGGCGACCTCGTTGCCGGGGTCGGCGGCAAGGACGTCCTGGTAGAGCCGGATGGCCAGGGCGTCGTGCCCGGAGTTCTCCTCGGACGCCGCCTGGTCGAGCTGCTCCACCACCTGCTGGCGTCGACTGAGGGAGATCGACCCCGAGACCGTCTGGCCGGGGAGCCGCCGGGTGGCCACGATCGACACGCCCAATGCGGCGGCGGCGGCGAACGCCGTCACGGCACCGCCGAGCAGGACCCGTTGTCGCCACGAGCGCCGGCGTGCCACCCGGCGTCGGCCCGCTGGGAGCGGGCTCGCCACGGCCGAGCGGCTGGTCCCTTCGCCATCGGTTCCCGAGGCAACCGAGGCCACGCCGTCCGAGGCCGCATCGACCACCTCGGGACCGACCAGCAGGGTGTTCGTCACCGGGCCACCCGACGCCAGCGCGTCGAGGCAGGCGCAGACCGCATCGAGGCGAGCCGTGTCGCGCTCGACCAGGACGGAGTGGTCGGTGTCCGACAGGTCACCCGCCCGGTGCTCGGCCTCGGCGTCGGCCAACGAACGCGCCAGAAAGACTCGCTGTTCCTCGAGGGCCGCCCGTCCGCCCGTCCTCGCCACCGATTCCGCCCACCGTCGGGCTTCCTCGGGACCGGGCCGGTGCTCGGAGGTCCGGCGCCGTCGGACGAGCACGGCGGCGAGCACGGCGAGAGCCAGCGCACCACCGGCGGTCGGGAGCACCCACACCAGCAGCGACCAGCCCGACGCCGGAGGGACGAGCACGATCGAGGAGCCGTAGCGCGAGGCCAAGTACGACTCGATCTGGGCGCTGGTACGACCTTCTGCCACCAGATGTCGGACAGTCGCCCGCACGGTGACGGCCGTGGGCGCCGACGAGTCGGCCACCGACAGGTCCTCGCAGCTCGGGCAGCGAAGCGACGACTCGATGGCGAAGGCCCGCTGGGCGGGTGTCGGCGGTGCCGACGACAGCACGCCGCTGCCGACCACCAGCGCGGCCGCCAGCACGACGGCCAGCAGGGTCCACCAGGGAAGGCGCCGCACCCAGGGGACCTGCCGGGGTGGTCGCCGAGCGGGGGCGCCGACGTTCGACGCTTCCGGAGCGGACGGTGGGATCACCTCGGCTCCGGCACCGCCGTCGGTCTCGCTCATGCGTGGGCCGCCTCGGCTCTGGCGATCACCTGGTCGAGCTGGGCCGCCGTCACCGGGGCCACGATGTAGGCGACCACCCGACCGTCCGGGGCGATGACGAACGTGGTGGGCTGGCCCTTCACGCCGTAGTCGAGGGCGAGCCGGCCACTGCGGTCGACGAGGGTCGGCCAGGTGGCTCCGAGCGTGGCCTGGTAGGAGCGCACCGCGCTCACGGTGTCGTTGAAGCGCACGCTCACCATCTGGGCACTGCCGTTGCGGTGCTGGAAGGCGAAGGCGACGAAGGCCGGCCCCTCCTGCTGGCAGGGGACGCACCAACTGGCGAAGAAGTTGAGCACCACGTACCGGCCCGGCGCGGCCGGGAGGGCGAAGTGGCCGCCGTCGACCGTCGTCCCCGAGATGACCGGCGCCTGGTTCCCCACCAGCGGGCTGTCCACCGAGGCGACCTGGGCCGACGGGCGCGTGGCCAGCACGGCCACCAGTCCGGCCACGACCACCAGGACGACGAGCGCCGCCCACCGCGCCCGATGGCTCCTCACGGGCGGCATGACGGGGGCGGAGACGGGACCGGCCTCGGTCCGTGCCGGGGTACCGGTCGTGCTCACGGCAGGTCGGCTCCGGAGCCCGTGCCCGTCCCGGCGCCGACGGGGACCGGGTGGTCACCCCCATCGGTCGGAGCGTCCCGTTCGGCCCCTCTCCTCCGGAAGGAGCGACCGGCCCGGGCGGGGGAAGTCACGTCGGCCACGTGCTCCGAGACGGGCGCGGTGGGTCGGCGTCGGCGCCGGCCGGGGATGGCGGAGAGCACCGAACCGATGGCGAGGAGCGCACCACCGATCCACAGCCAGACCACGAGCGGCTGGACGACGACCCCGAAGGTCCACCGGTCGCCGTGGTTGGGCACCGAGTCGATGGTCAGGTACACGTCGTCACGAAGGCCCGAGTCGATCGCCGGTGTCCCCACGTCCTCGGTGTTGGGGCCGAACGAGCTGATCGCCGGGGCGAAGTGGCCGGTCCCGTCCACCCGGAGCACCCCTTCGAGCGCCGAGCGGGCAGGCGTGCGCACCGTCGCCGGCCGCACGAACTCGATGACGTGACCGTCGAACCGGGCGGTCTGGCCGGGCGAGAGGCGGACCTCCCCCCGCTGGCCGAAGGCGGTCGCTGCCGTGATCCCGACGGCGACGAGGACCACACCCACGTGGACGATCATCCCGCCGTTGGCCCGTCCGGTGAGCCCACGCCATCCGGCCAGTGCCGCACGGGCCGGCCGGTGGCCGGCCGCCACCGACGTCCGGATGGCAGCCCGGACGGCGAGGACCAGGCTCCTGCCTGCCGAGGCGGCGGCGAAGGCGCCCAGCCCAAAGGCGAGGAGCGGCTCGAGGCCGTGGACGCCTCCGGCCACGCAGGCCACGACGACGGCCACCCCGATGGCGGCCGGCACGGCCAGGCGACCGCGCATGACCTCGAGCGTCGTCTTTCGCCACGGCAACGCCGGTGCCACCGCCATCAGGAACAGGAGCGTCAGGGCGATAGGGATGACCAAGCGGTTGAAGTAGGGAGCCCCCACCGTGATGGGGGTCGGGTTGAACACCTGGTAGAAGAGCGGGAAGACCGTCCCGAGCAACACGACGAAGGCGAAGGCGACGAACAGCAAGTTGTTGGCGAGGAACGCCCCCTCACGGCTGATCGGGCCGTCGATGCCTCCGGCCGCCCGCAGTCGGTCGCCGCGCCAGGCGATCATGCCCACCCCGACGAAGACGACCACGCCGAAGAACCCGATCAGCACGGGGCCGATCGACGAGTCGGAGAAGGCGTGGACCGACTCGATCACCCCCGATCGGGTGAGGAAGGTGCCGAGGATGGTGAGGCAGAAGGTGGCGATGACGAGCGACAGGTTCCAGATGCGCAGCAGGCCCCGGCGCTCCTGGACCATCACCGAGTGCAGGTACGCGGTGCCCACCAGCCACGGCAGGAGCGCGGCGTTCTCGACCGGGTCCCAGCCCCAGAACCCGCCCCATCCGAGGACCTGGTAGGACCACCAGGCTCCGAGCACGATCCCGATGGTGAGGAACGTCCAGGCGAACAGCGTCCACCGGCGGGTCTCGCGCTGCCAGTCGTCGTCGAGGCGACCGGTGGCGAGCGCGGCGATCCCGAAGGCGAAGGGAAGGGTGAAGCCGACGAAGCCCAGGTAGAGCATGGGCGGGTGGAACGCCACCAGCGGGTTGTCCTGCAGCAGGACGTTGGGCCCGTTGCCGTTGGCGGGGATCGCCCCCACCGTGTGGGTGAAGGGGTCAGCCGGGCCGAGCATGAGGGCGAAGAAGAAGGCGGCCACCACGAGGACCACGAGGGTCGCCCAGGCCACTAGGGCGTCGTCGGCCCGCCGACGGAAGCGGACCACCATGGCAACGGCGTAGCCGGCCAGGATCAGCCCCCACAGCAGGATGGACCCGGCGAGGGCCGACCACATCCCGGTGATGTCGTAGAGCAACGGGGTGGTACGGCTGTTGTTGGCGGCGACGTACGCCAGCGAGAAGTCGTGGGTGAGCAGCGCCCGCTCCATGGCCACCGTGGCGAGGACGGCGCCGGCCAGCAGCACGACCGCGTAGTACCGCCCGCTGCGCAGCACGCCGGGGCGCTTGGTCGCCAGGCCCACGGCCAGCACGACGGTGCCGACTGTGGCGGCGACGAAGGCGAGGAGGATGCCGGTGTGGCCGAGGGCGCCGTTCACCGCTTGGTCCCGTTGGGCGCGGTGACCCGGTTCGGATGGGCGGCGATGTACGACGACGTGTGCTTGACCAGGATCTGGTTGGACGCGAACCCTGCGCCGGCGAAATGCCCCACGGCGATGACGGGGATGTCCGGCTGGAACAGCTGCGGTGGGCTGCCGGTGTTGTGCACGGCGACCCGGTCACCGCCGGCCGTCAACGTGAAGTCGACCCCGTTCGGCGTGGCGTGGATGGTCCCGGGCTCGACCAAGCCTTCGAGGTTGAAGGTGTGCCCGTCGAGGCTGGCTCGCTGGTGGAGGGCCTGGTTGACCGGAAGGTAGAAGTTGAGCGCCGAGCTCAGCCCCTTGGCCACCAAGAAGCCGAGTGCTCCGAGCAGCACCAGGGCGACCACGACGTACCGGAGCCGGAAGCCCGACCGCTTGGTCGAGGCTGTCGTGGCTCCGTCGGGAGCCGGTGGGACGAGGGTGGCCGTCACGACACCTACTGCTCGACGCCGCCCGGACCACGACGACCGCCTTCGGCCCGGAGTCGCTCCACCACGCGGGCGAGCCGGCGACGGCGCCAGACCAGCTGGACGCCGTAGAGAGCAAGCGCCGAGAGGACGATGGCGTAGCCGGCGTCGACGTAGCTCATCGGGCCACCCCTCCGACCCCGGTCACGGGTGCCCGGTCGGTCGGCTGGGTCAGGTCGGTCGGCTGGGTCAGGTCGGTCGGCTGGGTCAGGCCGG
>JBMFXC010000015.1:0-15509 GCA_049964655.1 Acidimicrobiales bacterium
AGCCGTCCCCGGTGAGGCCAGAACTGAACCTGGGAACAGGAGAGGAACCCCCGAGAAGGGGTGCAGCGTGAGTGCTCGCTATCGCTCACTCGGCTGCAACGGCAGCAGCGCGCCGGCCACCAGGCGGTGGCGTCGCCCCGGCCCGGGTCGGTACCCCCGCCGCGAGGCGACGACGGCCGCGACGTCGTGCACCAGCTCGCCGAGCTCCTCGTCGGTCAGCCACAGCCCGGCCATGCGGTAGCCGACGCCGTCGCGGGCAAGATCGGGGGCGGCGGTGCCCTCCCGGTACCGGTCGAAGGCGGCGAGCAGCGAGGCGGCGAAGGCGAGGAACGCTCGGGAGTGGTCCTCGGGACCGAGGGCGGCCGCCTCGGTCGGGCCGACCTGGGCAGCGGCGACGTTCAGGGCGTAGGTGCGCTCACTGGCGCCCCGGACCCGCCGCTCGGACACCACCCGGAGCACCCCCGTCCGGGCCAGCCGGCCGACGTGGCGGTACAGGCTGCCGGCTGGCACGTCGGCGAGCTCGGCGGCGAGCTCCCCCGTGGTCAGCCGCCGGTCGCCGAGGAACGCTTGGACGATCCGTAGCCGAACCGGATGGAGGAGCAGGTCGGCGTTGGCCACCGGCCGAGTGTACCAACTGTTCTCATTGTTGATACTGTTCGTGCCGCGCCGCCAAGGCCCCGGGCGACGAGCCCCTGGGCCGAGGGCGGTGGGACGAGGAGGACGTGATGGCCGAAGTGTCCCTCGAAGGCGACGACGTCGTCCTGCACCTCAGCCGGTTGGAGAAGGTCGAGGGTGTCCACGGGGACCTGCGGGTGCCCCGCTCGGCGGTGGCCGGGGTGGAGGTGCTCGACGACGCCCATCGAGCCGCTGACTTCGCGAGCGTCAAGGTGGGCACCCGCCTCTTCGGTGTGGTCGAGGTCGGCACCATGCACGGCACGACCCGTACCGTGTTCGCTGCCGTCCACCACGACACGCCTCGCGGCGTGCGCCTCACCCTCACCGGTGCGGACCAGGACGAGTGGGTGGTCGGCTGCGCGAACCCCGAGTCGGTCGCCGCGAGCCTCGTCGCCGGCGGCCTGCCCGCCGCCGGCTGAGCCCGACGGCCCAGAGCCGTCGTCGCTGGAGCACGCTGGACACGACCTCCGTCGGCCAGTCGGCCGGTCGGCCTGCGGTCACCCCCTCTGCCGTCAGCTGGACAGCTCGTGTGACGTCAGCCCGGCGGCTCGGTGAACCAATCGAGGAACGTGATGGTGGAAGGTCGCCGCGGGTCGCTGCACCCGGGCACGTAGCCGACGCCCGATGGCCCGTTCATCAGGCTCTCGGCCGCGCTACCACCGGGCCTCAGGGTGAAGCGGATGGCCAGCGGACCCGGGTCGCCCTGGCACCAGTTGGCCCAGTTCAGGTCGGCTCCGACCACGGCGCCAGGAGCGAGCGTCTGGACAGCCCCGGCGGCTCCGGGTAGGTAGGCGACGGCGAGCGCCGCTCCGCTCCCGCCGGTTTCGACGAGCGAGAGCGCGTACGGGGCTCGATCGAGCACGCACGCCGACGAAGCGGTGTTCTCGATCTGCACCCCGACGGCCACCGTCTGGAACCCCCACCCTGGCGACCCGCTCTGACGATACGGAGCTGGTGCGCCGTGCACGGGGGGGCGGCTGGCGTAGTCGTCGCGGTCGAGTCGCTGGAGGGCACAGCCCGGTTCGGCGCGGTCGAGTCGGGCGGGCGGGCCGCCGTCGGGGAGGAGGACGTACAGGCCGCCAGCACCACCGCGCTCCACGCCATGACGAGGAGTACCGCCAGGTTCCGCCGCACGCCCCGTTCCTAGCATCAGGTTCTCTGCCGCGCCGGGTGGGAGCCGGCACGCTGCCGTCCGACAAGCCGTGCGGCGGACCCCACGCCGATGCACTGCCGCCGAAGACCGAGCCCGGGCTCGGTCCGTGCGGGCAAGGCCGCTCAGGCTCCGCGAGCCAGCGTGACGACCGGGGCCGGCTCGTCGGCCTCGACGGGCTCCACCCCCGTCAGGCGAGTGACCGGCACCGGCCTCGAGCCGGCTCCCGTCGGCGTAAAGGCAGCCGACATCCGCTGCGAGCGGGCCACCCGCGATGCCACCCGCTGCGCGCGTACGGCCTCGTAGATGGCGACGTGGTCGGCGACCATCCGCTCGGCCGAGAACCGCTCCTCGGCCATCGCTCGGCACGCCGACCGGTCGAGGTCGGCCACGGCGCCAAGGGCGGCGACCAGGCCGGCTTCGTCAGCCCGCACGAAGCCGGTCGCGCCGTCGGCCACGAGCTCGGGGGCAGCGCCCCACGGCGTCGTCACCACCGGCGTGCCGGCGGCGAGGGCTTCGATCATCACCATGCCGAAGGGCTCCGGCCAGGCAATGGGGTTGAGCAGACAGGTCGCCTCACCGAGGAGCGCGAGCTTCTCCGCGCCGCCCACCTCTCCGACGTACTCGATGTCCCCACCGAGGAGCGGCTCGACCCGCTCGTGGAAGTAGGCGAGCTCGGCCGGCTCGGCGCACTTGGCGGCGATGCGCAACGGCACGCCGGCCCTGCGGGCCACCCGCACCGCCGTGTCCACCCCTTTGTCGGGGCTCATCCGCCCGAGGAAGAGCGCGTAGCCGCCCGAGCCGGCCCCGACAGGCACCCTTTTGAGGTCGATCCCGTGGTGGACGACGCCGGCCAGCTCGACGCCGGTAGCCGTCGAGGCGTGGTGGTGCGAGATGGCGATCACCGGCACTCGGGTGCTCACGGCTCGGTAGAGGGAGCCGAGGACACCGGTGAACGGCCCGTGGTTGGTCGTCACCACCGGCAGCTCGGGGAACCGCTCGACGTACAACGGTCCGGTGAGGGTGTGGTCGTGGACTACGTCGGCGTCGCGGACCACCTCGTAGGCGGCGACGACCTGGTGCAGCTCCTCGGCCGCACCTCCCACGCCCACGCCGACCGCCTGGTCGTAGACCCAGGCCCGCTCGACGGGGCAGGTGCTGTCCCCGGTGGCAAAGAGGAGGACCTCGTGACCGGCGTCGACCAAGCCGCGGGCCAGGGTGTCGAGCACCGCCTCGGTGCCTCCATAGGCGGGCGGTGGTACCGGCACCCACGGTGGGGCGACGATGGCGATGCGCATGGTTCCTCCTCCTCTCACACGTGACGTACAGGTCTGTCACTGACGCGCCGGCACGTACGCGGCTGCGTCGTCGGTCGGCCGCGAGAGGGAAGGGTCGGCGCAACGCCCCGGGGTGCCCCACCGTTGGCACTCGCGGCCTTCGACTGCCAATTGTGCCACACCCTGCCGGGCTCGACACGTCGCCCGTCGCCCGGCCCCTGGCTTCCTCGACCCAGTGGTTCGCCCGCCGGTGGGTTCGCATCCCGAGCACGCCACGTTTGGACCAAGACACCTTGAAATCCGCGCCAGCGGTGGCTATCAATAGAAGTGCGGTGGCAGTACTGCAGCCAACGAAGGATCCTCAACCAAGGAGGTGTCCGGAGCATGGTGCGTGACCTGATGGAGCGTTCGCCGCCTGGGTGAACGACAGCCTGGTGCTGTTACCCCTGTTGCCGGTAGGCGCCGCGGAATCCCGCACGTAGCGGAGCGGTCGCGACGAGCCGGGCATGGACTGCGCGTACGAAGAGCCAAAGGAACATCGAACGACGGCCGGGAGGTCCGGCTGGGCAGCACATCGCCGGCTTCGACGACACTCTCTCACCTCTTTTTGCGGCTGGCAGACGCGTCCTATTGGTACCGAAGACAACTTGACTTACCAGGTGGCACGGGGCCCGGAAGGGCCCCGTGTCGCGTCTGGGGACCTTTCTGGGCCCACGCCGTCGGCCGGCAGCCGGTAGCGTCCCACCGGTGCCCGAGCACGCTACCGGTGGCGACGACCTGCCACTCGACGACCTGCCACTCGACGACCTGGCAGATGCCGCCCTCGGGCGAGCCAGGTCGCTCGGGGCGACCGCTGCCGAGCTGCGCGTCGGGCGGCTCCGGACCCAGGTCGTGGTGGTGCGGGACGGAGCACTCGAGACGACCGTCGACAGCGCCGAGGTCGGGCTCGGCCTGCGGGTGCTCCATGCCGGTTCCCTCGGCTTCGCCGGCACGGTCGTCTCCGATGCGACGGCGGCGGCAGGGTTGGCCGACGAGGCCGTCGCCCTGGCCCGAGCCACGGCCGGTGCCGAGGACGCCATCGAGCTGGCCGACGAGCCCGTCCACGGAGAGGTCTGCTGGGTCGCCCCGCACGACGTCGACCCGACCACGGTCCCCCTCGACGACAAGGTGGCCACGCTCGCTCGCTGGACCGAGGAGCTGTGCCGGGCACCCGGGGTGGCCCACGCCGTCGCCCACGTGGTCGCCGTCGTCGAGGACACCCACTTCGCCGACCTCGCCGGCAACCGGATCACCCAGCGGCGGGTGCGCGTCCACCCCGTGGTCGAGGCGGTCGCCGTCGACGCCGCCTCGGGGACCTTCGAGACGATGCGCACCGTTCTGGCACCGGCGGGGCGCGGTTGGGAGCACGTCGACGGTCCGGGATCGGCGCTTGAGGCCGAGGTGGCCAACCTGCCCGACCTCCTGGCCGAAAAGGTGAGGGCCCCCTCGGTCGAGCCCGGCACCTACGACCTCGTGCTCGACCCCACCAACCTGTGGCTCACCATCCACGAGTCGGTGGGCCATGCCACGGAGCTCGACCGGGCCCTCGGCTACGAGGCCGCCTACGCCGGCACCTCCTTCGCCACCCTCGACCGGCTCGGCTCGCTCCGCTACGGCTCGCCGCTCATGCACGTCACCGGTGACCGCACCGAGCCCTACGGGCTGGCCACGGTTGCCTACGACCACGAAGGGGTCGCCGCCCGCTCCTTCGACCTGGTCCGCGACGGGACCCTGGTGGGCTTCCAGCTCGATCGGCGCATGGCCGCCGCGCACGGCTTCGGCCGTTCGAACGGGTGCGCGTTTGCCGACTCCCCCCTCCACGTCCCCATCCAGCGGATGGCCAACGTCTCCCTCCAACCCGCCCCGGGGACCGGGCCGAGCGTGGAGGAGCTCGTGTCGGGCACCGAGCGGGGTCTCTACGTGGTCGGCGACAAGAGCTGGTCGATCGACATGCAGCGCTACAACTTCCAGTTCACCGGGCAGCGCTTCTACCGCATCGCGCACGGCCGCCTGGTCGGCCAGGTGCGCGACGCCGCCTACCAGGCCACCACCACCGACTTCTGGGGCTCGCTCGACGGGCTCGGGGGCAAGAGCACCTGGGTCCTCGGCGGGGCGCTCAACTGCGGCAAAGGCCAGCCCGGCCAAGTCGCCCCGGTCAGCCACGGCTGCCCCGCCGCCCGCTTCCGTCAGGTGCGGGTGGTGAACAGCCGGAAGGAAGCGGGCCGGTGACGGCGGGGGCCCTCGAGCCAGCTGGGGCCGTGGCCGAGCGCGCGCTGGCGGCCGCCACCCTCGACGGGTGCGTGGTGGTCGTCACCGACGTGAGCGAGGTCGAGGTCCGCTTCGCCGCCAACACGACGACCACCAACGGCACCCGGAGCGACCGTCGGGTCACCGTCGTCGCCGTCGGTACGGCTCCTGGCGGAGCGACCGTCGGGACGGCGACCGGCAGCGGTGCCGCCGACGTGGTCGCCCTCGTGCGCGCCGCCGAAGCTGACGCCCGTGGCGCCCGGATCGCCGAGGACGCCGCCGACCTGGTCCGGGGAGACGACCGAGACGACCTCGACCGACCGGCCCCGGTCACCGGAGTCGGCGCGCTCGCCGCCGTCGTCGACGACCTGCCCGAGGCGTTCGCCGAAGCGCGGGCGACCGGGCACGTCCTCGCCGGCTTCCTCGAGCACCGTCTCGAGACGACCTCGGTTGCCACCTCCACCGGGTTGCGCCGACGTCACGTCCAGCCGACGGGGAAGGTCCAACTGGCTGCCCGGACGGCCGACGGCGGGCACGCCACCTGGGCCGGACGCGAACGCCCCGACCTCGCCGGGGTGTCGCTCTTCGACCTGCACGCCGAGCTCCGGCGTCGGTTGGCCCTCGGCGCGCGCTCGATCTCGCTGCCGGTCGGGCGCTACGAGGTGATCCTGCCCCCTGACGCCGTCGCCGACCTCGTCGTCCCCCTCCACGACGCCCTCGGGCTCCGCGACGCCGTCGAGGGGCACAGCGTCTTTTCGGCACCGGGCGGCGGCACCCGGGTCGGCGAGCGCCTCGCCCACCTGCCCGTCACCCTCCGCAGCGATCCGGCGGAGCCGGGCCTCGAGTGCACCCCGTTCGCCGTGGCTACCGCGTCGGGGGCCGACGTGTCGGTCTTCGACAACGGCCTGCCGCTCGGGCCGACGACCTGGATCGACGAAGGCCGTCTGGCCCGGCTGCGCACCCACCGGGCCCAGGCCGCTCGCTCGGGGGTGCCGGTCGCCCCGCCCGTCGACAACCTCGTGCTCGAGGTGCCCGGCGCGACCTCGTCGGTGGAGGACCTCGTGGCCCGGACCGATCGAGGCCTGCTCCTCACCTGCCTGTGGTACCTGCGGGAGGTCGATCCGGCCACTCTCCTCCTCACCGGACTGACCCGTGACGGCGTCTACCTGGTCGAGCGCGGCGAGGTGGTCGGAGCGGTCAACAACTTCCGGTTCAACGAGAGCCCGGTCGACCTGCTCGCCCGCGCCGTCGAGGCCGGAGCGTGCGAGCACGCCTTCTCGCGCGAGTGGAACGAGTACGCAGCTCGCCTGGCCACCCCGGCGCTCCGGGTGCCCGACTTCAACCTGAGCTCGGTGAGCCAGGCGGTGTGAGCCGGCCCCATGTTCCGCCGTCCCATGCGCCGCCGCACGCGTCAGCACGCCGCCGGCGCCTCGCCGTCGTTCAGGCCACCTCGTCCGGCCGATCGCTCACTGCGGCGAGCAGGGCGCCGACTACGTCGGTGACCGGGGTGGCGATGCCGTGGCGGCGGCCGGCGCGGGTGACGGCTCCGTAGAGGGCGTCGTGTTCGAGCGTGCGCCCGGCGAGCCGGTCGAAGAGCATCGACGAGCCCGCACCGTCGGGCATGGCTGCCATGCGGTCGATGGTGGCCTCGCCGAAGGAGGCGTCGATCGACGCACCCTCGGCTCGTCCGACGGCGAGGCACTCCTCGGCCAGCGCCGAGGCGACGAGGCGGATATCACCCCGGCGTAAGACCTCGATCCTGCGCTCGGTCAGCGCAGTGATGCCGTTCGCCACCACGTTGGCGCACAACTTCTTCCACAGCGCCGTCGTGAGGTCGGCGACCGGTCGAACGAAGGCTCGGTCCGAGGCGAACAGGGCGTCGAGCCGCTCGGCGTCCTCGGGGGTGACGCCCTGGTCGAGGTCGTGCGCTGGCACGTAGACGAACCCGTTCGTCCGGTGCACGACGCGCCCGGGGCCCAGCGGCTCCACCCCGCTGTAGACGATGCCGGGGACGAGACGGGCGCCGGCTGCGACGTAGGGGCGCACCAGCTCGACCTGCTCGACGCCGTTCTGGAGCACCACGACCGTCGTCCCCGACCCGGTGAGGGCCCGGAGCCACCCGGCTGCGCCCACGGTCTGGTGGGCCTTGGTGGCGAGCAGCACCCAGTGCACCGGCGGGACAAGCGCGTCAGCCACCTGGGCGGGGTCAGTGAGGACCCGAGGGTGGAACCGGACAGTCTCGCCCCACCGCTCGGACTCGACGACCAGCTCGTCGAACGAGGTCCGGACGCACAGCGTGACGTCGGCCCGGCCGGCAGCGAGCAGGTAGCCGGCAAAGAAGGCGCCGATGGCCCCGACGCCGACCACGGCGACGGTGGGAAGCGTCCTGCCGCCTGCGTGCTCCTCGGTCACGTGCCCTCCTTGCCTCCGCCCGCCCCGGACGGTCGTCCTCGTCCGCGGTCCTCGTACCTGCCGTCGGTCTACCTGCTGCGTCCTCGCCGCCGCACGCGAGCCGAGGCACCCGCGCCGACAACGCGCCCTCCCCCTGGGGCGGACCCGGGTTGGAGCGCGGAGGACGGGCATCCGGCCACCCCAGGTGCCATCATGGGTGGACAAGACGACGCACGCTCGTCCGGGGAGGCCGGAGATGGCGGGCACGCTTCGGGGCACACACCGGGGGCCAGTGGCATGACCGAGGGCAGCGACGGCGACGCCGCCCGTTTCTTCGGTGGCGTGACCGATCCCGGCCCGTCGGACCGACCAGCACCACCGCCCGGCCCGACGCCGTCGGACGGGCCCGACGGCGAAGCTGCCCGCCAGGTCGCCATCCTGGGCGACGTCTTACGGGCCGCACCGATCGGCATGGCGTTCCTCGACCGTGAGTTCCGGTACCTCCGGATCAACGAAGCGCTCGCCGCGGTCCACGGGCTGCCGGCCGGCGACCACGTCGGGCGGACGGTGGCCGACGTGGTCCCCGAGCAGTGGGTCCTGCTCGAGACCACCCTGCGCTCGGTGCTCAACGGCGAGACCGTCGTCGACCGTCACGTCGTCGTCCACCCTCCCGACGGCACCACACGCGAGTTCTCGGTCAACTACTTCCCGTTGTGGCTGGCCGGCGAAGTGGCCGGCATCGGGTGCGTCGCGTCGGACGTCACGCTCCAGCGACGTACCGAGGAGGAGCTGCACCTGCGAAGCCGCCTCTACGAGATGCTGGCCGCCACCAACCGGGCCATCGTCCGCTCGCGCTCGGTGGACGACCTCTTTCCGGAGGTGTGCGAGATCGCCGTGCGTGCCGGCGGCTTCGAGTTTGCCTGGATCGGGGTCCCCGACGGCAGCAAGGTACGCCGCGTGGCCTCGGCGGGGATCGACAACGGCTACGTGGTGGAGGTGACCGTCGCCCTCGCCGACGGCGATCCCCGCTCCCAGGGACCCATGGGCCAGGCCCTGCGCACCGGCACCTACGCCGTGGTCAACGACTTCTTGAGCAACCCTCTCACGGCGCCGTGGCACGAGCTGGCAGCCCGGGTCGGCGTCGAGGCCTGCGCCTCCTTCCCCGTCCGTCAGGGGGGCCGGGTGGTGGCCGCCCTCACCTTGTACTCGTCGAGGCAGGGCACCTTCACACCCGAGATCGTCGCCACCTTGGCCGAGATGACCCCCAGCCTGTCGTTCGCGCTCGAGCGCTTCGCTCGCGAGGAGCAGCGCACCCGCGACGAGCTCGAGCTGCGGCTGCGCGACCGGGCGATCAACGCGCTGTCGCAGGGCGTGGTCCTCACCGACGCCCGGGCGACCGACAACCCCATCGTCTACGCCAGCCCGAGCTTCCTGCGCATGGTCGGCTACCCCCGCGCCGAGGTGATCGGGCACAACTGCCGGTTCCTGCAGGGGCCGGACACCGACCCCGAGGCGGTGACCGAGCTGCGGCGGGCCGTCGCCGACGAAGACGACTGCACCGTCGAGCTGGTCAACTACCGCAAAGATGGAACGCCGTTCTGGAACAACGTCACCATCTCACCGGTGCGGGACGGCGCCGGGGAGGTCAGTCACTTCGTCGGGGTCCAGACCGACGTCACCGAGCGCCGCGAGCTCGAACGTCAGCTCTCCAACACCCACAAGCTCGAGGCCATCGGCACCCTGGCCGGCGGCATCGCCCACGACTTCAACAACCTGCTGCTCGTCATCCGCGGCTACAGCTCCCTGTTGGCCCGCCGTCTGCCCGAGGGCGAGCTGCTGCAGGCCGTCGAGCGCATCGACGCCGCCGTCGACCAGGCGGCCGGGTTCACCCGCAAGCTGCTCGCCATCGGTCGCCAGCAGGAGCTCCGGCCCACCCGCACCGACCTGAACGTCCTCGTCGCCGACACCTTGCGCCTCCTCGAGCACCTGCTCGGAGACGACGTCGAGCTCGTCGTCGACCTGGTCGACGACCTGCCCGCCCTCGTCGTCGACCGGAGCCAGGTCGAGCAGGTCGTGCTCAACCTGGTCACCAACGCCCGAGATGCCATGCCCACAGGAGGCACCCTCACCGTGCGCACCGAGGCCGTCGAGGTCGGCGAGCGCTCCGCGGCGATGTTCGAGGGGGCGAGCACCGGCCCGCACGTGCTCCTCGAGGTAGCCGACTCGGGGGTCGGCATGGACGAACGCACCCTCGACCACGCCTTCGACCCGTTCTTCACCACCAAGGACCACGGCACCGGCCTCGGGCTCTCCATCGTCTACGGGCTCGCCAAGCAGAGTGGTGGCCACGTGCGGATCCACAGCCGGGTCGGCGCGGGGACGACCGTCAAGGTGTACCTGCCGGTCGCCGACGGGCACGCCCCGGGGGACGGGTCGGGGCCCGCCTCTGCGACCCGTGCCGGTAGCGGGGACGGCGTCGTCGTCGGGGACAGCACCCAAGCGCGCTCACAGCCCTGACCGCCCGGGCCCTGGCGGACGGCGAGGGGGTCGGCTCGAACCTCCCGCGCGCCATCCAGTCCCATCCTCCACCGTGGCCCCCGTCCTGTTCGACCTCCTCGGGGGAGCTGCAGGTTCGTTCGCCCACCGACCAGAGCGCAGGTCGCTGGCGTCGCCAGGTCGCACACCAGGAGCAGGCCGGGCGGTCACCTGGCGGACGTCGATGGGCTCGGCGCAGGCGCTGCAGACGACGACGGCGTGCATGTCGTTTCCGCACGACTGGTGGTGGAGGAGCACCGGGGTTCCCTCGGCGCCGGCCAGCCACCGTCTGCCCCATGCGTCCATGGCCGCCAGCACCGTGTAGGCATCGCGCCCTTTGTCGGTCAGGCGGTACTCGTTCCGAACGGGGCTCGTCTGGTAGGGGACGCGTTCGAGGATCCCCTCGTCGACCAGACCGTCGAGACGGACTGCCAGCATGTTCCGACTGATCCCGAGCGTCCGCTGGAAGTCGTCGTAGCGACGGACTCCGAGGCAGGCCTGGCGGAGCAGGAGGAGGTTCCAGTGGTCACCGAGGACGTTCGCACTGCGGGCGATGTTGCACGGCCACTCCGAGGTGTCGGTGCGTCTCACGCGTCGACCTCGGCGTCGACCTCGGCGTCGACCTCTCGCACGAGGTCGAGCAGATGGGCGAGGTCGTCGAGCTGGCGACGGGGGTCGGCGGCGGCGAAATGCGCCCGCAACGAGGTCACCCCCGCAGCTCGGTAGAGACGCAGCCGCTGGCGGACCAGCTCGTCGGTGCCGATCAGATTGGTCCCCAGCCCGATCTCGAGGGGAACGCGCCTCCGGGCGGCGTCCTGGTCGCCGGCCAGCCAGAGCTCTTGCACCGCCCGGACGTCGTCTTCGAACCCCTGCCGGGCGAACGCGTCGTTGTAGTAGTTGGTCGTGCCCGAGCCCATGGCACCGAAGGTGAACGCGTACCCCGCGGCGTGACGCCGTCCGGCCTCTTCGACGTCGTCGGTGAACTCGACGCCGACGGCGACGGTGAGGTCGAGATCGGCGATGTCTCTTCCGGCCGCGGCAGCCCCTTGGCGGATCGGGCCGAAGAACACCTCGGCCGTCTCCGGGAAGAAGGAGTTGCCGATCCAGCCGTCTGCCAGCTCACCGGTGAGGCGCAGGTTGGCCGGTCCGAGCGCGGCGACGTAGATCGGCAGGTGCGTCGGCGGGAGCAGCGAGCGGATGCTCCTGCCCTCGCCTCCGGGCAGGGGAAGGGTGTACACCTCGCCTTGGTAGGCGAGCCGCTCTCCAGCGCTGACCATCCGGAGGATCTCGATGGTCTCGCGAGTCCGCCGCACCGGGCGGTCGTTGCGGACGCCGTGCCAGCCCTCCATCACCTGCGGACCGCTCACGCCGATCCCGAGCACGAACCGACCGGAGGAGAGAAGCTGCATCGACATCGCCGACATGGCCAGCATCGCCGGCGTGCGGGCCCCCAGCTGCACGATGCCGGTAGCCAGGCGGATGGTCGAGGTCGCTGCGGCCAAATAGGCGAGGGGCGTGAACGCGTCGCCGGCCCAGAACTCCGGCACCCACACGGCATCGGCACCCAGCCGCTCCGCCGCCGACACGAACGGCAGGCCGTCGGCACCAGAGGCCGTGGCCTGCACGCCGACACGCATCACGGCCGTCCCTCCGCCAGCGACTTGATGCCTGCGACCGTCGCCTGCATGCCCCGCGTCCACTCCTCGAGGCGACGGGCCACGATCCGCTCCTCCTTGTCGGGCCTGGCCGTGATGGCGATGCTCAGCCCCGACGGTGCCGGCCCCATCCGGCCGCCCTGCCGGAGGCGAACGCGGCCACCAAGGTCGTCGAGGGTGAACCACCAGGTCGCCGACGGGTGCTCCGGATCGGAGACCGCCCAACCGAACACTCGGAGCGGCTCATAGCGCGTCACCCACGAGGTCGTCTCCCACGTGCCGAGCGCCGGATGTTGGTTGCGGCCCACGAACCGTGCGCCGATAGCCGGACCGGCGTCGATCCATCGCGCGCTCACGAGCTCCTCCGAGAAGCTGCTGGGGAGGTTCACGTCGCAGACGAGCTGCCACACCCGCTCGACGGGAGCGTCGACCACCACCTCTACCTCGGCGGTCGGTCCGTCCGCGTACCTCACCACCGGTACCGACCCGCCGTTCGGGTCACGGCAGGGCCGGGGGCGTTGACCTGAGTCAGTTCTATCATCGAACTCACGGTAGCACGCCGCTTGCGGGTGGGCTCGGCGCTTGCGTCTGGGGCTACTCTGGGCACCCAGTGGGCAGCCAGACGGTTGCCGGCGCGATCCAGTCGCGCGAGGTCGACGGGAGCGTCGGCACGGCAGCCGTCGACGGGAGCGGGCGCCTCGTGGCGCTCGAAGGTGCCAGGCGGCGGAAAGCCGCCCGGGCAGCTCAGGCGACCTGTTCCACCAACGGGTCGGCGAGCTCGGCGCTCGGCGCCCCCCGGCGGCGCTCGAGGAAGATCACCCGCTGGTAGAGCACGAACTTGGCCACCCAGAAGACGACGTTGAGCAGCGGGAAGGCCACAGCCACGACCAGCAGGTGGAAGGGGTGCCCGGCCGGTGCCAGCCGAGCCACCAGCCCGGTCGCCAGGCTGAGCAGGGCGATGCTGACGGCCGAGGTGGTCCAGTAGAGGACGACCTGGCGGCCGACGCCCCTGCGCTCGGCCCGTGCCCAGATCCAGTAGCGGCTGAGCAGGTAGGAGGGGACCGTCGCCACCAGGTTGGCGGTCAGGGCGGCCGTCGCCGCGCCCATGGCGCCCGTACCGTAGAGGACGACGAGCACGGCCTCGCTCACCCCGAGGGCCACGCCCGAGGTCAACGCGTACCGCACGAGCTTCGCCACCAAGCCCCGGTGGGCCTCCGGAACGAGCTCGACGATCGCCCGCACTCGCTCGGGCAACCCTCCGGCCGCTGCGCGTCCGGGTACGCGGTCATCCCGCCTCCGGTCGGATGCCACCGATCCCGGTCGCACCCTCTCGTCGGCGACGGCGGTGCCGGCCTCGCCGGAACCCTCGGCGGTCATCCCTCCTCGTCCTCCTTGTCGGCGTCACGAACCGGTGCAGGCACACCGACCCACTGGCCAGTGTCGCCCCGTCGCCCCACCTCGACCAGGGCCGAAGGTCCCGGTCGGAGAAGGATCGCCGGCATCCTCCTGGTCGACGGCATGCCGTGCTGGCCCGGTCTCCAGCTGGCCCGGTCTCCAGCTGGCCCGGTCTCCAGCTGCTGCTCTGGCCTGCTGATCTGGCTTTGTGTCCTGGTCAGGAGGTTAGTCGCCTCCCGGCGGGACCGACCAGGCGCGCCGGCCACTCGACGACCTGTCCCGCCACTGGGACCGGGCGCGCTCACGGCCCCGCCGGAGCGCCGCGGCCCGCTCCGGTCGGGGGCCCGACCTGGTGGCGACGAGGCCGAGCCCGGCTGGCCGACAGCAGGGCGGCCACCACCATCAGCGACGTCGACGAGTAGAAGGCAGCGTGGATGCCGTCGGTGAACGGGCCGGCCACGCTCGGACGCAGTGTCGTGGTGCCGACGAAGATGGCGAAGGCCTCGTGCTTGGTGATCGTCGCCGAGGCGACGAGGATGGCCAGGGCGAACGAGAAGACCATGCCCACGTTGGCAAACGTCCGCAGGAGCCCCGAGGCGGTTCCGAAGCGCTCTCCTGGCGCGGCCTTCATCACCGCCGAGTTGTTCGAGGGGAAGAAGCAGCCGGACCCCACGGCACCGACCACGTAAGCGACCACCACGAACCACAGCGGCGTGCGGAGACCGAGCTGCGCGTAGGCGAGGAGTGGGCTCAGGTGGCGCACGCCCTGGAGGTACATGAGCAGCAGGAAGAGGACGGCGAAGTTGGCCAGGCTCTGGAAGAGCGCGGCGAGGAGCGATGGCGTCATGGTCGGGACCCGGAACAAGTCGAGGTCGAGCATGGGGGCCGGGTTCGTCCGCTCGATACCCCAGAACACGACGAGCACCACGGCACCCCCGACCAGCCAGCCCGCGATGGTCAGGTCGAGCGACTGGGAGGTCAGCTTCACCATCGCCCACAGGAGCCCGAAGAGGCCGATCCCGAGGGTGACCATGCCCCACCAGTCGAGACGGCGCTGCTGACGACGGCCCGAGTCGACGAGGACGCGACGGGCTCCCACGGCGGCGGCGAGGCCGATGGGAACGTTGATGCCGAAGATCCACCGCCACGACACGAAGGTCACGATGACGCCACCGAGCACGACACCGAGCACCGCCCCGGTGTTGAAGCCGATGGAGTTCATTCCATAGGCGCGCCCCCGCTGCTCGGGTGGGAACGTGTCGGCGATCACCGCTCCGGAGTTGGCAGCGATCAGGGCACCGCCCACGCCCTGCAGCAGCCGGAAGCCGACGAGCGACAGCTCGTTCCACGACAGTGCACAGGCGAGCGACCCCGCCACGAAGACGACGAAGCCCGCCTCGTACATGCGGAGGCGCCCGAAGAGGTCGCCCAGCCGACCCACCTGTGTCGACAGCAGGGTGATGACCAGCAGGTAGCCGATGATCACCCAGATGACCGAGGCCAGGCCAACGTGGAGCGATCGTTGGATGTCGGGCAGGGCGAGGACGACGATGGTCGTGTCGACGGCGGTGATGAGCACGCCGACCACTACGACGGCGAGCGCCAGGTTGGGGTGCGCTGCCGCTCGTGCACCCTCGGTCGGCCCGCCGGGCTCGTCCGCTCCGTGCTGGCGAGCCCCGGCGAGCCTCATCCTGCGACGTCGGGGCCGGCCCGTTCGATGGCGACCCGGATCGCTACCCGCTGCTCGGACTCCATCGCCGAGCGGAACTCGTCCCAGTCGGGATGCTCGCCGGCCACCTGCCGGTAGAGGGCGACGAGGAGGTCCATGGCCGCGGGGAGCGGGACGATGGTGGCCTGCCCGTCGACGACGACCCACGGTCCGAAGAAGCCGTCACCGAAGGCACACACGGTCACCCGGGGGTCCCGACGCAGGTTGCGCACCTTGTAGGCTGGTTCGCGGCTCGAGACCACGAGGTGCCCGGCGTCGTCGATGCCGTGGACGACCGGCGAGGGCTGCGGCGAACCGTCGCGGCGCCGGGCGACGAGCACCGAGTGGTGGTTCTGGCGCAGGAAGTCCCGCGCCACATCGAGGTCCATCCCCGACCTCCCTCTGCTGCTGCCGTGTCGCTGCTGCCGTGTCGCTGC
>JBMFXC010000015.1:15609-22655 GCA_049964655.1 Acidimicrobiales bacterium
CAGCCCGGCGAGACCCAGCCCGGCGAGACCCAGCCCGGCGAGACCCAGCCCGGCGAGACCCAGCCCGGCGCCACCACCAGGGTGTCTGGACGACCGGAACGGCGCCGGCCTACCGTGCCCCCATGGTGCGGGCTCGCCGTGACGCTGAGATGGGCGCTGCGACCGTCAGCCGCCGGTGAGCGCCGACCCGGTTGCCGTGGCCGCCGTGGTCGGCCACGCGGTCGCGACCACCCTCCCCCCGCTCGACTGGTCCCATATGGGGATCACCGAGGTGGGGGTAGTGCCGACCGTCCTCATGGTCGTCGCCCTGGCCGCCTACCTGTGGGGGGCTCGGCGGTTGCACCGTCAGCCCGGAGCCGATTGGCCGGCCCACCGGACGGTGGCCTTCGTCGCCGGCATCGTGGTCACCGCGTTCGCCATCGAGTCGTTCGTGGGCGCCTACGACGACGTCCTCTTCTACGACCACATGATCCAGCACCTGCTGCTGATCATGATCGCCGGCCCGCTCTTCGCCCTCGGGGCCCCGCTCGACCTCCTCGTCACGGCCACCGACGGCCGGGCACACCGCATCGCCGAGCAGGCGATGCGGTCACGGATCGCCGAGGTCGTCGGTCACCCGATCAGCAGCTTCGTCCTGTACTTCGCCCTCATCCCCGTGACCCACCTGACGGTGTTCTACAACTGGACCCTCGAGTACGACCTCGTCCACGACCTCGAGCACGTCCTGTTCCTCGTCATGGGCTACCTGTTCTTCCGACCGGTCGTCGCCGTCGAGTCGTCCCGCCATCCGCTCATTCCGCCGCTCCAGCTCCTCTATGTCGCCCTTGCCGTTCCGGTGGACACCTTCACCGGCCTTGCGCTCACGTCGACCACCCACGAGATCTTCCCCTACTACCTCACCCACCACCGCTCGTGGGGGCCCTCGCTGCTGACCGACCTCCACGCCGGCGGGGCGATCATGTGGGTGGGCGGCGACAGCCTGATGTTCTTGATCATGATCCCCATCGTGCTGCGATGGGTCCGCTACGAGGACGTCCGGACGGCCGAGATCGACGCCGAGATCGACGCCGAGCTCGACGCCGAGCTCGACGCCCCGCAGGCTGCGGGCCACCAGGGTCCCGACCACGCTTCTTGAACGCGGCTTCTGGCGTTCGCCGCGGCGGTCTCATACCTGGCAGGCTGGTCACATGTCAGGAGCACAGATGCACGGTCGAGTCGCACTGGTCACTGGGGCAAGCAACGGCATCGGCGCCGGCGTGGCGAGGGCACTCGCCGGCCGCGGCGCGACGGTCGTCCTTGCCGACGTGGACGAAGAGGCCGGGACCGCGCTCGCCGCCGAGGTCGGCGGTTCGTTCCTGCGCTGCGACGTCCGACAGCTCGGCCAGGTCGAAGCGGTGGTCGCCCACGCCCTCGACCGGCACGGCCGGATCGACCTGGCCCACCTGAACGCCGGAGTGTCCACCGGGTGCGGGCTGGGTGACGACTTCGACGAGGCGAGCTATCGGCGGGCGATGGGCGTGAACCTCGACGGCGTGGTCTTCGGTGTCCACGCCGTGCTCCCCGCCATGCTCGCCCAGGGCAGCGGTTCGATCGTCGCCACCGCGTCCATGGCCGGCATCGTCGCCCCGGCTTTCGACCCGGTCTACGTGGCCAACAAGCACGCTGTCGTCGGGCTGGTGCGCTCGCTCGGAGCCATCTACGGCCCTCAGGGTATCCGGGTCAACGCCCTCTGCCCGTCCTTCGCCGACACGGCGATCCTCGGAGAGCTCCGCCCCGTCCTCGCCGAGCAGCACTTCCCCATCCTCGAGGTCTCCGACGTGGTCGAGGCGTTCCTCGGCATCGTCGACTCGGACAGCTCGGGCGAGTGCTGGTTCGTCGTGCCGGGCCGACCGAGCGAGCCGTTCCGTTTCCGCAACGCCCCGGGGCCGAGGAGCTCCTGACCTCCGGCGAGGACACGCGCCCCGCCCCCGGGGGGGCTCGGCCCGATGGTGGCTTCCACTACCGGCGCGACTGAACCCGCCGTCACGACGAGTCGTATCCTGCCTGCACGGGAGCCGTGCCTACCCGAGCTTGACTTCGTGTTCGTCGCCGGCCCGGAGGGAACGGGCCATGGCATCTCCCCACGCCACCGCCTCGAGGTAGGCGCTCTGACGGACCGACGGGTCGGCCAGTGGGTCGTTCCCGTCGACGTCGTCGTCGAGGCGCATGGACGCCTCGCCCATCTGGAGGAACGTCGCCTCGGCGAGCAGTGACCCGAGCCGTCCCTCCCACCGCAGGATGGCAGCGCGCACGTCGGCGGCCACCGGGAGCTCGGAGAGCACCTCGTCACCGGGGACACCGAGCAGGAGGTCGAGCCCGGAGAGCATGCCAGTGGCGAACGCGGCGTCGCCGAGGACCGGATCGACCTGCCGAGCGAGCAGCTCGCAGAGGCGGGCCCGCACGAGGACGGTCGAGATCGTCTCCTCGGGAGTCTGGCCCGGGTCGGCGAACAGCATCACGGTCACCCACGCCTGCAGGCGCCGCCACCCGACGAGCACCACCGCGTCGGTGAGGGAGCGGACTGTCCGGCGCAGCCCGTGGGCGGTCCCCACGCTCGCCACCTTCAGCACGCGGTAGCCGAGCGCCGGGTCGGTCCGGATGATCTGCTCGATGGTCCGGACGTTGGCGTCGGGGTCCCACAGCTCTGCGGCCAAGCGGATACTGCTCAGTCGGGCCGGCTCGAGGCTCTTGCCTTCGACGATCTGGGGGCGTGAGAGCAGGTACCCCTGGAAGTAGTCGAAGCCGAGCTCCTCGCACCACCGGAGCTTCTCCCACTCCTCGACTTTTTCGGCGACGACAGTCAGGCCGAGCTCGTGAGAGTGCTCGAGGAGGGGCCCGAGCTCGCCCTCCCCGAGCTCGAGCAGGTCGAGCTTGACGATGGAAGCCAGCTCGAAGAGCGCTTCGGCGCCGTCGAACCAGCGAAAGTCGTCGAGCGCTACGACGAAGCCTTGCTTGACGAGACGCCGGACCCCGGCGAGCACCTCGTCGTCGACCTCGACCGTCTCGAGAAGCTCGACCACGGTCTGTTCGGGTGGGAAGACGATGGGGACCTCGCCGGTGATGACGCCCCGGCTGCCGTTGACGAAGAGCCGCTTGTCCCCGACGAGGCGCTCGGGACCGAGGTCGACGGCACTGAGCATGAGCTGGGCGCTCATCAGGTCACCGTTGGCCGGGTCCTGCCAGGTCGGCTCAGAGGAGCGCGGCCGGAAGAGCAGCTCGTAGCCGATCACCTCGAGACGGCGGTCGAAGATCGGCTGACGGGCCAGGATCAACGCCGAGCTCACGGCTGCCTCTGTTCCCAATCCATGTTCCTGCTCTCCTCGGACCTCGGCCCGTCCTCGTCCGTCCCCACCGGCACGCGCGCGACGCGCTCCCGCCCGAGGTATCGGCGCACCGGGGCAGTGCCTGTAGGCGCGACGGGCGATCGACGCCACGTTGTGCATGGGTTGCGTCCAGTCTCGATCCTCGCTGCCGCCGGGGCCGGGGCGGGCTCGTGACCGGGGCTCGGCAGCCGGCCGCTCGGCAACCGGAGCAGCAGGAGTGACGGGGCACGAGCAGCAGGAGCGCACCTCGAGGGAGAGCGCGGTCGAGCAGCCGCGATCGCCTGCTCGGCTGCGAGGGTTCAGCCCCCTTCGTAGGGGAGCCCGAGGTCCGGAGCGCCGAGCAACGCCCGGAAGGCCAGGCCCTCGGCTGCGGCCATCGCCTCCGCCGTACCCCCGCGGTCGACCACGGCGACCAGCAGTACGGGCTCAGCGCCCGCGTCTCGCACGGCCCGGGCTGCCTCGAGCAGGGAGGTGCCGCGGGTGACCGTGTCCTCGGTCACCACCACCTTGTCGCCGGGGTCGAGGGCACCGGCAACCCGCCCACCGCCGCCGTGGTCCTTCGTCTCCTTGCGCACGCTGAACGCCCGCAGCGGGCGACCACGCACGGCAGCCACGCCGGCCGTGACGAAAGCCACCGGGTCCGCTCCCATAGTGAGCCCGCCGATCGCCGTCGCCTCGTCGGGGACGACCGAGAGCACGGCGTCGGCCACCAGCACCATGGCCTCGGGCCGGCACACCGTCTGCTTGGCGTCGATGAACCACGAGCTTCGCCGGCCCGACTTGAGCACGAAGTCACCCCGACGCACGGCGTGGGCCAGCAGGTGGTCGCGCAGCGCCGGGTAGGCGACGTCGGGCAGCTCCGTCATGGGTTCGCCCACAGCGGCGGTCCGACCAGCTCGACCGGCGGGCGAAGGGAAACCCCGGCCTCGTCGACGCGGCCCACCACCACCGGCTCGTGGCCCGCGCCAGCAAGGGCGGCCATGCAGCCGTCGACCGAGGGAGGGGGCACCACCACCACCATGCCCAGCCCGACGTTGAACACCCGCACCATCTCGTCGTCGGCCACCGGGCCCCGCCGACGGATCTCCCCGAAGATCTCCGGTACCGGCCACGTGCCCCGCTCGACCACGGCGACCAGCCCCTCGGGGACCACCCGGGCGAGGTTGCCGGGCACCCCCCCGCCGGTCACGTGGGCCACGGCATGGACCTCGACAGCCGCCACGGCGGCGAGCACCGCCGGTGCGTAGAGGACCGACGGCAAGAGGAGCTCGTCGGCGAGCGTGGTGGAGGCGCCGTCCCAGGCCGGTTGGTCGAGGGAACGGCCGTCGCCGAGCAGGGCCCGGCGGGCGAGCGTGTAGCCGTTCGAACGCAGGCCGGGCGACGGCAGGCCGACCAGTACGTCGCCTGGGCGCACCCGGGCCGAGCCCAGGACGCCGTCGCGCTCGACCACGCCGACCGCGAACCCGACCAGGTCGAACTCGTCACGGTCCAGCACGCCGGCGTGCTCGGCCATCTCCCCGCCGAGGAGGGTGGCACCGACGCGGGCGCACCCGGCAGCGACCCCGCCCACGAGCTCGGCCATCCGCTCCGGTTCGACCACCCCGGTGGCCACGTAGTCGAGGAGGAAGAGGGGCTCCGCTCCCTGGCAGACGAGGTCGTCGACGCACATGGCGACGAGGTCGATCCCGATGGTGTCGTACCGTCCGGCCTCGCGGGCCACCACCGCCTTCGTGCCGACGCCGTCGGTCGAGGCCACGAGCACGGGATGACGGTAACGGTCCACATCCAGGGCAAAGAGCCCTCCGAAGTCGCCGAGGTCGCCGACCACCTCGGGCCGACGGGTGGCGGCGACGAGGGGACGGATGCGGTCGACGGCGCGTTCGCCGGCGTCGATGTCGACCCCCGAACCGGCATAGGTGAGGGGCTGTCCTGAAGGCTCGGTCACGCGGAGGCCCCGGCAGGCGCTCCCGACACCGAACGGTGCTCCGGGCGGTCGACGGGGACAGGGTAGGCACCGGTCAGACAGGCCGCGCAGAATCCCGCACCGGGGGCGTCGATGGCCGTCACCAGGTGCTCGAGGGTGAGGTAGTCGAGAGAGTCGACGCCGAGGTAGGTGGCGATCTCGGCGGGGGTCTTGACCGCGGCCAACAGCTCGTCGCGATCAGGGGTGTCGATGCCGTAGAAGCATGGCCATCGAAACGGCGGCGACGAGACCCGCAGGTGCACCTCGGTCGCCCCGGCTTCGCGCAGCATGGTCACCATGGCCCGGGTGGTCGTCCCCCGGACGATCGAGTCGTCGACCACCACCAGGCGCTTGCCGGCGATGTTCTCGCGCAGCGGATTGAGCTTCCTCCGCACGGCGCTGACTCGCTCCGCCTGGGTAGGCGCGATGAACGTCCGACCGATGTAGCGGTTCTTGACCAGCCCTTGGCCGTAGGGGATGCCCGACTCGAAGGCGTAGCCCTCGGCTGCCGGCACCCCCGAGTCGGGCACGCCCATGACGAGGTCGGCGTCGACGGGCGCCTGGGTGGCGAGCAGTCGTCCCATCCGGCGGCGGGCTCCGTGGACTTCGTTGCCATACAGCATCGAGTCGGGCCGGGCGAAGTAGACGAACTCGAAGATGCACAAGCGGGGATCGATGCGTCCGGGCGAGAACGGGTGCTCGGAGCGCACGCCCTCGGCGTCGATGACGATCAGCTCGCCCGGCTCGAGCTCGCGGACGAAGGACGCGCCGATGACGTCGAGGGCCGGGGTCTCCGAGGCCAGCACCCACCCCTCGGGGAGCTCGTCGGTGGCGTCCAGCCGGCCGAGGCACAGCGGGCGGAAGCCGTTCGGATCGCGCACGCCGACCAGCCGGTCGGTGTCGAGGAGCACGAAGGAGAAGGCGCCCTCGAGGCGGGGCAGGACGGTGCGCAGGGCATCGACGAGCTCGTCTCGCCCTCCGGGCGCAGCCGGTGCCGGCAGCGTCAGGCCCGGCCCGTCGTCGACGGCGACCACCACCACGCCCGGTGGGTCGACTGTCGGCTCGGCGGCGTAGCTCTGCTCGAGGAGCTCGGCCACGAGGTCGCTGTCGGAGGTGGCCATCCCGGGCAGCATGGCCACCCCGGCGGCCAGCGCCGCAGTGTTGGTCAGGTTGCCGTTGTGGGCCAGCGCGAAGCCCGCCCGGCCCACGCCCCGGAACACCGGTTGGGCGTTGACCCAGTCACTCGACCCCGCCGTCGAGTAGCGGGTGTGCCCGATGGCCAGATGGCCCCGCAGGCCGGACAACTTGCGTTCGTCGAACACCGTGGTGACGAGGCCCATGTCCTTCATGACGGTGATGGCCTCGCCGTCGCTCACCGCCATGCCGGCGGACTCTTGGCCACGGTGCTGGAGGGCAAAGAGGCCGTCGAAGGTGAGATGGGCGATCGGTCGACCGGGGGCGTACACGCCGAAGACGCCACAGGCCTCCTTGGCCTCCATCATCGCCCCTGCCCCCTCGCCGGTACCCCGTCCCGCCCGACCGGTACCCCGTTGCTGGTCACCAGGACGACCGCCGCACCTCGGTGCGGCGCTCCGTACGCCCCGACGCCGACGGCCCCACCGTCGGGTCGGTGGCCCGGCTGGCTGCCCCAATGGCCGGCTGTCCGGCTGCCCGAGCGAGGCACTGGGCGGCTGGCCGAGCGAGGCACTGGGCGGCTGGCC
>JBMFXC010000015.1:22755-38654 GCA_049964655.1 Acidimicrobiales bacterium
CCGAGCGAGGCACTGGGCGGCTGGCCGAGCGAGGCACTGGGCGGCTGGCCCAACGGCACTGGCCAGTCCGGCGGGTTCGCTTCGGGTCGACGGGTACCTCGGCACCCGGGGACGTGGCCGTTGGGCGGTGGAGCTGGCGATGCTGGGCACTCCGGATCGGCCTCGCAGGTGTCATCGGTGGCGAGCGGCCGACGTGGCCCCGTGTGGCGGACACGGGGACCCCTTCGAACCGCGCCATGAGCCTAGTGGCACTCCAACCCCCCTGCGCCAGCCACCGCGGGCCGCTCCTCGCCGATAGCCTCGCCGTGGTGATCGACCTCCACACCCACTCGAACGTCTCCGACGGGAGCGACCCGCCCGAGCGGATCCCCGAGCTTGCCGCGGCGGCCGGTTGCAGCGCGGTCGCCCTCACCGACCACGACTCGCTGGGCGGGCTGCCCGCTGCCCGCCGACGAGCCGACGAGCTCGGGCTCACCCTCGTCCCCGGGTGCGAGCTGAGCTGCCGAGGCCCTGGCTCGGGCGGCATGCACGTGCTCGTCTACTTCGTCGAGGACGACGGCGGACCGCTTGCCGCCGAGCTCGTCCACCTCCGAGAGGACCGCAGGACGCGCAATGAGCGTCTGGTCGGCCGCCTGCACGAGCTGGGCGTCCCGATCGCCTTCGACGACGTCGTCGCCCAGGCTGGAGGGTCCGAAGGCGTGGGACGGCCCCACTTCGCCGCCGTGCTCGTCCGCATGGGCATCGCGGAGTCGATCGACGACGCCTTCGCCCGCTACCTGGGAGCTGGCGCCCCTGGCTACGTCCCCAAGGCCCGGCTCGAAGGGCCCGAGGTGGCGCGCCTGGCTGCGACGTCGGGGGGAGTCGCCGTGCTCGCCCACCCGCTCAGCCTCGGGCTCGAGCCACCTGCCCTCGAAGCCTCCGTCGCCGAACTGGCCGCGGCCGGCTTCGTCGGCATCGAGGCCCTCTACGGCAACTACCGGCCCGAGGAGCGCCAGGCACTCACCCAACTGGCCCACCGGCACGGCCTCGTCGTCACCGGCGGCTCCGACTACCACGGGACCTCCAAGCCGGGTCTTGCTGTGGGGACCGGCCGCGGCGACCTCCGAGTCCCCGAGCAGGTCCTCGACGACCTCGCCGGACGGCGGCCGGCTGCCTGAGCACTCCGGGGCCCCTCACTCGTCCACACGGGCAGGTCGGTGCCCCCGGCGTGCCGGGACCCGGGCTCAGGGGGGCGTCGGCATCCACTCGTCGAGCAAGCCGGGCAGCGTCCCACGCCACGCCTCCTGCGCCTCGACGACCGGCACGTCGACCACGTCGCCGAGGACGAGGCGGTCGCCGCCGGCTGTCCCGAGGACGGTGAAGCGCACCCCGGCGGCAGACGCGCGCTCGGCCACCTCGGCCGGGCGGGGCGTGCAGACGAGCACCCGAGAGGGTGTCTCGGCGAAGAGGTCGTGATGGTCGCCGATCCCACCGGCCACGATGCCGATCCCCGAGTGCACGACCAGCTCGGCCAGGGCCACCCCGAGACCACCGCCGGACACGTCGTGGACGCCGTCGAGGAGCGGCACCTCTCCGCCGCCTCCTCCACCGACCTGCTCGGCCACCAGGTCGGCGACGAACGAGACGAGGCGGGCGTGCGCGGCCAGGTCGAGGCGGGGCGGGGTCCCGTTGCGGTGCCCCCGGCGCTCGACCGCCCAACGCGAGCCGGCGAGCGACGGCCGGGCACCGGCGGCCGGTTCGGGCCCGGCGTCGAGCAGCACGACCGAGGAGCCCTCCCGCAGGGTGACGCCGGGGGGACGGGCCCGGAGCCGGTCGACCACCCCGAGGGCGCCGATGACCGGGGTGGGGTCGATGTCGTCGCCGGCGCTCTCGTTGTAGAGGCTGACGTTCCCTCCCACGACCGGGAGCCCGAGCGCCCGGCACGCCTCCGCCATGCCGTCGATCGCCTCGGAGAGCTGCCACATGACCTCGGGGTGCTCGGGGTTCCCGAAGTTGCAGCAGTTGACCACGGCGGCCGGCCGGGCGCCGGCGCACGCCACGTTGAGCGCGGCCTCGGCGACGGCGGCGGCGGTGCCCGAGCGGGGGTCCAGGGCGCACCACCGTGGGTTGGAGTCGGTGGCGAGGGCCAGGCCCCGCTCGCTCGGCGGGAGCCCGGGGGCTGCCAACTTGAGCACTGCGGCATCTCCGCCAGGGCCTTCGACGGTGTTGAGGAAGAGCTGGTGGTCGTACTGGCGGTACACCCACGAAGGGTCGGCGAGCAGGGAGAGAAGGTCCTCGGTGCACGACCGCGGGGCCGGGAGCGCCCCGGGGTCGTCGGCCAACCGGGCGTCGAGGTCCGCCGGCCGGGCCAGGGGGCGGTGGTAGAGGGGCGCCTCGTCGCTGAGCGACCGGGCCGGTACGTCGGCGAGCACGGTGCCACCGAAGCCGTCCAGTACCCGGAGATGCCCGACGCCCGACGCGTCTGGCTCGGTGACCCGCCCGACGACGGCAGCACGCACCTCCCAGCGCCGGCACACCTCCTCGACACGGGGTAGGTCCTCGGGAGTGACGATGGCCAGCATGCGCTCTTGGCTCTCCGAGGTCATGACCTCGTAGGGCTCCATCCCCGGTTCACGTCGGGGGACCGCCGTCACGTCGACGTCCATGCCCACCCCACCGCGGGCGGCGGTCTCGCTCGTCGCACAGACGAGGCCGGCACCGCCGAGATCTTGGATGCCGACGACCAGCTTGGCTTCGAGGAGCTCCAGGCAGGCCTCGATGAGACGCTTCTCTTCGTAGGGGTCACCGACCTGCACGCTCGGGCGTTTGGCTGCGGCCGCCTCGTCCTCGCCGCCGAAGCCGGCCGACGCCAGCACCGACACCCCGCCGATGCCGTCGCGCCCGGTGGTCGAGCCGAGCAGGACGGCCAGGTTGCCCGGGCCCGAAGCGCGCCCGAGCACCAGCCGTTCGACGGGCAGCACGCCCATGCACAACACGTTGACGAGCGGGTTCCCGGCATAGGTGGGGTCGAAGGTCAGCTCCCCTCCCACCGTGGGGACCCCGACCGAGTTGCCGTACCCGGAGATACCGGCCACGACGCCTTCGACCAGCCAGCGCTGGCGGGCCTCCTGGGGGTCACCGAAGAACAGCGGGTCCATGACGGCCACGGGCCGCGCCCCCATGGTGAAGATGTCGCGCAAGATGCCGCCGACTCCGGTGGCTGCACCTTGGGTCGGCTCGATGGCAGAGGGGTGGTTGTGGCTCTCGATGCGGATGGCCACGGCGATACCGTCGCCGGCATCGATGACCCCGGCATTCTCACCCGGGCCGACGAGGACGCGGTCGCCCTCAGTGGGAAGCCGTCGCAGATGGACCCGAGACGACTTGTACGAGCAGTGCTCGCTCCACATCACGGCGTAGAGGGCGAGCTCGAGGTGGTTGGGCTGGCGGCCGAGGACCTGCTCGACCTCGGCGAGCTCGTCGTCGGTCAGACCCAGAGCACGGTGCATCGGCAGCGCGGCGAGCGCCCGAGCGGCCACCGCTCCCGCCCGGGTTGCCAGAGCACCCGCCGCGGCCCCGTTCGACGGCGTGCTCGCGCCTCCTGCCGGCTCGGCTCCGCCACCACGCAGGGACGCGTGGTCCGGGTCACTCGGATCAGGCGAAGCAGGGGGCGCCATGGCATCGATGCTACAGGCCGCCGACTGGAGCGAAGCTCGTGCACGCTCGTGCTCACCCTGCCGCCGCGTGCCGGACGGCGACGAGCCCCATTGCCTTCATGGACGCCCTCAACGCACCGACTGACGCCGACGATCACCGGTCGCGATTGGCACCATCTGCCGTCCCGCGTCCTCTGTCGTCCGACCCACAGCGCCGGTCCGACCCACCTGCCCGCGTACCGGCCCGGCCACCTGCCCACCTACCAGCCCGGCCCACCCCAAACGGACCGCCAGCCGACAGGCGGTGACCAACGGGTCACCGAAGCAGCCGTCGTCGGGCCGGTCAAACCGATGAATACCGGCACCGATCCACTCGTGCTCGACCGAACTGATGCGCAGAACTTCGCACAATGTGCCCAGCCGTCTGACGGTGCAGACCGGCTGTCATCTGACTGCCTTGCGCTACTAAGCAGTCGGTGCGACAATCACCACATGCCTACTGCCGCCGCCAAGAAGCCTCGTAAAAAGACGACGATGTCCGACGCTCACAAGGCAGCGCTTGCCGCCGGTCGTGAGGAGGGACGGATCGTCCGCAAGTACCTCGAGGCGATCGAACAGACGAAGCCCCGACGAGGACGCAAGCGCTCCCCCGACGCGATCGTCAAGCGGCTCGCTGCCATCGAGGACGAGCTCCTCGACGCCGATCCGTTGTCGCGTCTCCACCTCATCGAAGAACGCCAGCGTCTTCAGGCCGCTCTCGAACAGACAGACGACACCGTGGACCACAGCGAGCTCGAAGAAGAGTTCGTACGTGTCGCCAAGGCCTATGGAGAGCGCAAGGGGATCTCGTACTCGGCCTGGCGCGCCGTGGGTGTGAGCGCCAGTGTGCTGCAAAAAGCCGACATCGCCCGGAGCCGGCGCTAGCGGACAGCGGGCCCGAGCCCAGCTCGCTCCCCTGCTCAGTGGGCGACGTCGGCGCCGAGGAGGGCGTCGAGGAGCACCTTGCCGTCAGCGGAGCCGAGAAGAGGGTCGCACGCCCGCTCGGGGTGCGGCATGAGCCCGACCACGTTGCGTCCGGCGTTGCAGACACCGGCGATGTCGTCGACCGAACCGTTGGGATTGTCCACGTAACGCAGGACGATCCGGTCCTCGTCGCGTAGCTCGGCGAGCGTGCGGGCGTCGCAGGTGTAGTTGCCCTCGAAGTGGTTGACCGGCAGCCGGAGCCGCGTGCCGGGGGTGACCCCGGCGGTGAGCACCGAGCGGTCGGTCGCCACCTCGACGTCGACCGTCGCGCACACGAAGCGCAGGCCCCGGTTCTTCTGCAGGGCGCCTGGGAGGAGCCCCGCCTCGGTCAGGACCTGGAACCCGTTGCAGATGCCGACAACCGGGCCGCCCTCGGCGGCAAAGCGGGCGACCGCCTCCATCACCGGTGCAAACCGGGCGATGGCTCCGGGGCGCAGGTAGTCGCCGTGGGCGAAGCCTCCCGGCAGCACGACGGCGTCGACGCCGCCGAGCGAGCCCTGGTGGTGCCAGACGAGCTCCGCCCCGGCACCGAGGGACCGAACCACCTGGACGACATCGTGCTCGCAGTTGCTGCCGGGGAAGACGACGACCCCGACGCGAGGTGCCATCAGTCGCTCCCGCTCATCGAGCCTGCCGATCGGGCCCGTTCCTCGTCTACCGGCCCGGTCACCGTCACGGTCCACTCCTCCAAGACGGGGTTGGCCAGGAGCCGATCGGCCACCAGCTCGGCTTCTGCCACGGCGCTGGCGTGGTCGTCGGCCTCGACCTCGAACCGGAACGCCTTGCCGGCGTGGAGCCCGCGCACGGTGTGCACGCCGAGGGCAGGCAGGGCGCGCTCGATGGTGGCACCGGCGGGGTCGGCGATCCCCGGGCGCAGCTGCACCTCCACCAGCGCGGTGAACGTCGACGGGTCGCTCATCTTCCCTCCCAGTCTGCCAACGATCGTCCGCAGACGCGCTCGTAGGCCTCGCGATAACGGTGGGACGTCTCGGCCACGACGTCGGGTGGGAGCGGCGGCGGCGGCGGCTGCTTGTCCCACGGCTGGGCCTCGAGCCAGTCGCGCAACGGCTGCTTGTCGAACGACGGGGGCGTCGTCCCCGGCTCCCACCGGTCGGCTGGCCAGAAACGCGACGAGTCGGGGGTGAGCACCTCGTCGCAGATGGCGAGGCGGCCGTCGAGGATGCCGAGCTCGAACTTGGTGTCGGCGACGATGATGCCGTGGCGCTCGGCGACCGATGCAGCACGCCCGTAGGCGGTGAGGCAGATGCGGGCCGCCTCGGCGACCACCTCGCCGCCCACCAGGTCCGCCGCCTCGGCAAGGGTCAGGTTCCGGTCGTGCCCGGAGGTCTCCTTGGTCGACGGCGTGAAGAGCGGCTGGGGGAGGCGGTCGGCATGGCGAAGGCCGGCGGGCAGGCGAACACCGTGGACTGTCCCTGAGGCCTCGTACTCCTTGGCTGCAGAGCCGGCCAGGTAGCCCCGCACGATGCACTCGAGCGGCAGCATGTCGGCTCGGCGGACGAGCATGGCCCTTCCCGCCAGGGCGCCGAGACCACCGGGCAGGTCGGCTGCCGCGAAGGGGAAGGCCGACGGGTCGACCGAGACGAGGTGGTTGGGTGCGACGTCGGCGAGCTGGTCGAGCCAGTGGAACGTCATGGCGGTGAGGACCCTCCCCTTGTCGGGGATCGGCTCGGCCATCACCACGTCGAAGGCAGAGATGCGGTCGGAGGCCACCAACAGCAGTCGGCCGTGGCCGGCGTCGTAGAGCTCGCGAACCTTGCCCGAGTGCACCAGCGGAAGTCCTCGACCCACCGTCACACCTCCCCACGCGGCGAGCGCTCTGCGTCCGACCCGCCGTCCGACCCGCCGTCGAGCGCGTCGGTGAACCGGTGCACCTGACGCAGCATCCGAGAGAGGTCGAACGCTGCGTCGAGGTCGTCGGTCGACAGCGTGACGTCTGGGTCCTCGTCGAGCACGGTGCGCAACGGCACCCGGCGTTCCCAGGCAGCGCGAGCGTCGCGCTGGACGATGCGGTAGGCGGAGTCACGCGAGAGCCCACCGGCAACGAGGGCGAGGAGGACCGACTGGCTGAAGAGGAGCCCGAAGCTCCCCTCGGTCAGGTTGGCGAGCGCTCGCTCGGGGTGGACCACCAGTCCGTCGACCAGGCCGGTCGCCTTCTCGAGCACGTAGAGGGCGAGCAGCGAAGCATCGGGCAGAACGACCCGCTCGACCGAGCTGTGCGAGATGTCGCGCTCGTGCCACAGCGCGATGTCCTCGAGGCCGGCGGACAGGTAGCCACGCAGCACCCGCGCCAGCCCGCACAGGCGTTCCGACAGGATCGGGTTGCGCTTGTGAGGCATGGCCGAGCTGCCCTTCTGACCGGGCTTGAACGGCTCCTCGGCCTCGCCCACCTCGCTGCGAGCCAGATGGCGGACCTCGGTGGCGATCGCCTCGACAGTCGACCCCACCGACGCACAGGCGAAGAGGTACTCGGCGTGGCGGTCCCGAGCGATGACCTGGGTGGCCGGTACGGGGGTCAGCCCGAGGGCGGCGCAGACGTAGGCCTCGACGGCGGGGTCGATGTTCGAGTAGGTCCCGACTGCGCCCGACAGCTTGCCCACGGCCACCCGGGAACGGGCGGCGATCAGGCGCTCGACGTCACGTCGGACCTGGAGGGCCCACAGGGCGAACTTGGCACCGTAGGTGGTGGGCTCGGCGTGCATGCCGTGGGTGCGGCCGGCCACCGGGACGTCGATGAGCTCACGAGCTCGCCGCTCGCACGCTGCGGCGAGCTGCTGGGCGGCAGCCACCAGCAGGTCGGCGGCCCGGGTCAGGGTGGCGCACAGCGCGGTGTCGACCACGTCGGAGGAGGTCAGTCCATAGTGGACCCACGAGCCCTCGGGCTGCCCGATGGCCGCCTGCACGACGTCGACGAAGGCGGCCACGTCGTGGTCGGTGACCCGCTCGCGCTCGGCGACGGCAGCGACGAAGGCGGCGTCCACCACCGGCGCCCGGTCGCGGCACGCCCTGGCGGCGGCTTCGGGGACCTGCCCGAGGGCCGCCCACCCCTCGGTGGCCAACAGCTCGACCTCGAGCCAGGTGCTCAGCCGGGCCTCGTCGTCGAAGAGCGCGGCCATGGCGGGGGGGGCGTAGCGGGGGATCACCCGACGGTCTCCTCTCGGGGGTCGGCGGCGGTGGGCACCTGGGCGTTCGGTTCGGCCGTGGCCGTGGCCGCGGCCAGCTCGGCGATGTCGGGGCGGACGACCATCCCCGGCCACGACAGGCGACCGACGGCCCGGTACGCCCGGACCCGTGCTTCGGCGAGAGTCGGCGCCAGCGCGGTGACACCCAGGACCCGGCCGCCGGCGGTCACCAGGTGGCCACCTTCCAACCGGGTGCCGGCGTGGAAGACCGTGACGGCTGGGTCGTCGACGGCATCCAGCCCGTCGATCGGATCGCCCGTGTGGGGCACGTCGGGGTAGCCCGGGGCGGCCGCCACCACGCACACGGCGGCCTCGGGAGAGAAGCGGGGACGGGTGGCGAGGCGTCCGGCCGCCACCTCGGCGAGCAAGCCGGCGAGGTCGCCGTCGAAACGGGGAAGGACGACCTGGGTCTCGGGGTCACCGAAGCGGACGTTGAACTCGAGGACCTTGGGCCCCTCGGCCGTCAGCATCAGCCCGGCATAGAGCACGCCCCGGTAGTCGATGCCCCGGGCGGCGAAGACAGGGAGGAGCGGGGCGACCGCTCGCTCCACGAGGTCGTCGACGGCAGCGTCGTCGAGCTCGGCCAGCGGGGAGTAGGCACCCATCCCTCCGGTGTTCGGCCCGGAGCCACCAGGCCCCAACCGCTTGAAGTCGCGGGCGGGCGCCAAGGGGGCGAGCCGGGTGCCGTCGCAGAGGACGAGCAGGGAGCACTCCTCGCCGACGAGGCCCTCCTCGACGACCACGGTTCGGCCGGCGGTCCCGAAGGCTGCCCCGGACAGCTTGGCCTCGACGTCGGCGACCGCCTCGGCGAGGGAGGCGGTGACGAGCACCCCTTTGCCGGCGGCCAGGCCGTCGGTCTTGACCACGTAGGGACCGGGCAGGGTGCGCAGGAAGGCGGTTGCCGCCGCGACGTCGGTGAACACGCCGAAGCGGGCGGTGGGCACCCCGGCGTCGGCCAGGAGCTCCTTCATGAAGGCCTTGGACCCCTCGAGGCGGGCCCCGTCGGCACCCGGGCCGAAGACCAGCCGTCCGGCGGCTCGCAGGCGGTCGGCGAGGCCGTCGACCAGGGGAGCCTCGGGCCCGACGACGAAGAGGTCGGCGTCGAGCTCCTCGGGTGGCTGGCTGGTGACCGTGACGGTGTGGCCTTCGGGGGTCTCTCCCACCATGCCCGGGTTGCCCGGCGTGACGACCACGTCGACCGTGCGCCCGAGGACGGTGGCCAGTGCGTGCTCACGGCCGCCCGAGCCGACCACGCACACCCGGCCGCCCGGCGCCGGTCGGTCGGGAACGCTCATGCGGCAAACGTCACGAACTGCTCCCGACCGGGACCGACCCCGACCAGGCGCACCGGCACGCCGATCTGGTCCGCCAGGAACCCGACATAGGCGCGGGCGGCGCCGGGGAGGTCGTCGCAGTCGGTGACCCCGCTCAGGTCGGTCCCCCACCCGGGGAGCTCCTCGTAGAGCGGGGTCACCTGGTGCAGGACCGACTGGTGGTAGGGAGGATGGTCGTAGCGGGTGCCGTCGGGGCCCTCGTAGGCCACGCAGACCTTGACAGTGTCGAAGGTGTCGAGCACGTCGAGCTTGGTCAGGGCGACCTCGCTCAGCGAGTTGAGCCGGACGGCCTGGCGGGCCATGACGGCGTCGAACCAACCGGGGCGGCGGCGGCGACCGGTGTTGGTGCCGAACTCGTGCCCCCGCTCGACCAGGGTGTCGGCGACCTCGCCGTCGAGCTCGGTCGGGAAGGGCCCCGTCCCCACCCGGGTGACGTAGGCCTTGGCGATGCCGATCACCCGCTCGATGTCGCGAGGGCCGATGCCGGCCCCGGTGCACGCCCCCCCCGCCACGGGGTTCGACGACGTGACGAAGGGGTAGGTGCCGTGGTCGAGGTCGAGGAAGGTGGCCTGGGCCCCCTCGAGCAGTACGTGCTCGCCGCTGGCCAGGAGGTCGTGGACGAACGCCACGGCATCGCCGACCATCGGGGCCAGACGGGGCGCCAGCTCGCCCAGGTAGAGCTCGGTGATCACGTCGGCGTCGAGCGGCAGACGGTTGTACACCTTGGCCAGGACCGCGTTCTTCTCCTTCAGCACCACGTCGAGCTTCTGACGGAAGATCTTCGGGTCGAGCAGGTCCTGCACCCGCAGGCCGACCCTCGCCGCCTTGTCGGCGTAGGCGGGACCGATCCCTCGTCGGGTAGTGCCCAGGCTGTTCTTGCCGAGGTACCGCTCGGTCAACCGGTCGAGCTCGTGGTGGTACGGCATGATGAGGTGGGCGTTGCCGCTGACCAGCAGGCGGGAGGCGTCGACGCCCTTGGCTGCCAGCGTGTCGAGCTCCTCGAGCAGGACCACCGGGTCGACGACCACGCCGTTGCCGATCACCGGGGTGATGTGGTCGTAGAGGACGCCGCTCGGCACGAGCTGGAGGGCGAACGTCTCCCCACCCACCACCAAGGTGTGCCCGGCGTTGTGCCCGCCCTGGTAGCGGACCACCGCCCGCATCTCCCGGGCGAGGAGGTCGGTCAGCTTGCCCTTCCCCTCGTCACCCCACTGGGTCCCGACGACCACGGTTGCGGGCACGCGCACATCCTCCGTTGCGGAAAGCGGATTACACGACAGTGTATCCCGGCACGAAGCACCGGGCCGGGGGGTGGGTCAGCGCAGGACGATCTCCCCGTCGGCCTCGTCGACGGTGACCGTGGCGCCGTCGGTGTAGCGACCCTCGAGGAGGGCGAGGGCGAGGGCGTCCTCGACCCGGCGCTGGATGACCCGCCGGAGTGGGCGCGCTCCGAAGTCGGGATCGTAGCCAGCGTGTGCCAGCCAGGCCTCGGCCGCCGGCGTCACCTCGAGGGAGAGCCGGCGCTCGGCCAGCCGGCTCCGGAGCCGGTCGAGCTGGATGGTGACGATCCGCTCGAGGTCGGCCTCGCTCAGGGGGTGGAAGCGGACGATCTCGTCGATCCGGTTGACGAACTCGGGCTTGAAGAAGGCTGTGGGGTCGCCGGGCAGGTTGGACGTCATGATGAGCACCACGTTGGTGAAGTCCACCGTGCGGCCCTGCCCGTCGGTCAGGCGTCCGTCCTCGAGCACCTGGAGCAGCACGTTGAACACATCGGGGTGGGCTTTCTCCAACTCGTCGAGCAGGACCACCGCGTACGGCCGCCGCCGGACGGCCTCGGTCAGCTGGCCGCCCTCCTCGTAGCCCACGTACCCGGGGGGGGCACCGACCAGCCGCGAGACGGCGTGGCGCTCCATGTACTCGCTCATGTCGATGCGGACCATGGCACGGGTGTCGTCGAAGAGGAACTCGGCGAGGGCGCGGGCGAGCTCGGTCTTGCCCACACCAGTGGGGCCGAGGAAGAGGAACGAGCCGATGGGACGGTTGGGGTCCGACAACCCGGCCCGGCTGCGCCGGATGGCGTTGGCCACCGCCGAGACTGCCTCGTCTTGGCCGACCACCCGGGCGTGGAGCGCGTCCTCCATGCGGACGAGCTTGGCCACCTCGCCCTCCAGCAGTCGGCTGACCGGCACCCCGGTCCAGCGGCTGACCACCTCGGCGACGTCCTCGGCGTCGACTTCCTCCTTCAAGAAGCGCTGCTCGGCCTGCAGACGGGCCAGGGCCTCGGTGGCTTCCTCCACCTGCTTCTCGAGCTGGGGGACCTGGCCGTAGGTGATCTCGGAGGCCTCGGCAAGGTGTCCGTCACGGGCGAGGCGCTCGGCCTCGCCCCGGCGCGCCTCGAGCTCGCCCTTGGCCGACTGGATGGCGGCGATGGCTTCCTTCTCGGCCTGCCAGTGGGCGGTCATGCCGGCAGCCTGCTCGGACAGGTTGGCCAGCTCCTCGTCGAGACGGGCGAGGCGCTCGGCGGAGGCGGCGTCGGTCTCCTTGGCCAGCGCCACCCGTTCGATCTCGAGCTGGCGCATCCGACGGGTGACCACGTCGAGCTCGGTGGGCATCGAGTCGATCTCGATACGCAGCCGGCTGGCCGCCTCGTCCATGAGGTCGATGGCCTTGTCGGGCAGGAACCGCCCGGTGACGTAACGGTCCGAGAGCACGGCGGCAGCAACCAGGGCGGCGTCCTGGATGCGCACGCCGTGGTGGACCTCGTACCGCTCCTTCAGACCGCGCAGGATGGCAATGGTGTCGGCCACCGACGGCGGTGGGACGTAGACCTGCTGGAAGCGCCGCTCGAGGGCGGCGTCCTTCTCGATGTACTGGCGGTACTCGTCGAGGGTGGTGGCGCCGATCAGGCGCAGCTCGCCCCGGGCGAGCAGCGGCTTGATCATGTTGCCGGCGTCCATGGCCCCCTCGGCACCCCCGCCCGCCCCCACGATGGTGTGCAGCTCGTCGACGAAGGTGATCACCTCGCCTTCGGCATCGGTGATCTCCTTCAGGACCGCCTTCAGGCGCTCCTCGAACTCACCGCGGTACTTGGCGCCGGCCACCATCGAGCCGAGGTCGAGGGCGATCACCCGCTTGCCCTTCAGCCCGTCGGGCACGTCCCCCTCGACGATCCGCTGGGCCAGGCCCTCCACGATGGCCGTCTTGCCCACGCCGGGCTCGCCGATGAGCACGGGGTTGTTTTTGGTGCGGCGGGAGAGCACCTGGATGACCCGGCGCACTTCCTCGTCGCGGCCGATGACCGGGTCCATCTTCCCCTGACGGGCCAGGGCGGTGAGGTCGCGCCCGTAGCGCTCGAGGGCCTGGAAGGTCTCCTCGGGGTTCTGTGTGGTGACCCGGTGGCTGCCCCGCACGTCACGCAGGGCGCCGAGGAGGGCGTCGCGCTCCACCCCCAGCCGGTCGGCCATGGCGAGCAGCAGGTGCTCGACCGACAGGTAGTCGTCACCCATGTCCTGACGGGTGGCGTCCGCCGTCTCGAGCACCTCGCGCAGGGCCCGGTCGACACGGGGCTCCGCTCCGCCGTAGACCCTCGGGAGCCGTTCGAGCTCACCCTCCACCCGGCGCAGGACCGTGCCGGGGTCACTGCCCAGGCGGGCCAGCACCGGGCCGGCCACCCCGTCGGCCTGGGCGAGGATGGCGGCGAGCACGTGGTCGGGGGTGACCTCGGGGTGGTGGGCGCCACGGGCGCGTTCCACCGCGGCACCGAACGCCTCTTGGGTCTTGAGCGTCCACCGGTCTGGGCTTGTCGTCATGTCGCACCACCTCCTCGTCCCCCCAGTCCACCTGTCGTCGTCCCCCCGCCCCGGCCGGCCCGTCCGCCGGGGCGGAACGGGACGAGCATCTGGGAGAGGGGAACAAGGTCCCTCCGGTACTGCCGGTGGGTGCGGTCGACCGCCGCTCGGGCCTCCGCTCGGGCCTCGTCGAGCTCGGCGCGCAGCCGGTCGACCTCGGCTTCGAGCTCGAGGACACGACGCACGCCCTCGAGGTTCAACCCGGCGGCCGTCAGTTGTTGGATGCGGCGCAGCCGAGCGAGGTCGCGCTCGGAGAAGCGCCGGCTCCCTCCACTGGTACGCGTCGGGTCGAGCAGCCCCTTGCGCTCGTAGACGCGCAGGGTCTGGGGGTGGACACCGGCCAGCTCGGCGGCGACCGAGATGACGTAGACAGCTCGGCTGGAAGGGTCTGCCATCATCTCAGCCCTCCACCGTGGGCCGCGCCGGCGGCTGGGTGACGGCGGCCAGGGCCTCGACGGCAGCCCGCTGCTCGTCGGTGAGCACGCCAGGCACCGCCACGTCGACGGTGACCAGCAGGTCGCCCGGAGCGCGCTGCGGCCCGCCGGGCACCCCGCGGCCCTTCACCCGGAACGTCCGCCCCGACGGCGTGCCCGCCGGCACCCGGAGGGTGACCGGCCCTCCGCCCAGGGTCGGCACGGTGAGCGTGGTACCGAGGGCGGCCTCGGGGAAGGAGACGGGGACGGTGAGGGTGAGGTTGCGACCCTTGCGGCCGAAGACGGGATGCCGACCGACACGGACGACGACGTAGAGGTCGCCGCTCGGGGCCGATCCTCGCCCGGCCGCGCCCTTGCCCTTCACCCGGATGCGCTGGCCGTCTTCAACCCCCGGTGGGATGCGCACCTTCACCTGGCGGTTCCGGTGCTCGATACCGGTTCCCCCGCACGTCGGGCAGGGCGAGGTGACGATGGTGCCCCGCCCACCGCACTCCGGGCAGATCTGGGACAGGGAGAAGAGACCCTGGTCGTCTTGGAGCGAGCCGGTGCCCTTGCAGCGGGGACAGGTCTCGGGGGTCGTGCCCGGGGCCGAGCCCGACCCGCCGCAGGTGTGGCACCGGGCATCGGTGGTCAGGTTGACGGCGGTGGTTACCCCGTTGACGGCGTCCTCGAAGGAGAGGTGCAGCTCGGCCTCGACGTCGGCACCTCGCTGCGGGGCAGTGCGGGTCGCGGTCCGGCGCCTCCCGCCGAAGAGGCCGCCGAAGAGATCTCCGAGGTCCCCGAGGTTCTCGACGCGGAAGGTCGTGCCGGCACCCTGACCGCTGAAGCCGCCGGGGAAGCCCGCTCCGGCCATCGGGCCCATGGCGCGCACCTCGTCGTACTCCTTGCGACGCGCCGGGTCGCCGAGGACGTCGTAGGCGGCCGAGATCTCCTTGAACTGCTCCTCGTGCCCCGGGTTGGTGTCCGGATGGTGCTTCTTGGCCAGTTTGCGGTACGCGCTGGTGATCTCCTTGGCCGTAGCCTTGGAGGGCACGCCGAGGACCTTGTAGTAGTCCTTCTCGAACCATTCGCGCTGCGGTGCCACCGGCGTGCCCCCGTCCTCAGCCGCGCACCAGCACCATGGCCGGGCGCACCACCGTTCCCCGGTACCGGTAGCCGGCTCGCATCACCTGGGCGACCACTGCCGACGCACCGCCCGAGCCGGTCGCGCCTGGCTCGGTCGCGCCAGGTGGCACGTCAGCCCCACTGGTGGCCCCACTGGTGGCCCCACTGGTGGCCCCACTAGTGGCCCCACTGGCAGGCTCTTCGGCGTCAGGGTCACCAGCGGTGCCTTCCGTCTCGCCGACGCCGGGAGCATCCTCGGCAGGAAGGTGCCCGACTGCCTCGTGCTCCGTGGGATCGAACTCCTCACCCACCGGGTCGATCCGCTCGAGGCCCTCCTTGCGCAACACGTCGTTCAACAACGCGGCCGACGCCACCAGGGCGCGCCCGTCGTCGGAAAGGGGCTCGCCGAGGTGGGAAGCAGCGAGGTCGAGGGCGTCGAGCACGGGGAGGAGCTCGATGACGAGCCGGGCGGCCCGGCGGTCGGCCTCCTCGGCCTGCTGCTTGGCGACACGCTTGCGATAGTTGTCGAACTCGGCCTGGAGCCGGCGCAGGGCGTCGAGGTACTCGTCGCGCTCGGCGGTCAGCGCAGCCACGGGATCGACCGGCTCGTCGAGCAGGGCTGTGTCCGCGTCATCACCGGTCTCGGCTCCGCTGTCGGTCCCCACACCGGCCCCAGCGTCGGGACCCCGGGTGTCGGCTCCGCCAGCGGGAGAGCCGGCGGCGTCGGCGCGGTCCGTGGGACGTTCCGCGTCCTCACCGATCCGCTCGCCGTCGACGGCCGGTCCGTCAGTGCGGTCGTCCATGCCGATCACTCCTTGTCATCGACGATCTCGGCGTCGACTACCTCGTCGTCCGAGGCTTCCGCGCTCGTGCCTCCGGTCGCCGCGCCGGCCTGGTCGGCCTGGCTCGCCTGCTCGTAGAGGCGCTGGCTGAAGGACTGGCTGGCGGTGAGGAGCGCCTCGGTGGCCGTCTTGATGGCCTCGATGTCCGACCCCGACAGTGCCGTCTTCAGGTCGGCCAGCGACGTCTCGACCTTGGCCTTCTCGTCGCCCTCGAACTTGTCGCCCTGGTCGCGGAGGAGCTTCTCGGTCTGGTAGACGAGCGTGTCGGCGTTGTTGCGGACCTCGGCCTCCTCCTTGCGGCGCCGATCGTCCTCGGCATGGGCCTCGGCGTCACGGACCATCCGTTCGATGTCGTCCTTGGCCAACGACGACTGACCGGTGATGGTCATGGACTGCTCTTTGCCGGTGGCCCGGTCCTTGGCGGAGACGTGGACGATGCCGTTGGCGTCGATGTCGAAGGTGACCTCGATCTGCGGCAC
>JBMFXC010000016.1:0-13452 GCA_049964655.1 Acidimicrobiales bacterium
CCCGGATGACGACGATGGCCTCCTTGCTCCGACCCGCCCTCTTCGCCGCCATCATCATCGTCTTCGCCGAGTCGATCGCCGACTTCGGGACCGCGGTCGTGATCGCCCCGAACGCGCACTTTCCGGTCGCCACGTACACCCTCTACACGGCCCTCGCCAGCTACCCGGCCGACTTCGGGGTGGCTGCCGTCATCGGGTGGATGCTGGTGGCCTCGGTGGCCGTGGCCCTGCTGCTCCAGAGGCGCCTTCTCGCTCGCCGCTCCTACGCCGTCCTCGGCGGCCGGACTCGTCCCGTCACGCCGGTCCGCCTTCCACCGCTCCGGCACCTGGTCGCCGTCGCCGGCGTGTGCGCCTTCTTCGTCGTCGCCCTCGGCGTCCCCGTGCTCGGTGCCGTGGTGTCGTCCCTCCTCGAGCCGTTCCACCACCTCGGCCTCCACAGCCTCACGGTGGGTGCCTACCGGGGCATCCTCTCCAGCTCGGCGCTCGGCGGACCGCTCGACGTGTCGTTCAAGCTGGCCCTGATCAACGCGTTCGCCACCCTCGTGCTCGCCGGCGTGGTGGCCAGGCGTCTGGCGGCTGGCCGGTTGGACGCGCTGAGCAGGGTGATGGACCTCACCCTGATGGCGGCCGTGGCCCTACCCGGCCTGGTGCTGGCGGCCGGGTACATCTTCGCCTACAACCTCCCCATCGTCGGGACCCTCGGCATCCACCTCTACGGCACCCTTTGGGTGCTCGGCATGGCCTATCTGGCCGGGGCCCTGCCGTCGACCAGCCGGATCCTCGTCGGGCCGATGACCCAGGTGCAGGGATCGTTGCTGGCCGCTGCCCGGGTGCACGGGGCGACGACGGCTACGGCCTGGCGCAAGGGCGTCCTCCCACTGCTTGCCCCGAGCCTGGTGTGGGCCTGGCTGCTCACCTTTGCCACCACCTTCCTCGAGCTGCCCGCCTCGGAGCTGCTCGCCCCGCCGGGGATCAAGCCGGTATCGGTGGCCATCGTCCAGGTGCTCAACAAGTCGGACCTCTTCCGAGGCACGGCGTTGTCGGTGGTTGCCCTTCTCGTCGACCTGGCGATGATCGTCGTGGTGACGGTCGGCTTCCGGCTGCTCGCCCCGAAAGGATGGCGGAAGGTGGGGGCCCGTGTGTTCTGAACCGGTGGGGAGGCGACGAGAGAGGAGCGACACCGTGACCATGGAGCATGCACCGGCCGTCGAGCTGCAGGGCCTGACCAAGCGGTACGGCAAGGCCACCGCACTCGCCGACGTCGACCTCGACCTCGAGGCGGGGTCGTTCACCGTGCTGCTCGGACCCTCGGGCAGCGGCAAGTCGACTCTTTTGCGCTGCGTCGCAGGCATCGAGCAGGTCAGCGCCGGAACGGTCGCCTTCGACGGTCGCACGGTCGCCGGCCCTCGCTGCCACGTGCCGGCCGAGGAACGCGGGCTCGCCATGGTCTTCCAGGACTACGCCCTCTGGCCGCACCTCTCGGTTGTCGACAACGTCCGCTTCGCCCTCCGGCGCCTCCGGCTGGGCAGGGCCGAAGCCGTCTCTCGCTCGGAGGCCATGCTCGCCCGGGTGGGGCTGGAGGGGTTCGCCCGTCGGTTCCCGACCGAGCTGTCCGGTGGCGAGCAGCAGCGGGTGGCGCTTGCCCGGGCCCTCGTTGCCGGCCCCGGCCTCCTGCTCTTCGACGAGCCACTGTCGAACCTCGACGCCGACCTGCGCGAACGGCTCCGCGTCGAGATCGCCACGCTCACTCGCGAGACCGGAGCCACCGCGCTCTACATCACCCACGACCAGGCGGAGGCGTTCGCCCTGGCCGACCGCATCGGCGTGCTCGACCGTGGTCGCCTCGTCCAGGTGGGCACCGCCGAGGACCTCTACCGCGACCCGGCGACCCCCTTCGTCGCCAGGTTCACCGGGCTGGCCGGCGAGCTGCCCGGAGTGGTCGCCCGCGTCGGGTCGGATCGCGGGTGCACGATCCGAGTGGACGGACTGGCCGTGCCGGCCCGGTCGGGGACGGGCACGTCGCTCGGCGGAGGCCAACGGGTCCGTGTGCTGGTCCGCTCGACGGCCGCCACCATCGAGGAGCACCGGTGGAGGCTCTCCGATCCACCGATCGCGTCGGGGGAGGAGTCGTCGACGGGCTCTTCGGCCACGGTGCCGGCCACCGTCTGCGACGTGGCCTTCCGAGGCCGAGGCTACGACCACGTGGTCGAGCTGTCCGGCGGCCATCGGTTGACGGGAATCTTCCACCCGAACCGGATCGAGCGCGGAGCGCTCGTCGCCCTCAGCGTGGACCCCGCTGGTTGCTTTGCCTTTCCTGACGGAGCTCCCGCTCCCGCCGGTACCCATGCCGGAGAGCCCGTCGAGCACCAGGACGGCGTCGGCGAGGAGCCCGAGGACCGTCTGCTCGCCTTGACCCGACGTACGTGACGGCGTCGGTCCGGCCCATGGCGCCCCTCGGTGCACGTGCCCGTCGCGAGGTCCGCTCGCCCGGGCCCGACGGGGCCGGCGCCGTCGCCTGGCGGCAGACGGCCGGAGCGGTTGAGGTCGTGCTCGTGCGCCACCGGGAGAGAGGACGGTGGGAGCTCCCCAAGGGCAAGTCCGATCCCGGCGAGGACTCGTGGTCGACGGCCCGGCGCGAGTTGTCCGAGGAGGCTGGCCTGGCCTGCCATCTCGACGTGGAGCTGGGCGGTGTCGACTTCCTCGACCGGGGCAGGTGGCGGAGCGTCCGCTACTGGTTGACCGAGCCCCTCCTCGCGGGCGTCGTGCCGCGACCGTGCCCAGGCACCGAGATCGCCGAGGCGCGCTGGTTCCGGCTCGCTGCCGGCGCGCCTGTTCCCTGTCAGCCCTACGACGCCCTCGTGCTGGCGTTCCTTGCCGTCACGCTGGCTGGACGAGGCATCTCCGTGCCGATCCCACCCGTCCACAGGGGACCGGACTGGCAGCTTGCCCCGGGGTCGAACCGCCCCTCTCGGCAGCTGGTCGCCGTGTCGGCCTCCGGCTCGGTGGTCGCCCGATGCGGTGCTCCACACGACGTCGATCGGGCATGGCACGCTGCAGGTGGTCGCGCCGCCGCCCCGCCGTCGACGGCACCGGGCTGCCCGGACGACACGGTTGACGGAGCACTGGAGGAGATGGCGCACGGAGGGTTCGAGGAGATGGCAGGCGGAGGACCGGAGGAAGAGGTGAGGCGATGACGGCGACGGTGACGGTCCACTCGAGCAGCGTGGTACTGGTGGTGGCGGTCTTCCTGGCTAGCGCCGTGGAGATGGTCGAAGCGCTCACCATCGTCCTTGCCGTCGGTGTGACCCGTGGCTACCGCGCCGCCTTGTCGGGCGCCGCCGCCGCCCTCGTCGTCCTGGCGGTGCTCGTCGCCACCCTCGGACCCGCGCTGGTGCGTTACGTCCCGCTCGGGGACCTGCGCTTGGTGGTCGGCGGCCTCCTCCTCGTCTTTGGTCTCCAGTGGCTGCGCAAGGCGCTGCTCCGGGCGGCCGGGCTCAAGGCCAAGCACGACGAGGACGCCATCTTCGATCGCGAGGTCGAAGCGCTCCGCGCCTCCGGCGGGCGAGCGCCCCGCGACCGGGTCGGGTTCGTCGTGGCCTTCAAGGGGGTCTTCCTCGAAGGTCTCGAGGTGGTGGTCATCGTCCTCACGCTCGGCTCGACGTCCCACGACGTCGGGCTCGCCGCCCTTGCCGCCGGAGCAGCCGTCGTCGTGGTGGCGGCGTCGGGCCTCGCCCTCGCCCGTCAGCTCTCGTCCGTCCCCGAGAACGCCATGAAGCTGGGCGTCGGGCTGATGTTGGTGTCCTTCGGGACGTTCTGGTCGGGCGAGGGGGTCGGTGTCCGCTGGCCGGGGTCCGACCTGTCGATCCCCCTGCTCGTGGTCTGCTACGGCGCGGTCGCCTGGGCGGCCACGACCGCCTTGCGGCGAGCCCGCTCCGAGGAGCCGGCGGAGGCCGGTGCCCACGCGAACCTCGCCACCGTCGCTGGTGCCGCCGACCCGCAGGAGGAGGGGCGATGAGCACCGCGCCCGGCTCGAGCGGACCGGCGGTGCGCCAGCGGCCGGCCGTGGTCCGGGTGGTGGTCGCCTTCGGGGCCTTCTGGTGGGACTTCTTGGTCGGCGAGACGCCCGAGCTCTTCGTCGGCGCTGTCGTTGCTATCGCCGTGGTCGCTGTCGTCTGTACCGATCGAGCTGCCCGCACGGTGGCTGCAGCGGTCCTCCCGGTGTTGGTGGTCGCCGTCCTGGCCGGCTCCCTGGTCCGGGCCGCCCGTTCGCGCTAGCGAGGCCCGCGTCGGCGGACGCGGTGCCCGGGGGAGCCCGCAGAGGTCGGGAACCGGGGCCCGGCGCGTTCAGTCGCGGAAGTTCTGGAACTGGAGCGGGATGCCGAAGTCGTGCTCCTTGCACGCCTGGATCACCGCTTGGAGGTCGTCCCGCTTCTTGCCCGTCACCCGGAGCTGGTCACCCTGGGTCTGCGAGCTGACGCCTTTGATCCCCAGGTCCTTCACGAACTTATTGAGTGCCTTGGCCTGGTCGGAGGAGATGCCGGCTCGGATGGCGATGCGCTGGCGGGCCGCGCCCCGCGAGGCCTCCTCGATCTTGCCGGCGTCGAGCGCCTTGAGCGAGACGCCTCGCTTGACCAGCTTCTCGTGGAGGACCTGCACGAGGGCACGCAGGCGGTCCTCGGTGGAGGAGCGCAGCACGAGCTCGTCGTCTCCCATCTCGATGACCGAGTCGGTCCCCTTGAAGTCGAAGCGGGTCGCCGCTTCGCGGTTGGCCTGGTCGACCGCGTTGCGCACCTCTTGGGTGTCGACCTCGGAGACGATGTCGAAGGTGGGCATGGGGAAACAGTAGCCCCGGCTGACCGGGTATCCTTCGCCCCCGAGGGTCGGTGCCCGAGTGGCCAAAGGGAGCAGACTGTAAATCTGCCGGTTCTGCCTACGGTGGTTCGAATCCACCCCGGCCCACCAGTACGAAAGACCAGCTCAGGAGTGAGAAACTCCGGTGCGGCGAAACTGCCTTCCTCGGCGCCGGCCAGCCGAACGGGTCCTCGGCGGGCGGCCCGATGCGCTCCCCGTCAGCACTCGGTCCACGAGCGGGATCGACTGCTGTCGACGCTACAGGAGGTGGGTCGGGGTGATCGATCGCCAAGCGCGCTGGGCGTCCGGGGAGGGCTGAGCGTGGGGCAGGTCGATGTCGTCCGCGTCTACGAGGACCCGGGGCGGTCGGCGGGCGAGCATCGGGTCCTCGTCGACCGGCTGTGGCCTCGAGGTGTCACCAAGGTGGCCGCCGACCTCGACGAGTGGGCGCGGGACGTCGCCCCGAGCACCCAGCTCCGGCGTTGGTACAGGCACGACCCCGAGCGCTTCGATGAGTTTGCCCGCCGGTACGCGGCCGAGCTTGCCGAGGAGCCTGCCGCGTCGGCGGTCGCCGCCCTGGCACGACAAGCGCGTCGGGGGCGACTGGTCCTGCTCACCGCCACGCGCGACGTCGAGCGGTCCGGCGCCGCCGTGTTGGCCGCCGTGCTGGCCGGACCGGGGGAGCGACGTACGTCCGCACCACCCGGCCCGAGCTGACCGGCCTGCCGGATCAGCCCAGACCGGATGACGAACGGCCCTTTCCGCGCACCGACGGGGCGCCTGGCGTCGACGTGTTCGTCCACGTGCTCGTCGAACCACCACGCCTCGTCATCGTCGGAGCCGGCGACGTCTCGATCGCCCTCGCCGCGGTGGCGAAGGTCCTCGGCTGCGCCGTCACTGTCTGCGACCCGCGCCCGGTGTTTGCCGACGCCGCCCGCTTTCCCGCTGCCGACCACCTCGTGGTGGAGTGGCCGGACCACCTCCTCACCCGGATCGGGGCGATGCTCGGGCCTCGTGACCCGGTGTGCATCCTGGCTCACGACCCGAAGTTCGAGGTGCCTGCCGTCGCCGCCGCTCTGGGCACCGAGGTTGGCTACGTCGGCGTGTTGAGCTCGCGCCGGACGGTCACGGCCCGGCGGGCACGCCTGCGCGACGCGGGCCTCGGCGACGACGCCCTCGACCGGGTGATGGAGCCGATCGACCTCGACATCGGGGCACCCAAGGCCCTCGTCGAGGTCGGCGGCCGTCCGCTCGTCGAGAGCGGTGCCACGACGCTCCTCGCCGGCGGCTGTCGGCCGGTCGTCGTGGCGGGAGCGGCGGCTGCACCGTGCGCCGACGGTTCGACCCGGTGGCTGGGGCGGTCGTGGTCGTCAACGGCGCGTGGCGGGAAGGCCTGGGGAGCTCGCTGAACCTCGGGCTCGCCGAGGCGGAGGCGGTCGGCGCAGCGGGCGCTGGTGCTGCCCGTCGACCAACCGGTGGTGACGGCGGCGCTCGTCGCGAGGCTGGTCGCCGCCTGGCGAGCGGGGGCGCCCGCCGTCCGGGCCGCCTTCGGAGGGCAGGGGAGGACTCCGGTGGTGCTCGACCGGTCGCTGTGGCCGGCCGTGCGGAAGAGCGCGGTCGGCGACGTCGGGGCGAGAGGGCTTCTCGGCGCTCGCCCCGAGCTCGTCACCCTGGTCGACTGCGGCGACGTCGGGGCCGCCTGCGACGTCGACACGCCTGCCGACCTCGAGGTGGTCGAGGACCGCTACGGAGCCTGGCTTGCCTCCACCCCCACCACCCTGGGAGGCGAGACGACCGAGCGGTGAGGCAAGCAGGTTCGCCGCCGCCGGCCGGTGGTCGCCGACGGGCACCCGGGCGTCCGGGCGCTCGCCGTCGTGTGCCGAGGGGCGCTCTTGTGCAACCCTGGTGCGACATTACAATGCCGTTACGGAATCGACCTGAGGGTGCTTCGGTCCGTCGGAGCCCGGCCCCTTGTGTGGTTCCTCCGAGGTGTTGCCCGCCCGGTGCCTTGCGGCACCCGACGACCAGCGAGGAGAGACCCGGCCCATGCCACCCGAGGATCCTGAGGCACCGGCGATGCCGCCGAGCCCTCTCTTCGGCAGCGGTAGGCGCGTCGCCGACGCCGCCACCAACGTCCGACGCCGAGTGTCGACGCTGCTCGGCCTGCCCGACCGCCCGGCGTCCCCCGTGCTGCGTCCGGTCGTCGCCGTCGACGGACCGCCGACACCTGCTCCGCGCGGGCTCGTCCTGCGGCCGGCCCTGCTCGGCTTCGTGGCGCTCCTGGCGGTGGCGGTCGGGGCGTCCCTACCCAGTTCGCCGTTCAAGCTGGAGATGCCGCACACCTGGTTCTTCGGCGTGCCAGCGCACGGCGGGGCCAGCAACTGGGGTGTCTACTTCTCGCTGGCCGCCGTGTACGGGGGCCTGCTCCTCCTGATGCGGGTGTGGTGGGGGATGTCGAGGCTCTATGCCCGCTCCCCGGGGGTGCCGACGTCCCAACTGTGGTGGGTCTTCCTCCTCTGGGCGCTCCCCATGCTGGTGATCGCCCCGCTGTTCAGTCGTGACATCTACTCCTACGCCGCCCAGGGCGAGATGGTGTCGCGACATCTGAGCCCCTACCACTACGGCCCCTTCGAGCTCGGCAACAACTCCTTCACCGCACCGGTGGACCCGCTGTGGGGCAATGCCCCGGCACCGTACGGCCCGCTCTTCCTCCAGATCGACGGGTTCTTCGCCCGCGTCACCGGCCACAACGAGCTCGCCACCGTCGTACTGCTGCGCCTGCTCGCCTTTGCCGGCGTGGTGCTGATGGCGGCCTTCATCCCCCGACTGGCCCGGCTCTACCACCGCGACGGGGCCGAGGTCTTCACGCTGGCCGTGCTCAACCCGGTGGTGATCCTCCACCTCATCGGTGGCGCCCACAACGACGCGCTCATGCTGGGCTTCCTCATCGCCGGCATCACCCTGGCCAAGGAGGGCCGGCCCGTCGTCGGGCTCGTGCTGTGCGCGGTAGCCACCGGCGTCAAGGCTCCGGCGGCCGTCGGTGCCTTGTACATCGGGTGGAACTGGCTCGGGCCCTACGTGCCCGTCCGCGACCGCATCAGGCCCCTCATCACCGCTGGTCTCATCGGTGGTGCGGTGATGGAGCTCTTCTCCTTCACCAGCGGGCTCGGTTGGGGGTGGATCGGCAGTCTGCTCAGCCCCGGCGTGGTCCGGTCGTGGATGGCGCCGACCACGGCGGCGGCCTACCTGGCGACGGACCTGGCCCACGTCGTCGGCTTCGGCGTGCACATGGGGACCGTGCTGTCGGCCACCCGGTTCTTGGGCATGCTCGGTGGCGGCATCCTCTGTCTGTGGCTGCTCGGCAACAGCGACCGGATCGGCTCGCTCCGAGCCCTCGGCATGACCTTGCTGGTGATCGTCCTCCTCGGACCCGTCGACCAACCCTGGTACCTGACGTGGGGCCTGGTGGCCCTCGCCCCGGTGGCTCGTGGCCGGCTGCGTTCCGGCCTGATCGGCCTGTCGATGTTCTCGGCCTTCCTCTCGTTGCCGGGGGCGGCACAGCTCATCGGCAACCTCGTCCACGGCGACCCGCTGTCCATCGTCCTGACCTTGTTGTGGCTGCTCGTGGTCCTGACCGTGCCGCTCTCCACCATCGAGCGGCCGACGATCTCGTCTGGCCAGCGCGACCACTCGGCAGGTGAGCTCTCCGGGGTCGCGCTGGGCTGACCGACGACCACAGGGTGGGTTTCGGCACCGGCCCCCGGCATCCCGGGCCATCCGTCCGCCCACCGCCCCACCCTCGACCGAGGCCCCTCGTCCGGCCTCGACCCGAGTTCCTCCCCCGTGGCTGCGGGCTCCGACGACCCGGTCGGTCGACAACCTCGGGGATCCCTCGGAGGTCAGAGCATCCGTTGGAGCACGTGGACGTCGAGCCAGCGTCCGAACTTCCGCCCGATCTCCCGCTCGACGCCAGCAGGCTCGAACCCGGAGGCACGGTGGAGGCCGATCGAAGCGGCATTGTCTCCGGCCACTCGGGCGACCATCGTGTGGAAGCCGTACTCGGTGGCCAGGCGGACGAGCTCTTCGAGGATGGCCCGCCCGACGCCCTCGCCCCGGTGGTCTCCGGCCACGTAGACCGAGTCTTCGACGGTGGTGGCGTAGGCGGGCCGGTGACGGTACGGCGACAGCGAGCCGAAGCCGGCGACGGCACCGCCTGCGGCGACCGCCACGACCGCAGGATGGACGCCGTCGTGGCTGGCGATCCACTCCTCCTGCTCCTCGAGGGAGCGAGGCACGAGGTCGAAGGTCGCCGTCGAACCGAGCACCTCGACGTTGTAGATGGCCCGGATCGCCTCGGCGTCCGCCGCAGTGGCCAGGCGGAGGTGCATGAACGGGATGGTAGGCGAACCCGGAGCGGTGCTCGGGCGGAACCGACGCACGGGACCTGCCTCGTCGGCCTTGCCGGCGTCGCTGCCGGTCCAAGACGGTCGTGGCGGGCGAGCTTCCCGGGCCGGTCCGGTTGCGGCTATGCTTTTCCTTCGCTGCTCGGTCGAGCCGCGCCGCCCCCTTAGCTCAGTCGGCAGAGCACAGCCATGGTAAGGCTGGTGTCGTCGGTTCGATTCCGACAGGGGGCTCGCCCTGGCGGCGTAGCTCAGTTGGTCAGAGCACACGGCTCATAATCGTGGGGTCGCCGGTTCGAGTCCGGCCGCCGCTACTAGGAGGTCCGTCCGGGAGGACTGGGCGGCCCGACGTCGGGGACGCCCCACCACCGGCGTTGGCAGGACCGGCCCGAAGGGGCCTGAGAAGGCGCACTGGACCGACTGGCTCGGCTCGGTGCCGGGAAGGAGCGACCGTGGCGAAGAACGAGAAGCGGGTCCAGGTCACCCTGGCCTGCGAGGTCTGCAAGCGGCGCAACTACATCACGACGAAGAACAAGCTGAACGACCGCGAGCGGATCGAGATGCGCAAGTACTGCCGGTGGGACCGGCAGCACACGCTCCACAAGGAGACGCGCTGACCGACGACCCAGGCAGACGGTAGGGCCAGGGGTGAGCCTCCGGCCACCGACGACGGCCGAGGCACGCAACCGGTGGTAGCCTCTCGCTCCGCCTGCGTGGCGGGTTCCTTCTCGGTGCCCGCCCACCGAGGGCAGTAGCTCAACTGGTAGAGCACCGGTCTCCAAAACCGGCGGTTGGGGGTTCGAGTCCCTCCTGCCCTGCTCGTCCTCGGTGGACCGCAGGCGTCGTCGTACCCGGCGGCCCAGCGGCATGCCGGGCGGTGCGGCGCACGACGGGTGATGCCGAGGTCTGGTGGGCGACGATGGCAGAAGCGACGGCAGGGACGGCAGAGCGACAGAAGGCACGACGGTGAACCGAGAAACCAAGCGCATGCTGCAGCGCCAGGGGCACGACGTCGAAGGGGCGGCGCCCCCCCGGCGGACAACCCAGCCTCCCCGGCGTCCACCGCGACGCGAGCCCTTCCGTATCGGGCAGTTCGTGCGCGAGGTACGATCGGAGCTGCGCCAGGTGGCCTGGCCCAACCGGGCCGAGGTGGTCAACTACACGACGGTCACCTTCGTGACGCTCGTCGCCCTCATCATCTTGATCTTCCTTCTCAACTACGCCTTTGCGAAAGGCGTCTTCTGGCTGTTCACGACGTGATCGGTGTGACTGTGACCTCAAGCGAAGCCGAGATGCCATCGAGCGCGAGCGCTCCTTCATCGGGCGGTACCCCCGCCGGAGCAGAGGAGCGGGTCGCCGACGTCGACCAGCTTGCTACGCCGAAGGACGCGGGTGCCGCGCCCGACGCCGCCGCGGTGGCTGACGCCGCGCCCGACGCCGCAGTCGAGGACGGAGCTGCCGCCGACGAGCTTGACGACGAGGACGAGCTTGACGACGGAGCCGCCGCCGACGAGCTTGACGACGAGGACGAGGGCGAGGCCCGCCCGGCGGCGGTCAGCCCCTACGACAAGCCTGGCCGGTGGTACGTGGTGCACACCTATGCCGGCTACGAGAACAAGGTGAAGTCCAACCTCTACAGCCGCTCGGCGTCGATGAACATGGAGGATCGGATCTACGAAGTCGAGATCCCCATGGAGGACGTCGTCGAGTTCAAGAACGGCAAGAAGGTCGTCGTCCAGAAGAAGGTCTTCCCCGGGTACCTCCTCTGTCGTTGCGAGCTCGACGACGACAGCTGGTCGGTCATTCGCAACACGCCGGGCGTCACCGGCTTCGTCGGACCGGGGACCAAGCCGACCCCGCTGTCCCGTCGCGAGGTCGAGTCGATCCTCCAGGTCAAGTCCGAAGGGACCGAGGCGCCGACGAAGCGCTCGCGGCCCCGGCTCGAGCACGAGATCGGCGAGACAGTCCGTGTGAAAGAAGGCCCCTTCGCCGACTTCTCGGGCCAGATCGCCGAGATCAACGAGGACCAGCTCAAGCTCAAGGTCCTGGTGAACATCTTCGGGCGCGAGACCCCGGTCGAGCTCGAGTTCAGCCAAGTGGCAAAGTTGTAGCCCGGGTCAGCCCGGCCCCGATCACGACGACCCCGATCAAGACGGCGAGGAGCAGCTCCGATGGCCCCGAAGAAGCGTGTGCTTGCGATGGTGAAGATCCAGCTCCCGGCAGGGGGAGCGACGCCCGCGCCTCCGGTCGGTACGGCGCTGGGCCCGCACGGGGTCCAGACGATGGAGTTCTGCAAGCAGTACAACGCGGCCACCGAGTCCCAGCGGGGCTCGGTCGTCCCCGTCGAGATCACCATCTACGAGGACCGGACGTTCACCTTCGTCCTCAAGACGCCACCGACCCCGGTGCTCCTGCGCCAGGCCGCCGGCCTCGAGAAGGGATCGGCGACGACCGGCCGCACCCAGGTGGCCACCGTCACCGACGCCCAGGTGGCGGAGATCGCCACCATCAAGTTGCCTGACCTGAACACGACCGACCTCGAGGCGGCCAAACGCCAGGTGGCCGGCACCGCCCGCTCGATGGGGATCGCCGTCGCCGGCTGAGGCGAGCCGGTCCCCAACGCACACCGACACGGAGAGACGCATGTCCAGGGGTAAGAAGTACCGCTCGAGCACGGCGCAGTTCGACCGCCAGCATCACTACACGCCGGCTGAGGCGATCGAGCTCGTCCAAGCCACCGCCAAGGCATCGTTCGACGAGACCGTCGAGCTGGCTGTCCGCCTCGGCGTCGATCCTCGCAAGGCCGACCAGATCGTGAGAGGCACGCTCACGCTGCCGGCGGGAACCGGCAAGACGGCCCGGGTGGCCGTGTTCGCCGCCGGCGACCAGGCCGCCGAAGCCCGGGCTGCCGGCGCCGACGTGGTGGGTGCCGACGACCTGGTGGCCCGGGTGGCCAACGAGGGGTTCCTCGACTTCGACGTGGCGATCGCCACGCCCGACATGATGGGACAGGTCGGCACCCTGGGTCGGGTGCTCGGGCCCCGGGGTCTCATGCCCAACCCGAAGACGGGCACGGTCACCGAGGACGTCGGTCGCGCCGTGGCCGAATTCAAAGGTGGGCGCGTCGAGTACCGCACCGACAAGGTGGGCAACATCCACCTGGGGATCGGCAAGGCGTCGTTCGACCGGACGAAGCTGCTGGCCAACTTCGGGGCCGTGATGGACGAGCTCCACCGGGCCAAGCCGGCTTCAGCCAAGGGTCGTTACGTTCGGGCCGTCACCGTCTCGTCGACGATGGGGCCTGGGGTCCACGTCGACCCAGCCGCTGCCCGCCTGGTTGCCGAGGAGGACGTGGCCGTCAGCGCCTGAACGGCTCTGGGTGGCCTGCCGTCGCCGGCGGTCGCGGCGCGCATGCGCTACCATCTCTCAGCAAGCTGAATTTCGAACTGCCGTAGACCTCCGGTGCGTCGCCTGAGCGACGCCGAAGGGACCATGTGGTCCGCCTGACGAGGCGACGTTCGCACCAGGCTCCGAACCGAGCCTCGCGTCCTCCCCGTCTGTCGTCTGCGGCCCGTTGACCGGGCTGGTGCCCGGCCGGAGGCACAATGGACAATCCGAGGCCGGAGAAAGTCGCCGTCGTCGACGAAGTGCGCGAGCGCTTGGCCGCCGCCGAGGGAGCGCTGCTCACCGAGTACCGGGGCCTGACCGTGGCCGAGCTGGCCCGGCTCCGCCAGGCGCTCTCCGCCGTCGGCGGTGACTACAAGGTCTACAAGAACACCCTGGTCCGACTGGCCGTGGCCGGTGGTCCGCAGGAGGGCCTTGCCGAGCTCCTGACTGGTCCGACCGCCATCGCCTTCGTCCATGGCGACGTCAGCGCGGTGGCCAAGGCCCTGCGGGACTTCGCCCGCTCCACTCCCAACCTCGTCCTGAAGGGTGGGATGGTCGGCAGCGGAGCGTTGTCGGCCCAGGACGTCACCGCCCTTGCCGACCTGCCTCCGCGCGACGTGCTGCTGGCCCAGGTGGCCGGAGCGCTGGCCGCACCCCTCCGCCAGTTGGCCGGCCTGTTCGAGGCTCTTCCGCGCAACCTCGCCTACGGGCTGTCGGCGCTCATCGAGCAGGGCGGGGGCGCTCCCCCGGTTGACGAGGCCCCGGTTGACGAGGCCCCGGTTGACGAGGCCCCGGTTGACGAGGCCCCGGTTGA
>JBMFXC010000016.1:13552-31004 GCA_049964655.1 Acidimicrobiales bacterium
CGAGGCCCCTGTTGACGAGGCCCCGGTTGACGAGGCCCCTGTTGACGAGGCCCCTGCGGACTGACCGGCGTACCGACTGACCCGACCGTTTCCCACCCGGCTCGAACTCCCGAGCCAGAACCACGAAGGAGCAACACCATGGCAGGCAGCCTGACCAAAGACCAGATCCTCGACGGTATCGCCGAGCTGTCGGTGCTCGAGCTGAGCGAACTGCTCACGGCGTTCGAGGAGCGCTTCGGCGTGACGGCAGCCGCCCCGGTGGCAGTCGCTGCCATGCCCGCAGCCGGTGCGGCGGGCGGTGGCGAGGCGGCTGCTGCCGAGGAGCAGAGCGAGTTCGACGTCATCCTGGCCTCGGCCGGTGACAAGAAGATCCAGGTCATCAAGGAGGTCCGGGCACTCACCAGCCTGGGGCTCAAGGAGGCCAAGGACCTCGTCGACAGCGCACCCAAGCCGGTGCTCGAGAAGGTCAACAAGGAGGACGCGGAGAAGGCGAAGGCACAGCTCGAGGGCGCAGGCGCCACCGTCGAGCTGAAGTAGCCGGGCCTGACGTCCGTCACCCCCTGTTCGGCACCGGGGGTGACGGACGTTCCCGTCGCGCCCCGGGGTTGTCAGACGAGGTTGGTCCGGATAAGCTGTCCGGTTGCCGTGCTCCTATCACCCGTTTCCTCCGGATCTCCAGGTCTGGTGGCGCGCGCCCGCGCGCGAACCGGGGCACCCCGACGGAGCGGTCAGGGCTCACGGCGGCACCCTCCACCCTCTCTCGTTCCACCCGGCACCAGCTAGCCGGTCCCCGACGCGTACGCACACGCCGTCCCTCATCGCTCGTCGCAGTACCCGAAGTCCCTGACGTCACCCCGTCCACCCCGCAACCGGGAGGAGTAGGCCGTTGCCTGCACGGTCCAAGAGTCCGGAACGCTTCTCGTTCGCCAACATCGAAGAGGCCCTGCCGCTGCCGGACCTCGTCGCCATCCAGAGCGACTCCTTCCGGTGGTTCCTCGACAAAGGGCTGGCCGAGGCATTCAGCGACATCAGTCCGATCGAAGACTTCACCGGTCAGCTGAGCCTGGAGCTCGAGTTCGACCCGAACGACCCCGACCTGCGCCCGCCCCCGAAGTTCTCGGTGGACGAGTGCAAGGAGAAGGACATGACCTACGCCGCGCCGGTCTTCGTGCGGGCACGGTTCATGAACGCGGCGACGGGTGAGATCAAGGAGCAGACGGTCTTCATGGGGGACTTCCCGGTGATGACCGACAAGGGCACCTTCATCGTCAACGGGACCGAGCGGGTGGTGGTGAGCCAGCTCGTGCGCTCCCCCGGGGTCATCTTCCAGCCCGGTCGTGACGCCAAGACGATCTTCACCGGCACCATCCACCCCTACCGGGGCGAGTGGATCGAGTTCGACGTCGAGGCCAAGCCGTCCAAGGACGTCACCGCCGGCGCGCGCGTCGCCCGCAAGCGTCGCCTGTCGCTCTTCGTCTTGCTGCGCGCCCTCGGCTACGAGGACCCCGCCTTCCTCGAGCGGTTCGTGCGGCACTTCGACTTCCTCGAAGGGCAGTGGGAGAAGGAGCAGGGGCTGGCCCCCACCCGCGAAGAGGCCCTCCTCGAGATCTACAAGCGGGCACGGCCGGGCGAGCCCCTCTCGGTGGAGGCGGCGCGCCAGTACTTCGAGAACGCCTTCTTCAACCCCAAGCGCTACGACCTCACCCGGGTCGGCCGCTACAAGCTCAACCGCAAGCTGGGGCCCGAGCTGGACCGGATCGAGGACCTCTTCCAGATCTCCCTCGACCGCCCCGAGCCTGGCCAGGGCGTGCTCAGCCCGTCGGAGATCCTGGCGACTGCCACCTACATGCTCCATCTCGCCCTCCACATGGCCGACGGCGAGTCGGGCTACCGCATCGACGACCAGGACCACTTCGCCAACCGACGTATCCGCTCGGTGGGCGAGCTCATCCAGAACCAGGTCCGCGTCGGCCTGTCGCGCATGGAGCGAGTCGTCCGCGAACGGATGACCACCCAGGACGTCGAAGCCATCACTCCGCAGACCCTGATCAACATCCGACCAGTGGTCGCTGCCGTCAAGGAGTTCTTCGGCACCAGCCAGCTCAGCCAGTTCATGGACCAGAACAACCCGTTGTCGGGGCTGGCCCACAAGCGGCGTCTGTCCGCGCTCGGCCCCGGCGGCCTGTCGCGGGAGCGGGCGGGCTTCGAGGTTCGTGACGTGCACACCTCCCACTACGGGCGGATGTGCCCCATCGAGACGCCCGAGGGCCCGAACATCGGCCTGATCGGCTCGCTGGCCACCTATGCCCGCGTCAACGAGTACGGCTTCATCGAGACGCCCTACCGCAAGGTGGTGGACGGACGGGTCACCGACGAGATCCTCTACCTCGCCGCCGACGAGGAGGAGGAGCACGTCATCGCCCAGGCCTCGGCGGCCATCGACGAGGACGGTCGGTTCACCGAGGAGAAGGTGCTCGTTCGCCGTGGCCCCCAAGGGACCGGCGTGCGCGTGGGCGCGGCCTCCACGTCCTACGGCACGACCTCGGAGATCGACTTCGTGCCCCCCGCCGAGGTCGACCTGATGGACGTCTCGCCCAAGCAGATCGTCTCGGTGTCGACGGCGCTCATCCCCTTCGTCGAGCACGACGACGCCAACCGGGCCTTGATGGGCGCCAACATGCAGAAGCAGGCAGTTCCCCTGGTGGTCCCCGAGGCGCCCTATATCGGCACCGGCGTGGAAGCCCGCGCCGCTCAGGACGCCGGAGACGTCGTCCTGGCCGAGGCCGACGGCACCGTGGTCGACGTGACCGGCGACCGCATCGTCGTCGAGTACAAGGCGGGGGCGAAGGACCGCCTCGGCCACGAGCTCGGGCGCAAGACCTACCGCCTGGCCAAGTTCCGGCGCTCGAACCAGAACACCTGCATCAACCAGAAGGGGTTGGTCGACGTCGGCCAGCGGGTGGCCCGCGGCGACGTGCTCGCTGATGGACCGGCCACCCACAACGGTGAGCTGGCGCTCGGCAAGAACCTGCTGGTGGCCTTCATGCCGTGGGAGGGCTACAACTACGAGGACGCCATCATCCTCTCCGAGCGCCTGGTGAAGGACGACGTCCTCACCTCGATCCACATCGAGGAGCACGAGGTCGACGCTCGCGACACCAAGCTGGGCGCCGAGGAGATCACTCGCGACATCCCGAACCTCTCCGAGGAGATCCTCGCCGACCTCGACGAACGCGGCATCATCCGCATCGGCGCCGAGGTCGGGCCCGGTGACGTGCTGGTGGGCAAGGTGACCCCGAAGGGCGAGACGGAGCAGACGCCCGAAGAGCGCTTGCTGCGAGCCATCTTCGGCGAGAAGGCCCGCGAAGTGCGTGACACCTCACTGAAGGTCCCCCACGGCGAGGAAGGCACCGTCATCGACGTGCGCGTGTTCTCCCGCGAGGACTCCCACGAGCTCCCGCCCGGGGTCAACCAGCTCGTTCGGGTCTACGTGGCCCAGAAGCGCAAGATCTCCGAGGGCGACAAGCTGGCCGGCCGCCACGGCAACAAGGGCGTCATCTCGAAGATCCTGCCCATCGAGGACATGCCGTTTTTGGCTGACGGCACGCCGGTCGACATCATCTTGAACCCGCTCGGCGTCCCCAGCCGGATGAACGTCGGCCAGGTGCTGGAGTCCCACCTCGGCTATGCCGCCCGGTGGGGCTGGAAGGACGCCGGCGAGGTGGCCAGCACGCCGGTGCGCGGCACCGAGACGAAGACCCGGCCGCGCACGGACCCGGCCGTGTGGGTGTCGACCCCGGTCTTCGACGGCGCCCACTGGGACGAGGAGGCCGATGCCGGTCGCCATCCGACCATCCAGCACGTCTTCCGCACCCTCAACCCTGACGGGGTGGACGGCGCGGTACAGGTCTCCGAGGACGGCAAGGCACAGCTGTACAACGGGAGGACCGGCGAGCCCTACGACAACCGGATCTCGGTGGGCTACATGTACATCCTGAAGCTCCACCACCTGGTCGACGACAAGATCCACGCCCGTTCGACCGGCCCGTACTCGATGATCACCCAGCAGCCCCTGGGCGGCAAGGCCCAGTTCGGTGGCCAGCGCTTCGGCGAGATGGAGGTCTGGGCGCTCGAGGCGTTCGGGGCCGCCTACGCGCTCCAGGAGCTCCTCACCATCAAGTCGGACGACGTCCTCGGCCGGGTGAAGGTCTACGAGGCGATCGTGAAGGGCGAGAACATCCCCGAACCGGGGATCCCCGAGAGCTTCAAGGTGCTGATCAAGGAGATGCAGTCGCTCTGTCTCGACGTCGAGGTGCTGGCGCCGGGTGGCGAGGAGATCGAGATGCGTGAGCTCGACGAGGACGTCTTCCGGGCGGCCGAGGAGCTGGGCATCGACATCAGCCGGCCCGAGCGCGGGTCCGACGAAGAGGACGAGCGGCGCGCCGCGGAAAGAGGGTTCTGATGCTCGACGTGAACGAGTTCGACCAGCTGCGCATCGGGCTGGCCACTGCCGAGTCCATCCGGGGGTGGTCGAACGGCGAGGTGAAGAAGCCCGAGACGATCAACTACCGAACCCTGCGTCCAGAGAAGGACGGGCTCTTCTGCGAGAAGATCTTCGGTCCGACCAAGGACTGGGAGTGCTACTGCGGCAAGTACAAGCGGGTCCGGTTCAAGGGGATCATCTGCGAGCGCTGCGGCGTCGAGGTAACTCGCTCCAAGGTCCGGCGCGAGCGGATGGGGCACATCGAGCTGGCTGCTCCGGTGGTCCACATCTGGTACCTGCGGGGCACCCGTAGCTGGCTCGCCTACCTCCTCATGGGCACCGAGGCGCGCGAGGAGCTGAAGGCCAAGCAGCTCGAGAAGGTCATCTACTTCGCCGCCAACCTCGTCACCTGGGTCGACGAGGACAAGCGCCACGAGGACCTGCCGACCCTCGAGGGGGAGCTGCGCCAGGAGATCGCCGACATCGAGCGCCAGCGTGACCTCGAGCTCGACCGGCGGTTCAAGGAGCTCGAGGCCGAGCTCGCCGAGCTCGAAGCCGCCGGGGCCAAGGATGCCGAGGTGAAGGCCCGGCAGCGTGCCGCGGAAAAGGAGATCGCCAGCGTCCGCGAGCGCTACACCGGCGAAGCCGAGCTCGCCCAGCGGGCCTTCGACGAGTTCAAGAGCCTCCACTCCCGCAAGATCCTCGAGGACGAGCTCCTCTGGCGCGAGCTGCGTCTCCGCTACGAGGACTACTTCGAAGGGGGTATGGGCGCCGAGGCCATCCAGCAGCTCATCGACCGCATCGACCTCGACGCCGAGGAGGTCAAGCTGCGCGAGATGATCGACGCGGCGGACGGGCGCAAGCCGCTCTCGGCCCAGCGGCGCCAGAAGGTCATCAAGCGCCTGAAGATCGTCTCGGCCTTCAACCGTCGCGACGACAACGGACGGCGGGTCAACGACCCCCGGGCCATGATCCTCGAGGCCGTGCCGGTCATCCCGCCCGACCTGCGCCCGATGGTGCAGCTCGACGGTGGCCGGTTCGCCACCTCCGACCTGAACGACCTCTACCGACGGGTGATCAACCGGAACAACCGGTTGAAGCGCCTGCTCGACCTCGGTGCGCCCGAGATCATCATCAACAACGAGAAGCGCATGCTGCAGGAGGCGGTCGACGCCCTCTTCGACAATGGGCGGCGCGGCCGTCCGGTGACCGGTCCGGGCAACCGACCGCTCAAGAGCCTCTCGGACATGCTGAAGGGCAAACAAGGGCGGTTCCGCCAGAACCTCCTGGGCAAGCGGGTCGACTACTCGGGTCGTTCGGTCATCGTCATCGGTCCCACCCTCCAGCTGCACCAGTGCGGTCTGCCCAAGCTGATGGCCCTCGAGCTGTTCAAGCCCTTCGTGATGAAGCGCCTGGTGGACACCGAGCTGGCTCAGAACATCAAGTCGGCCAAGCGGATGGTGGAGCGGCGCAGGCCCCAGGTGTGGGATGTGCTCGAAGGGGTCATCAAGGAGCATCCGGTGTTCCTGAACCGGGCCCCCACCCTGCACCGCCTGGGCATCCAGGCCTTCGAGCCCGTCTTGGTCGAGGGCAAAGCCATCCAGGTCCACCCGCTCGTGTGCACGGCCTTCAACGCCGACTTCGACGGCGACCAGATGGCGGTCCACCTGCCGCTGTCGGCCGAGGCCCAGGCCGAGGCCCGGGTGCTCATGCTGTCGGCCAACAACATCCTCTCTCCGGCGACCGGCCGGCCGATCACCGTGCCCACTCAGGACATGGTGTTCGGGGCGTACTACCTGACCCTGGCGGTCGACGGTGCCAAGGGCGAGGGGCGGTCGTTCCGCCACGCCTACGAGGTCGAGGCGGCCTTCGACGCCGGTGACGTCGACCTCCACGCCAAGATCACGGTGCGCCCCGCCGCCGACAGCCAGCTCGGCCGTGCTGTCCGGGCCGCTGTCTCCGGTGACGGCGCCGATGCCGGTGACGGTCCGCTCGAGATCGAGACCACGCCGGGCCGCGTGCTCTTCAACGGCGCCCTCCCCGACGGCTACCGCTTCGTCAACGACGTCGTGGGCAAGCGGAACACGTCGATCGGTTCGATCGTCGAGGAGATCGCCGCTGCCTACCCCAAGCACGTGGTCGCCGAGAGCCTCGACCGGATCAAGGCCCTGGGCTTCCGCTACGCCGCCCAGTCCGGTCTCACCATCTCGATCAACGACGTGCGCACGCCGCCGGAGAAGCAGGCCATCCTCGACCGACACGAGAAGGAGGCCGACAAGGCGGAGGCCCAGTTCAAGCGGGGCATCATCACCGACGACGAGCGGCGCCAGAAGGAGATCGAGATCTGGACGTCGGCCAACTCCGAGGTGGGCCGGGCCATGGAGCAGTCGCTCTCGACCATCGCCTTCAACCCTCTCGACATGATGGTCGACTCGGGTGCCCGGGGTAACTCCCAGCAGATCCGCCAGATCGCCGGCATGAAGGGCCTCGTCTCGAACCCTCGGGGCGAGATGATCCCCCGCCCCATCAAGTCGTCCTTCCGTGAAGGCCTCTCGGTCCTCGAGTACTTCATCTCGACCCACGGTGCCCGCAAGGGCCTGGCCGACACCGCCCTGCGGACGGCCGACTCCGGCTACCTCACCCGTCGCCTCGTCGACGTGGCCCAAGAGCTCATCGTCCGCGAGGAGGACTGCGGCTCGACCCGAGGCATCTGGATCGAAGGAGTCGTGCCTGACGAGGCCGGTCGCCGCTCCTACCTCGAGACCCGGGCCTACGGTCGGCTCCTGGCCGAGCCGGTGACCCTCTCGGACGGGTCGACGATCGAGGTGGGGACGGTGCTGACCGACGACCTCGTCGCCGCCCTGCGCGACGACCCGTCCCTCGACCGGGTCCGTGCTCGATCGGTCCTCACGTGTGAGGCCGAGCACGGGGTGTGTGCGGCCTGCTACGGCCAGTCGCTGGCCACCGGCAAGATGATCGAGCTGGGCGAGGCGGTCGGGGTGATCGCCGCTCAGTCGATCGGTGAACCGGGCACGCAGCTGACCATGCGGACGTTCCATACCGGCGGCATCGTGGGCGAGGACATCACCCACGGCCTGCCACGCGTGGTCGAGCTGTTCGAGGCACGCACCCCCAAGGGCGCTGCCGTGCTCGCCCGGCACTCCGGCATCGTCCGGGTCGAAGAGGAGGAGGCCGGCCGGCGCATCACTGTCGTCGCCGACGACGGTGCCGAGGAGTCGGTGCTCGTCCCCCAGCGGGCCCACCTCGAGGTGGTCGACGGGCAGGAGGTCGCCGCCGGTGACGCACTGGTCGAAGGCCCGAAGGACCCCAAGGAGCTCCTCGACGTCAAGGGCATCCGCGAGACCCAGCAGTACCTGGTCGAAGAGGTCCAGAAGGTCTACCGCGACCAGGGCGTCTCCATCCACGACAAGCACATCGAGTTGATCGTCCGCCAGATGCTGCGCCGAGTGCTCGTGGCCGAGCCCGGTGACGCCCCGTTCCTCCCCGGGGAGCGGGTCGACAGCCGCACCTACGCCGAGGTCAACCGGACGCTCGTCCAGGACGGCAAGCGGCCCGCAGAAGGACGTCCTGAGCTGATGGGCATCACCAAGGCCTCGCTCGCCACCGACAGCTGGCTGTCGGCAGCGTCGTTCCAGGAGACCACCCGGGTGCTCACCGAGGCGGCCATCGAGGGCAAGTCGGACCAGCTCTTCGGGCTCAAGGAGAACATCATCATCGGCAAGCTCATCCCCGCCGGCTCGGGCATGGACCGGTACCGGAACATCCGGCTCGAGATGCCCGGCGCCGAGGCGCTGCCGTTCTGGGCGCTCGGGAGCGAGGGTGACGCCGGGACGGAGGACCTGGCTGCGTGGTTGCGTGACACGGGTGCCGACAGCTCGGCCGAGCCGTACGCCTCCGACATCGACGCCAGTTGGTTCGGGGCGGCCCCCGGACCGGCAGTCGACGAAGGTGGTGACGGTGGTGTGGCGCCGGGGGAGGGTCCGGGCTCGCTCGAAGCCGGTGCCTGATCCCCGGTCCGCCCGGAGCACCGCGCCCCGCTGGCCCCGGGCCCGCCCGGGCAGCCGGACGCCCTCCCCACGGCTCGCCACGCCGTCCGACCTCCCCGCTTGCCCGCCGACCGCCGCATGCCGTAGCATGGCCCGTCCGCGCACCGCTGCACGCTGGGTGACCAGCTCGGCGGCGCGCCACCGGAGGCGGTCGGCTGGGGCCGGCACCGACCCCGTCCGCCGTACCCCGCCGTCGACATCCCAGAGGTAGCGCGTGCCCACCATCTCCCAGCTCGTCCGCAAGGGCCGAGCAACCAAGCCGACCAAGACGAAGACCCCGGCACTGCGGGGCGCCCCCCAGCGCCGAGGGGTGTGCACCCGCGTCTACACCCACACGCCGAAGAAGCCGAACTCTGCTCTGCGCAAGGTGGCCAGGGTCCGCCTGACCAGCGGGCTCGAGGTCACGGCCTACATCCCCGGTGAAGGGCACAACTTGCAGGAGCACTCGATCGTCCTCGTGCGTGGTGGCCGCGTGAAGGACCTGCCCGGGGTCCGCTACAAGGTCATCCGGGGCACGCTGGACGCGTCGGGTGTGCGCGACCGGAACCAAGCCCGCAGTCGCTACGGCGCGAAGAAGGAGTCCTGAGGTGCCCCGGAACGGACCCGCTCCCCGACGGGAGCTCTTGCCCGATCCCGTCTACCACTCGGTGCTGGTGACCCAGGTGGTCAACAAGGTGCTGAGCCGGGGCAAGCGGACCCTCGCCGAGCGCATCGTGTACCAGGCGCTCACCGACGTCGGCGAGAAGACCGGCAACGACCCCGTCACGGTGCTGAAGAAGGCGGTGGAGAACACCCGCCCCGAGCTCGAGGTACGGAGCCGTCGCGTGGGTGGCGCTACCTACCAGGTGCCTGTCGACGTCCGGCCCCGCCGAGCGACGACGCTCTCGATCCGATGGCTGGTCGGGTTCGCCCAGCAGCGTCGGGAGAAGACGATGGCAGAGCGGCTCTCCGGTGAGATCCGCGATGCCGCCAACGGTATCGGTGCTGCCGTCAAGCGTCGTGAGGACCTGCACAAGATGGCCGAATCGAACAAGGCCTTCGCCCACTACCGTTGGTGAGCGGGGCCGGAGCACCGGTTCTCGACCGCACCGTTCCTCGTCCCCGCTCGGTCCTGCGGTGACACGGCGAGCGGCTCCTGCAGCGGGCCGCTCCGACCGAGGCCACGTTCCCACGGCGTCCGGTGCCCCGGCACCGAGGCGACCCCGCCTCTTTATCCTGAGCACGATCCGAAGGCTGACCGACCATGGCTGAGACCCCCACCCGAACGCACCCCCTGGCGAAGACCCGCAACATCGGGATCATGGCCCACATCGACGCGGGCAAGACCACGACCACCGAGCGGATCCTCTACTACACGGGCAAGAGCTACAAGATCGGCGAGGTGCACGAGGGCGCCGCCACCATGGACTGGATGGTCCAGGAGCAGGAGCGCGGGATCACCATCACCTCGGCCGCCACCACCTGCCAGTGGCGGGGGATCACCATCAACATCATCGACACGCCGGGGCACGTCGATTTCACCGTCGAAGTCGAGCGTTCGCTCCGGGTCCTCGACGGGGCCGTGGCCGTCTTCGACGCCGTGGCCGGCGTCGAGCCCCAGACCGAGACCGTCTGGCGGCAGGCCAACAAGTACGGCGTGCCCCGGATCTGCTTCGTCAACAAGATGGACCGGGTGGGCGCCAACTTCCCCCAGGCCGTCGAGATGATCAAGGACCGGCTCGAGGCCGTCCCCGCCGTGGTGCAGTTGCCGATCGGGGCCGAGGGCGAGTTCCGTGGCGTCGTCGACCTGGTACGCATGCGGGCCCTCGTGTGGGACGACGGCATGGGCGAGGAGTGGAGCGAGGAGGACATCCCGGAGTCCCTCGCCACCGAGGCTGCCGACGCCCGCCACCAGCTCATCGACGTGCTGTCCAACCACGACGACACGGTGATGGAGAAGTACCTGAACGACGAGGAGATCACCGCCGAGGACCTCACCGCCGCCCTCAGGACGGTCACCCTGGGCAGCCACGCCGTTCCGGTGCTGTGCGGATCGGCCTTCAAGAACAAGGGTGTCCAGCCCATGCTGGATGCCGTCGTCGACTACCTGCCCAGCCCGCTCGACATCCCACCGGCGGTCGGCCACCGTCCCCGCAAGGAGGACGAGGAAGTCGACCGGGCCGCCGACGACAGCGCGCCGTTCGCCGCGCTGGCCTTCAAGATCATGACCGACCCTTACGTCGGCAAGCTCACCTACGCCCGGATCTACTCGGGAACCCTGGCCAAGGGGTCGACGGTCCTCAACTCGACCAAGGACCGCAAGGAGCGCGTCGGCCGGATCCTCCAGATGCACGCCAACTCCCGCGAGGACTTGGACGGCGCCTTCGCCGGCGACATCGTGGCCCTGGTCGGGCTCAAGCAGACCACCACGGGCGACACCCTGTCCGACCCGGCTGACCCGGTCGTGCTCGAGTCGCTCACCTTCCCCGAGCCGGTGATCCACGTGGCCGTCGAGCCCAAGACGAAAGCCGACCAGGACAAGCTGTCCAAGGCGCTCTACGCGCTCTCCGAGGAGGACCCCACCTTCCGGGTCCAGACGGACGAGGAGACCGGCCAGACGGTGATCTCGGGCATGGGGGAGCTCCACCTCGAGGTGCTGGTCGACCGGATGCTGCGGGAGTTCAACGTGGACGCCAACGTCGGCAAGCCACAGGTTGCCTACCGAGAGACGGTCCGCAAGGCCGTCGAGAAGGTGGAGATGCGCTACGTCCGCCAGACCGGCGGCAAGGGCCAGTACGGCCACGTGGTGATCTCCCTCGAGCCCACCGGTCCGGGGGGAGGGTACGAGTTCGTCGACAAGATCACCGGCGGCGTGATCCCGAAGGAGTACATCCCCTCGGTGGACGCCGGTATCCAAGAGGCCCTCACCTCGGGCGTGCTGGCCGGCTATCCGACGGTCGACGTCAGGGTCACCCTCACCTTCGGCTCGTACCACGAGGTCGACTCCTCCGAGATGGCGTTCAAGATCGCCGGCTCGATGGCGGTCAAGAAGGCGGCTTCGGAAGCGAGCCCGGTCCTCCTCGAGCCGGTCATGGCGGTGGAGGTGACGACCCCCGAGGACTACATGGGCGACGTCATCGGCGACCTGTCGTCCCGGCGGGGCAAGGTCGAGGGGATGGAGCAGCGAGGGTCCAACCACATCGTCCGGGCCCTGGTACCGCTGAGCGACATGTTCGGCTACGCTACCGACCTGCGTTCGCGTACGCAGGGACGGGCAACGTACTCGATGCAGTTCCACTCCTACAACGAGGTCCCCGACTCCATCGCCAAGGAGATCATCGCCAAGGCGCGAGGGGAGTAGTCCCGCTCCGGCCAGAGGCCGGGACGGGTCAGCGGAGCCCATCGGGTCGGAGCGTCGCAGGACGCGGTGACCGAGCAGTACCGACGACAGACCAGCAGCGAGCAGACGGCCGGCCCACGCCGGCACCACGGCGGGCCCGAGGGGGTACCGCCCGAGACCAGGGAGCAGCAGCCCAGCTATGGCCAAGCAGAAGTTCGAGCGTACGAAGCCCCACGTCAACGTGGGCACGATGGGTCACATCGACCACGGGAAGACCACGCTCACCGCGGCCATCACCAAGGTGCTCCACGACAACGACCCGTCGACGGCGTTCACGCCCTTCGACCAGATCGACAAGGCCCCCGAGGAGAAGCAGCGGGGGATCACCATCTCGATCGCCCACGTCGAGTACGAGACACCCAACCGGCACTACGCCCACGTCGACATGCCCGGGCACGCCGACTACATCAAGAACATGATCACCGGAGCCGCCCAGGTCGACGGCGCCATCCTGGTGGTCTCGGCGGCCGACGGCCCCATGCCTCAGACCCGCGAGCACGTGCTGCTCGCCCGGCAGGTGGGCGTGCCCTACATCGTCGTCGCCCTCAACAAGGCCGACATGGTCGACGACGAAGAGCTGCTCGACCTCGTCGAGCTCGAGGTGCGTGAGCTGCTCAACGAGTACGAGTTCCCCGGCGACGACACGCCGATCGTCCGGGTGAGCGCACTCAAGGCGCTCGAGGGCGACCCGGAGTGGGCCGCCAAGATCACCGAGCTCATGGACGCCGTCGACTCGTACATCCCTGAGCCCGAGCGCGACGTGGAGAAGCCGTTCCTCATGTCGGTCGAGGACGTCATGTCGATCACCGGGCGCGGCACCGTCGTGACCGGCAAGGTCGAGCAGGGCGTGCTGAAGGTGGGCGAGGAGGTCGAGATCGTCGGCCTGCGCGACACCCAGAAGACGACGGTCACCGGCATCGAGATGTTCCGCAAGCTCCTCGACCAGGCGCAGGCCGGTGACAACATCGGCGCCCTGCTCCGAGGGACGAAGAAGGAAGAAGTCGAGCGGGGCCAGGTGCTGTGCAAGCCCGGCTCGATCACGCCCCACACCAAGTTCGAAGCCACCGTCTACGTCCTGAACAAGGACGAGGGTGGGCGGCACAAGCCGTTCTTCAGCAACTACCGACCCCAGTTCTACTTTCGCACGACCGACGTCACCGGCACCATCACCCTCCCCGAGGGGACCGAGATGGTCATGCCGGGCGACAACACGGACATGACAGTCGAGCTGGGCAAGCCCATCGCCATGGACGAAGGCCTGCGCTTCGCCATCCGTGAGGGCGGCCGTACGGTGGCATCAGGCCGCGTGACGAAGATCCTGGCCTGAGCGGCCGGACGTCGTCAGACAGGAGAGGTTCCATGGCCCAAGAAGGCCCCCGTCAGAAGATCCGGATCCGGCTCAAGGCCTACGACCACGAGATCCTCGACCAGTCCACCGAGAAGATCGTGCAGACCGTGCTCCGCACCCAGGCCAAAGTGCAGGGTCCGGTGCCTCTGCCCACCGAGAAGCACCGCTACACGGTGATCCGGTCGCCGCACAAGTACAAGGACAGCCGCGAGCACTTCGAGATGCGGGTGCACAAGCGCCTGGTCGACATCGTCGACCACACGCCGAAGACGGTCGACTCGCTCCAGCGCCTCGACCTGCCGGCCGGGGTCGACATCGAGATCAAGATCCAGACGGTATGACCCGAGGGACCCCCGCCTTGGCGGAGGGTCGTGTGCTCGTGTAGAGTACGACGCCGGCCTGCGCTGCCCTCCCCAGGGTGAGTGGAGCAGGTCGGACCACGGCGGCAGAGCCCCGTGCTCTGCCCAGCGGACGTGTCCGGAAGCCCACCTTGGAGGTGGGGACCCCGGACCAGACCAGGCGAGCGCTCCGCTCGGTGACCACCGAGCGGAGCGTCTGCGTGCTCGGCACGTCTCGTGCCGACGCCCGGTGGCCTGAAGGCAGGCGGCGACGTGCGTGGTCGCACCGTGCCGGTGACCGGAGCAGGGTGCGACCAGAACCGTGGCACGAGTGAGTGTGAGAGAGATGGGGCCGTCCCGACCGGGCCGGCCCGAGGAAGCCAGTCGAGACGGAGAAGCTCCAGTGGCCACCAAGGCGATCGTGGGCGAGAAGGTCGGCATGACCCAGATCTGGGACGAGGAACATCGGGCGATCCCGGTGACGGTCGTCCGCGTCGCACCGGTGCGCGTCGTCCAGGTCAAGACGGTCGAGCACGAAGGGTACGACGCGGTGCAGGTGACCTTCGGGCACCGTCGGCCTGCTTCGCTCACCCAACCCGAGCGAGGCCACTTCGCCAAGGCTGGCGTCGAGCCGGGCCGTCGCCTCGTGGAGCTCCGCCTCGAGGACGCCGGGCGCTTCGAAGTCGGCCAGGAGCTGACCGCCGACGTGCTCGTCGCTGGCGAGCTGGTCGACGCCATCGCCGTCTCCAAGGGGAAAGGTTTCGCCGGCGGCATGAAGCGCCACAACTTCAAGGGCCAAGGCGCCTCCCACGGCAACCACAAGAAGCACCGGGCACCGGGCTCGGTGGGAGCCTGCGCCACGCCGGCTCGGGTGTTCAAGGGAACCCGCATGGCGGGCCGGATGGGCGGCGAGCAGGTCACCACCCTCAACCTCGAGGTGGTCCAGGCGGACCCCGAGCGCCAGCTGGTGCTGGTCAAGGGAGCGGTCCCCGGCCCCCGAGGCGGCATGGTGGTCCTGCGCGACGCGGTCAAGGCCCCTGCGGCCAAGGGAGGGAGGGCATCGTGAGCACGCTCGTCGCCCCCGGTTCCGGGCGGGTCCGTCCGGCCGAGGCCCGTCGGGCCTCACGGCCCGAGCCGGTCCGGCGCACCGTGGTGCGCCGGTCGATCGACGGCAGAGAGCTCGGGACCGTCGAGCTCGACCCGGAGGTCTTCGGCATCGTCCCCAACGGGGACGTGCTCCACCAGGTGGTCACGGCCCAGCTGGCGGCCGCCCGTTCCGGCACCCAGTCGACCCGCACTCGTGCCGAGGTACGGGGAGGCGGGGCCAAGCCCTTTCGCCAGAAGGGCACCGGTCGGTCTCGGCAGGGCTCGACCCGTGCGCCTCAGTGGTCCGGCGGCGGGATCGCCCTCGGGCCCAAGCCGCGTTCGTACGTCCAGCGGACGCCGAAGAAGATGGTCCGCCTCGCCCTGCGCTCCGCCCTGTCCGACCGGGCTGGTCAGGACCGGGTGGCAGTGGTCGACCGGTGGTCGTTCGACGCTCCCCGGACCAAGGCAGCCGTCGCCGCCCTCGATGCCCTCGACCTCTCCGGCCGGGTCCTCGTCGTCCTGACCGCCGACGACACGGTGGCCGACCGCTCGTTCGCCAACTTGCCCCAGGTGCAGACATTGGTGGAGGGCGAGCTCAACGCCTACGACGTGCTGGTCAACGACTGGGTGGTCTTCACCGACGACACCCTGCCCGGCAGCCCGGCGGCCGCCGAGGCGAGCGAAGGGAGCGAGGCGTGAAGGAACCCCACAACGTCCTCATCCGACCGGTCGTGTCGGAGAAGTCCTACGGGCTGATGGACGACAACGTGTACGTGTTCGTCGTCGACCCGACGGCCACCAAGATCGACATCCGCCACGCCGTCGAGTCCGCGTTCGGCGTCCGGGTGGCCAGTGTGAACACCCTCAACCGCAAGGGAAAGAAGCGGCGCAACCGTCGCAGCAACACCCTCGGCCACCGGCCGGACACCAAGCGGGCCATCGTCACCCTCCACGAGGGTGACTCGATCGACCTCTTCGAGAGCTGAGAGCCCGAGGACCAGTTATGGCACTTCGCACCCGCAAGCCCACGAGCGCCGGACGACGGTTCCAGACCGTCTCCGACTTCGCCGAGATCACCTCGACGCGGCCGGAGAAGTCCCTGCTCGCGCCCAAGCCGTCCTCGGGCGGTCGGAACGCCCACGGCCGCAAGACGGCCCGCCACCGAGGCGGTGGGCACAAGCAGCAGTACCGGGTCATCGACTTCAAGCGAGACAAGGACGGCGTTCCTGCCAAGGTCGCCTCCATCGAGTACGACCCCAACCGCAACGCGCGCATCGCCCTGCTCCACTACCTCGACGGCGAGAAGCGGTACATCCTGGCGCCCGCCCACGTGGCGGTAGGGGACCGGTTGCAGTCGGGGCACGGCGCCGAGATCCGCCCGGGCAACGCGCTCCCGCTCCGGTACATCCCGGTTGGCTCGACGGTGCACAACGTCGAGCTGCGTCCCGGGGGCGGAGGCAAGCTCGCCCGAGGCGCTGGCATGAGCATCCAGTTGGTAGCGAAAGAGGGCGCGTTCGCCACGTTGCGGCTGCCTTCCACCGAGATGCGCCGCGTGTCCATCGACTGTCGGGCGACCCTCGGCGTGGTGGGCAACGCCGAGGCCGAGCTCGTCAAGGTCGGCAAGGCGGGGCGGAACCGCTGGAAGGGTGTCCGCCCGCAGACCCGGGGTGTGGCCATGAACCCGGTCGACCATCCGCTGGGTGGTGGCGAGGGCAAGTCCTCGGGTGGTCGGCACCCGGTGTCGCCGTGGGGAAAGCCGGAAGGCCGGACCCGTGCCCGCAACAAGGCCTCCAACGCCATGATCGTCCGTCGACGCCGCACGCGCGGCGCCCGCCGGTAGGGAAGCAGAGGGAACGAGCCAATGCCGCGCAGCCTGAAGAAGGGGCCGTTCGTCGACGACCACCTGCTGAAGAAGGTCGACGCCCTGAACGAGGCCGGGGACAAGCGAGTGATCAAGACCTGGTCACGGCGCTCGACGATCATCCCCGACATGGTCGGTCACACCATCGCCGTCCACGACGGTCGCAAGCACATCCCCGTCTACGTGACCGAGTCGATGGTCGGCCACAAGCTCGGTGAGTTCGCGCCGACGCGGACCTTCAAGTACCACGCTGGCCAAGAGCGGGCAGGGCGGCGCTGATGCCCGGCGTGAAGACGAACGAGCGCGAGGGGACGAGGGCCGTCCTCCGTCACAGCCGGATGTCGGCCACCAAGGCCCGTCAGGTCCTCGACCTCATCCGCGGCATGGACGCCGACCGGGCCGCCGAAGTGCTCGCCCTCTCCGACCGCGAGGCGTCGCGGGTCGTGGCCAAGGTGCTCGCCTCCGCGGTGGCCAACGCCGTCCACAACGACGGTCTCGACGCCGGTGAGCTGTTCGTCTCGGCGTGCTACGCCGACGAAGGGAGCACGCTCAAGCGCTGGCGGCCCCGAGCCCGCGGCCGCGCCACCCGCATTCGCAAGCGCAGCTGCCACATCACCATCATCGTGAGCCGGATGTCCGACGAGCGGATCGCCCGTCGGCGGGCCGAACGGGCGGCTGCGACCACCCAACGGTCGCGACGGGTCGCCAGCTCGAGGCGTCGGCGGGCCGAGGCGGCTGCCGCCACCACCCAACGGACGTCGGCCGAGGCGGCTGCCGCCACCACGGATGAGACGTCGGCCGAAGCGGTCGACTGGACGGCGCCAGTCGAGGCCAGCGAGGCCAGCGAGGCCAGCGAGGCCAGCGAGGCCAGCGAGGCCAGCGAGGCCAGC
>JBMFXC010000016.1:31104-36707 GCA_049964655.1 Acidimicrobiales bacterium
GAGGCAGTGGAGGACGAGGCGTCGGCCGGAGCCACCGGGGCCGACGAGGAGAAGGGCGAGTAGATGGGTCAGAAGGTCAACCCGTACGGGTTCCGCCTCGGCGTGACCACCGACTGGAAGTCGCGGTGGTTCGAGGAGCGGAACTACCAGGACTGCGTCATCGAGGACTGGAAGATCCGTGACTACCTGAGCTCTCAGCTCGAGACGGCGGCGGTCAGCCGTATCGAGGTCGAGCGCACCCGTGACCGGTTGCGGGTGGACATCCACACGGCCCGACCGGGCATCGTCATCGGACGGCGTGGCGCCGAAGCCGATCGGCTCAAGAAGAAGATCGAGGAGATCACCGGGCTCTCCAACCGGATCCAGCTCAACATCCAGGAGATCAAGCAGCCCGAGCTGGACGCCGCACTGATCGCCCAGGGCATCTGCGACCAGCTGTCCCGCCGAGTTGCCTTCCGGCGAGCCATGAAGCGTGCCATCCAGACGGTGCAGAAGGCCGGAGCCCAGGGCGTACGCGTGCAGTGCTCGGGTCGGCTGGGGGGCTCGGAGATGGCCCGCAAGGAGTCCTACCGCGAGGGTCGTGTCCCCCTGCACACCCTTCGGGCCGACGTCGACTACGGCTTCCGCGAGGCCCGGACCACCTTTGGGCGGATCGGCGTCAAGGTGTGGATCTACAAGGGTGACATCCTGCCCTACAAGATCTCCTCGGAGGAGAAGATCACCCGCGAGGCCGCCATGGCCGTCGGTGAGACGTCCGGCCAGGGAACAGGTCAGCCACGGCGCCTGATCACCGCTGGTGGCGGGCGTCGTCGGGCCGACCTGGGAGCCCCGGGGAGTGGTGCCCCGGCGCGGGTGGAGCCTGCGGGGGACGTCGACGCTGCGGTGGAGGTCGCCGAGGCGGTCGAGACGTACGAAGCCGTCGAGGGCGTCGACGCTGCTCCGGCTGTCGCCGAAGGCGTGCCGGCAGTGGCCCCCGAGGTGGACGGGGTGGACGGGGTGGACGGCGTCGCCACCGAGCCGGTCGACCGCAGCGCAGCCGACCTGGTCGCTCCGCCGGCCGAGCCCGACGAGCTCGAGCGGATCCTGACCGAGGACGAGGAGATCGAGCGCCGTACCCGCGAGCACCACGAGACGCCCCACTTCCGCAAGGAGGTGGACTGAGATGCTGATGCCGCGCAAGGTCAAGCACCGCAAGCAGCAACGGGGGCGGATGACCGGCCAGGCGAAGGGTGGCACGACGGTCGCCTTCGGTGACTTCGGCATCCAGGCCCTCGAGCCCGGGTGGCTCACCGCCCGCCAGATCGAGGCCTCCCGGATCGCTATGACCCGCCACGTTCGTCGTGGCGGCAAGGTGTGGATCCGGGTCTTTCCGGATCGGCCGGTGACGAAGAAGCCGGCGGAGACCCGGATGGGCTCCGGCAAGGGGAACCCCGAGCTGTGGGTGGCCGTCGTCAAGCCCGGCCGCGTCCTCTTCGAGCTTGCCGGTGTCGACCAGCAGCTGGCCAAGGAGGCCATGGAGCGGGCCATCCAGAAGCTGCCCTTCAAAGCTCGCTTCGTCGTGCGTCCTGGTACTCACGGAGCTCCGGAGGTGGAGATCTGATGGCGCGCGCGTCTGAGATCGCCGAGCTCGACGGCGCCGAGCTGCTCACCCGGCTCGACGAGAGCCGCAAGGAGCTGTTCAACCTGCGCTTTCAGTTGGCCACCGGCCAGCTCGACAACCACGCTCGTCTGGGACAGGTGCGCCGAGACATCGCGCGCATGCTGGGCGAGCTCCGGGCTCGGGAGATCGCGGAGGCAGAAGGCCTTGCCCTCGACGAGCTGCCGGCCCACCGGGCTGCCGCCCGGGAGCGGGCTGCCGACGTCGCGGTCGGGCGCACGCGCACCCCGGCGGCCGAGCGGCGGGCCGCGGCCCGGGCTGCCGAGGAGGAGCCGGCGACTGAGGAGCCGGCGACTGAGGAGGCTCAAGACGTGGAGGTCGCTGGCGAGCCGGTGGCTTCCGACGAGGCGGCCGGTGGGGCGTCACGAGACGTACCCGGGGACGCGTCGAGCCCCGACGAGGACGAGGAGGCCTGATGTCCGACGAGCACACTGCGCCCGAGCCGGCTGGCCGGGACAATCGCCGCAAGGTGCGGGAGGGCCTCGTCGTCTCCGATCGCATGGAGTCGACGGTCGTGGTCGCCGTCGTGGAACGGGTGCGGCACCCCCGCTACGGCAAGACCGTCCAGCGGACCAAGCGGCTCTACGTCCACGATGCCGACAACGCGGCGAAGGTCGGCGACCGGGTCCGGGTGGCGGAGACCCGCCCGCTCTCCAAGCTCAAGCGGTGGCGGCTGACCGAGATCGTGGAGCGTGCACGATGATCCAGCAGGAGTCGCGGCTGAAGGTGGCCGACAACTCGGGTGCCCGAGAGGTGCTCTGCATCAAGGTGCTCGGCGGCTCGCGCCGGCGCTACGCCTCGATCGGCGACGTGTTCGTGGCGACGGTGAAGGACGCCATCCCCGGCGCGGCAGTGAAGAAGGGTGACGTGGTCAAGTGCGTGGTCGTGCGCACGAAGAAGGAGAAGCGCCGTCCTGACGGCAGCTACATCCGCTTCGACGAGAACGCAGCCGTCCTCATCAACGACCAGCAACAGCCGCGTGGGACCCGCATCTTCGGCCCGGTGGGTCGTGAGCTGCGCGACAAGCGCTTCATGCGCATCGTGTCCCTGGCGCCGGAGGTGCTCTGAATGCGGATTCGCAAAGGTGACAAAGTCCAAGTGATGTCGGGCAAGGACCGCGGCAAGCAGGCCGAGGTCGTCCGGGCCCTGCCGGCAGAGGGCCGGGTCATCGTCGAAGGCGTCCACGTGGCCAAGCGGCACGCCAAGCCGACTCGGGCCACCATGCAGGGCGGGGTGATCGACAAGTTCATGCCGGTCTCGGTGGCCTCCGTGGCCATCGTGTGCAGTGCGTGCGGCCCGACCCGCATCGGGATGCGCCGGGACGAGCAGGGGCGCAAGCTGCGTGTCTGCCGGAAGTGTGGAGCGGACCTGTGATGGCGACCGAGACGGCTGTCCGGCCGAGGCTGAAGGTCCGCTACGACACCGAGGTGCGCGAGCAGCTGCGGCAGTCGCTGGGGCTTGCCAACATCATGGAGGTTCCCCGCCTCGACAAGATCGTGCTGAACGTGGGGGCTGGCCGGGCCACCCAGCAGCGCTCGCTCATCGAAGGTGCCGTGCGTGACCTCGAGGTCATCGCCGGCCAGAAGCCGGTGGTGACCCGGGCCAAGAAGTCCATCGCCGGCTTCAAGTTGCGCGAAGGCCAGGAGATCGGCGCCAAGGTCACCCTGAGGGGCGACCGGGCATGGGAGTTCTTCGATCGGCTGCTGTCGATGGCCATCCCCCGTATCCGCGACTTTCGGGGTCTCTCGCCGAGGTCCTTCGACGGGCACGGCAACTACACCTTCGGGGTGGTCGAGCAGCTCATCTTCCCGGAGATCGACTACGACTCGATCGACACCACCCGGGGCATGGACATCACCATCGCCACCACCGCACGGACCGACGCCGAGGGGAGGGCCTTCTTGGCCGCCTTCGGCTTCCCCTTCCGACAGGAGAACCAGTAACCCCATGGCGAAGAAGGCGCTCATCGAGAAGCAGAAGCACACGCCCAAGTTCAAGGTGCGTGGCTACACACGGTGCCGGCGGTGCGGGCGACCCAAGGCTGTCTACCGCAAGTTCGGTCTGTGCCGGATCTGCCTGCGGGAGATGGTCCACGCCGGTGAGATCCCCGGCGTGACCAAGGCCAGCTGGTGAGAGGAGGCGACGACCGATGACCATGTCCGATCCAATCGCCGACATGCTGACGCGCATCCGCAACGCCAACACGGCCCACTTCGACACGGTGCGCATGCCCGGTTCGAAGTTGAAGGAGTCGTTGGCCGCCATCCTGGTGGAAGAGGGCTACATCTCCGGGTACTCGGTCAACGAGGAAGCAGGCAAGCCGGGCAAGACGCTCGAGATCACCATGAAGTACGCACCCGACCGCACCCGGACCATCTCGGGGATCAAGCGGGTCTCCAAGCCCGGCCTGCGGATCTATGCCCAGGCCGACCGGGTCCCCCGGGTCCTCGGCGGTCTGGGTGTCGCCGTGGTCTCGACGTCGAAGGGCCTGATGACCGACCGGGAGGCGCGTAAGCGCCACATCGGCGGCGAGGTGCTCTGCTATGTCTGGTGACCGGTCGTCTCGGCCCGCCGGGCCGGTGTCCGTCCTGAGCGCACAGGGAGGCAGGAGCTGATGTCGAGGATCGGACGCGCCCCGATCGCCATCCCCGCGGGGGTGTCGGTGACGGTGGGCGACGAGAGCGCCGGCAGCACGGTGACCGTGCGGGGCCCACAGGGTGAGCTGGTGCGCGCCATCCCCGTCCCGATCACCGTCCGGGCCGACGCCGACGTCGTGGTGGTGGAGCGGCCCGACGACCAGCGGCAGAGCCGTGCCCTCCACGGGCTCACCCGGAGCCTGGTCGCCAACATGGTCACCGGCGTCACCGACGGCTTCTCCAAGGAGCTCGAGATCGTCGGCGTCGGTTACCGGGCCGTCCCGAAAGGACCTTCGTCGCTCGAGCTGGCGCTCGGCTTCTCGCACCCGGTCCAGGTCGACGCCCCCGAAGGCATCTCCTTCGAAGTCCCGACGCCGACCCGCATCGTGGTCAGGGGCATCGACAAGGAGAAGGTCGGCCAGGTGGCCGCCGACATCCGTAAGATCCGCAAGCCCGAGCCCTACAAGGGCAAGGGAGTCCGCTACGCCGGCGAGCGCGTCCTGCGCAAGGCCGGGAAGGCAGCGAAGTGATGGCACGTGCTACTGACCACAAGCTCGAGCTCCGCCGTCGGCGGCACGCCCGGGTCCGTCGCCGCATCGCCGGTACGGCGGCCCGGCCGCGTCTGGCGGTGTTCCGCTCCAACAAGCACATCTCGGTGCAGGTCATCGACGACGACGCCGGGCGGACGCTCGCTGCCGCCTCCACGGTCGAGCCGTCCCTGAGGGGCGCTTCGGGTGGCAACGTCGAGGCGGCACGGGCGGTCGGGGCACTCGTCGCCCGGCGCGCCAGGGAAGCCGGAGTCACCACCGTGGTGTTCGACCGCGGCGGGTTCGCCTACCACGGGCGGGTGGCGGCTCTCGCCGACGCTGCCCGTGCCGAGGGACTGGAGTTCTGAGCGATGACCGACCTGCAGTTCGAGGAGCGGACCATCCGGGTCAACCGGGTCTCCAAGGTGGTCAAGGGTGGTCGGCGGTTCAGCTTCGCCGCCCTGATGGTGGTGGGTGACGGCAACGGACGCGTCGGCCTCGGCTACGGCAAGGCCAAGGAGGCCGGTCTGGCCGTCCAGAAGGGGATCGAGGAGGCGAGGAAGAACGTCTTCGAGGTGCCGCTGGCCGGCTCGACGATCACCCACCCGGTGATCGGCCAGAGCGGTGCCGGGCGGGTGCTGCTCAAGCCAGCCGCCCCCGGCACCGGGGTCATCGCCGGGGGTGCCGCACGCGCCATCCTCGAGATGGCAGGCATCCGCGACATCCTGGCCAAGTCGCTCGGCTCGTCCAACGGCATCAACGTGGCCCACGCCACGCTGGCCG
>JBMFXC010000017.1:0-24510 GCA_049964655.1 Acidimicrobiales bacterium
GCTACTCGCACCGGCTGGTCGCCGGTCGTCGCCTCTACGACCTCGGCTGGGCGGTCGGAGCCTCGCCGGCGCTCGCCGCGCTCGTCGAGCCGGCTCCGGTGCGGCTCCACCCCCACGACCTCGACGACCTCGGCCTCGTCTCCGGTGACCGGGTCCGCCTGCGGTCGCCCCGACGCTCGCTCGAGGTCGAGGTGCAGGCCGACGACACGTTGCCCCGCAAGGTGGTGGCGACCGACGTGAACGTCCCGCTGGCCGGTCATCCCGAGGCCACGGTCGCCGATCTCGTCGACGTCGGTGTGCCGGTGACCGAAGTCCGACTGGAGACGATGTGAGCACGTCTGCCGTCCTGCCCGCCGCGCTGCACACCCTCGTGGCTGCCGGCGATCCCCTCTACGCCAAGGGGGTGGGCCTCGCCGTCTTCCTGATCGTGCTGATCAAGGTGGTGGTCGTCTTCGCTGCCCTGATGGTCGCCGTCATGTTGATGATCTGGTTCGAGCGCAAGGTCATCTCGGACATGCAGAGCCGGATCGGGCCCAACCGTGCCGGGCCCTTCGGGATCCTGCAGACCCTGGCTGACGGCATCAAGCTGTTCTTCAAGGAGGACCTGCTCCCTGATCGGGCCGACCGCTTCGTCTTCAAGCTGGCGCCGTACCTGACCATCATCCCCGCGTTCCTGGCTTTCGCTGTGGTGCCGATCGGTGGCGAGGTGACCATCGCTCACCACACCTTCGAGCTCCAGCTGGCCGACCCGCCCATGGGGATCCTCTTCCTCTTGGCCATGTCCTCGATCGCCGTCTACGGCATCATGCTGGCCGGCTGGTCCTCGGGCTCGAAGTACCCGCTGCTCGGCTCGGTGCGGGCCTCGGCGCAGATGATCTCCTACGAGGCCGCTCTCGGCATGACGATCGTCATGGTGGCGCTCATCACCGGCTCGTTGTCCACCCGGTCGATCGTCGTCGCCCAGTCGTTCCACCTCTGGCAGTGGAACGTGTTCCGCCTGGGCGTCGTCCCGTTCCTCATCTTCTTCGTAGCCATCATCGCCGAGACGAACCGCCCCCCCTTCGACCTGGTGGAGGCCGAGTCGGAGCTGGTCGGTGGCTTCCACACCGAGTACTCGTCGATCCGCTTCGCCCTGTTCTTCTTGGCCGAGTTCATGAACACGATCACCATGTCGGCGATCACCGTCACGCTGTTCTTCGGGGGGCCCGACGGCCCCAAGCCGCACATCCCCCACACCCAGTGGCTGTGGCCCATCCTGTGGTTCCTGGTCAAGACGATCATCTTCCTCTTCGTCTTCGTGTGGCTCCGGGCGGCCCTGCCACGTCTCCGGTACGACCAGTTGATGGACCTCGGGTGGAAGCGGCTGATCCCGCTCTCCCTCGGGTGGCTGCTCGTCGTGGCCGGCTTCGTGGTCGACGGCTGGTGGGGCGTCGGCCTGGCAGTGGCGGTGGTGGTGTGCGGCGGGCTCATGACGAGGTCGTTCGCGATCGGGGCGGCCCGCGAGCAGGAGCGGTCCATCCTCCCGCCGGTCGGCCTGCGGGTGTGGGAGCGCGCCGCCGCCGAGGGCGTCCGAGCGGGCGACCGGAGCAGCGGGGCGCCCAGCGGGGCGCCGGGCCGGACAAGCGGGCCCGGTGGGGCCAGCGGGGCCGGAGCTGGAGCGAGAGGAGGTGACGCCTGATGGCCACGCTCGAGCCGAAAGGGCCGCGCCAGAACTTCCTGGGCGGCTTCAAGCTCACCCTCGAGCACATCGGGCGGCTTCCTGTCACCCGCCAGTACCCCGAGGAGAAGCGGCCCAAGCAGCCGCGCCAGCACGGGCGCCACGTCCTCAACCGGTACGAGGACGGCATGGAGAAGTGCATCGGGTGCGAGTTGTGCGCCGGCGTGTGCCCGGCCGACTGCATCTACGTCCGCGGGCTCGACAACCCCCCCGACCACCCGGTCTCGCCCGGTGAGCGCTACGGCTACGTGTACGAGATCAACTTCCTGCGGTGCATCCACTGCGATATGTGCGTGGAAGCGTGCCCGACCGAGGCGATCACCGAGTCCAAGCTCATGGAGTTCTCCTTCACCAACCGCAACGACGCCATCTACACCAAGCGGGAGCTGCTGGTGGACGACGACGGTCGTCCCCGGCCTCAGCCGTGGGAGGACTGGCGGGAAGGCGACGACCTGCACACCTCGGGGTGGATGCGGGCGACCGCTCCCGCCGGTGCTGCCGCCTTCGAAGGCGTGGTGCAGTGGTCCGGAGAGCTCGGCTACGGCGTGCGCACGCCCGAAGGCGGCCAGAGCGGCCGGCGTGACGACCGGGCCACGGGCACGCTCGCCCTGAGGGACACGCTCGAGCGGCACCTGCGACCCGCCGACCTGCCGGCTGCCAAGCGCGGTCCGGCCGGCGCTATCGGACGTCTCCTCGAGAAGATCGAGCGGTTCTCACCCGGCTCGCCTCGGCGGTACCGGATCGCCCGTGACGCCGCTTACGAGGACGCCCGGACTGCCGCTGATGCCAGCGGCCGGCTCGCCCACGGCGGAGGCAGCGAGCAGCCGGCGCACGTCCCTGCACTCGGGGGAGCGCAAGGTGCGACGGCGACCCCGGAGGGGGAGGGGCAATGAACGGGATCGTCCCCGCCGTCCTCCTCGCCGTGACCCACGCGTCGCGCATGGACATCGGCGTCTTCGTGGTCGCCGCCGCCGTCGTGCTCTCCGGTGCGGTCGGCGTCGTGGTCGCTCGCAACCCCGTGCACGCAGCCCTGATGCTCGTCATGACCCTGTTCGGCGTCGCCGTGCTCTTCGTCCTGCAGCGAGCCGACTTCCTGGCCGCGGTGCAGGTGATCGTCTACGCCGGCGCCATCGTCGTGCTGTTCCTGTTCGTCATCATGTTCCTCGGCGTGGACCGCGAGGAGAACTTGGCCTACGAGCCACTGCGCGGCCAGCGACCGCTGGCTGTCGGCCTGGTGGCACTGGCGGCGACCGGCCTCCTGCTCCTCGCCGAAGTGGCCCGGTGGACGACCGGCGCACCGCAGGTTGCCGGTTCCGCCTCCGGACCGGGATCGAACGTCGCCAAGTTGGGCCGGTCGGTGTTCACCACCTACCTCTTCCCCTTCGAAGTGACCTCCGCGCTGCTGGTGATCGCCGTGGTCGGTGCCGTGGTGCTCGCCCGCCGGCCGGCTGCCATCCCGCCCGCAGCTGCACAGTTGGCTCCCGCTGACGACGTCTTATCCGGCAGCCCGGGCGCCGCTCCCGAGCCGTCGGGCAGCGAGGCCGCCGGTGGGGCCGACGTGCCCGGCGGGATCGAGGCCGCCGGTGGGGCCGACGTGCCCGGTGGGGCCGGAGCTGTCACTGGGGCGAGCGGTGACGGAGCGCCGGTCGTCCCGGCCGAGGAGGTGGCTCCATGACGATCTCCGGTGAGTGGTACCTGGCGCTCGCCGCCGTGCTGTTCCTGATCGGTGCCTTCGGGTTGCTCGTCCGGCGCAACGTGCTGGTCATGTTCATGTGCATCGAGCTGATGCTGAACGCCGCCAACCTGACGTTCGTGACCTTCGCCCGGATGCTCGACGACATCGGGGGACAGGTCCTCGTCTTCTTCGTGCTGGTCGTGGCCGCCGCCGAGGTCGTCGTGGGCCTGGGCATCGTGGTGGCCACGTTCCGCCGCCGGAGGGGGACCACTGCTGACGACCTCCATCTGATGAAGGGCTGAGCGCTCCATGCTCCACCTGACGTACCTCATCGTCCTGTTGCCGCTGGTCGGCTTCGCCGTGCAGCTCGTCGCCGGCCGTCGCCTCGGCGAGCCGGCGTCCGGAGGCGTGGCGACGGCCTTTGTCGGTGCCTCGTTCGTCGTCGCCCTCCTCGTCTTCGGGGCGCTGCTCGGCGTCCATGCACCGGTTCGCTCCTTTACCCAGCACCTGTGGGCCTGGGTGCCGGTGGGCGGTCTCCACGTCGAGGCGGCGTTCACCGTCGACCCACTCTCGATGACCATGGTGCTGTTCGTCACCGGCGTCAGCACCCTCATCCACCTGTACTCGATCGGGTACATGCACGGGGACCGCGACTTCCCCAAGTTCTTCCTGTACCTGAACCTCTTCGTGGCCTCGATGCTCATCTTGGTGCTGGGGTCCAACCTGCTCGTCACCTTCGTCGGGTGGGAGGGGGTCGGGGCGTGCTCGTACTTCCTCATCTCGTTCTGGTTCACCCGTGAATCGGCCGCCAGCGCCGGCAAGAAGGCCTTCGTCTACAACCGGGTCGGCGACGCCGGCTTCCTCGCCGCCATGTTCCTCACCTTCGACAAGGTCGGCTCGCTCACCTACTCGACCATCTTCGCCCGCATCGGCTCGATCGGTTCGGCCAACATCACGGCGATCTGCATCCTCTTGTTGGTGGGGGCGGCGGGAAAGTCGGCCCAGTTGCCGCTCTTCCCCTGGTTGGCAGACGCCATGGAGGGCCCCACGCCGGTGTCCGCCCTCATCCACGCTGCCACCATGGTGACCGCCGGCGTCTACCTGCTGTGCCGGATCAACCCGTTGCTGCATGCCTCTCCGGCCGCGGCGCTGACCGTGGCCATCGTCGGCGCCGTCACCGCCCTCGTCGGGGCGACCATCGCCTGTGCCCAGCGGGACATCAAGAAGGTCCTCGCCTACTCGACGATCTCCCAGCTCGGCTACATGGTGCTCGCCGTGGGCACCGGTGCCTACGAGGCGGCCATCTTCTTGATGGTCGCCCACGCCTTCTACAAGGGCCTCCTCTTCCTCGGGGCCGGCTCGGTCATCCACGGCCTCCATGACGAACAGGACCTCGGACGGATGGGCAACCTCCGCCGCTACATGAAGGTCACCTTCTGGACGGTCGCCGTGGGCACGGTGGCCCTCGCCGCCATCCCGCCGCTCGCCGGCTTCTGGGCCAAGGGCGACGTGCTCGACGCCGCCTGGTCGCGCTACCCGGCCCTGTGGGCGGTCGGGATCGTGGCCGCCTTCTTCACCGCCTACTACATCACCCGGCTCACCGCGCTCGCCTTCTTCGGCGACGACCGGTGGCGCGAGCTCGTCCGGCCGGCGTCCGCCTCGGGTGCCGACCACGGGGCCGCGGGCCACGGTGGGGCGTCCGGCGACGCCGGCCACGGCGAGGCGGCGCACGCACCCGAGCCACCCCACGAGGCACCGTGGACCATGCAGATCCCGCTCATCGTGCTCGCCTTCTGCGCCTTCTTCGGTGGGGCGCTCGCCCTGCCGTTCGTCGCCTCGCCGACGTTGCTCAAGTGGGTCGACCCGGTCTTCGGCAGCGCCCTCTACAACGCCCACCAGAGCGCGGCCCTCCAGTGGGGCCTCGGCATCACCGATTCGCTGGTGGCGCTGATCGCTGCCACCGTGGCCTTCCGCCTGTGGTCGACCCGTTCGGAGCGCCCGGCGCTCGAACCCGTCTTCCTCTTCCGGTCGTGGTACCTCAACGAGCTCTACGACCTCGTCATCGGTCGGCCCGGTGCGCGACTGGCCGAGTTCTCGGCCACGGTCGTCGACACCAAGGTCATCGACGGGGCCGTCAACGGCGTCGCCAGCCTGGTGCGGCTCACCGGACAGGGGATCAGACGGCTGCAGACGGGCTACGTCCGCAACTACGCGCTGGGGGTGGTGCTCGGGGTCGTGCTCCTCCTCGGGTTCATGCTCACGAGGCTGTGGTGGGCCTGATGCACACGAGCCCCTTCCCCTTCCTGACCGTCCTCGTCCTGGCCCCGGCGGTCGGCGCCGTCGTCGTGGCACTCGTCCCGTCACGCCGGGTCCCCTCGTGGTTCCACGAAGCCCTCGGCATCGTGGCCACCGCCGTCACTCTCGCCGTGGCCGTGGCCGTGGCCGTGCGGTTCAAGAAGAACGACGGCGGCTACCAGATGACCTCGGTGCACGTGTGGGCCAAGTCGCTGGGCATCCACTGGTCGTTGGGCATCGACGGCATCTCGCTGTTCCTGGTGCTGATGGCGGTCGTGCTGTTCCCCATCGCCCTCCTCGGGGCCCGGGCCAAGCGCGATCCGCGAGGGTTCGTCGCCTGGGTGCTCCTCCTCGAAGCCGCCTGCCTGGGCAGCTTCCTCTCGCTCGACCTGGTCTTCTTCTTCTTGTTCTTCGAGCTCACCCTGGTCCCCACGTACTTCATCATCGGCGGGTGGGGCTACGCCCGGCGCGGCTTCGCCGCCATCAAGTTCTTCGTCTACACGTTCGTCGGCTCCGCCTTCCTGCTGGTCGGCATCGTGTCGGTGGCCTTCATCCACCGGGCGCAGACGGGCGTGCTCACCTTCGAGCTGCCGGCTCTCGTCCACACCCACCTGAGCGGGACCGAGGGCGTGCTCCTCTTCCTTGCCTTCACGGCTGCCTTTGCCGTCAAGGCCCCGGTGTTCCCGTTCCACACGTGGTCGCCCGACGCGTACGCCGAGGCTCCGACCACAGGCTCCATCCTGCTCGCCGGGGTGATGGCCAAGCTCGGCACCTACGGCATCATCCGTTTCGACCTCAACCTGTTCCCCGAGGCGAGCCACACGCTGGCGCCGATCCTCCTCACCCTCGGCGTCATCGGGATCCTCTACGGTGCCGTGGTGGCGTGCGCCCAGCGCGACCTGAAGCGGTTGGTTGCCTACTCGTCCCTCGCCCACCTCGGCTTCATCGTCCTCGGGACGTTCGCCCTCACCACCCAGGGGGTCTCGGGCGGCGTGCTACAGATGCTCAACCACGGTCTGGTCATCGCCGCCCTGTTCTTGCTGATCGGCTGGATCGCCGAACGCCGGGGGAGCTGGAAGATCACCCACCTGCGGGGCCTGCAGCTGTCGGCACCGGTGATGGCGGGCATCTTCACCCTGGTGATGCTGGCCTCTATCGGGGTGCCCGGCCTGAACGGCTTCGTCGGTGAGTTCCTCGTGCTGTCGGGGACCTTCATCGTGCACCGGTGGTGGGCACTGGCTGCCCTGGTGGGCGTCATCCTCGCCGCCTTGTACCTCCTGTGGGCCTACCAACAGGTGTTCCACGGCACGCCCGACGAGGAGAACCGGACCACCCGTGACCTCGGTTGGTCCGAGCGGTTGGTCATCGCCCCCCTCCTCATCCTGATCGTCTTCCTCGGCGTCTACCCGAAGCCGGTCCTGGACCGCATCACGCCCTCGGTCGACCGCCTGGTTGCCCACGTGGAACAGGTGACCCACACCCACCAGCCCGGGGTGGCGACGACTCGGTACGCGTCGGTGACGGCCGGCTCGCCGACGCACGCCGCCGCGCTCGGCGCCCCGTCGAGCACACGGGACGCCAGCGCCCGCACCACCTCGTCCGTCGGAGGCCGACCGTGACCCCGCCCCTTTTTGCCACCGCGGCCGCAACGATCCACACGCCGCACATCGACTACCTGAGCATCCTGCCCGTCCTCATCATGATGGGCGGAGCGGTCGTCTTGGTCGTCGTCTCGTCGCTCGTCCGCCGAGTGCTCGGCGTCAGCGTCGGCACGCTGGTGGCCACGGTCACCTCGATCGCCGCCCTCGTCGCCGGCGTGGTGCAGTGGTACCACGTCTCGGACCACGGGCCGTCGGTGGCGATTGCCGGCGCGGTTGCCTTCGACGGATTTGCTGTGTTCGTCCAGATCGCCGTGTCGATGGCCATGGTGCTCACCGCGCTGGTGGCCGACGGCTACCTCCGGCGGGAAGGAATGGACGGGCCGGAGCTCCACGTGCTCGCCCTGCTCTCGGCGTCGGGCGCCATGCTGATGGGCGAGGCCAACGACCTCATCGTGGTGTTCCTCGGGCTCGAGATCCTCTCGATCGCCCTCTACGTGCTGGCTGCCTCGAACCACAAGCGAGCCGAGTCCGGGGAGGCCGCGCTCAAGTACTTCATCCTCGGTGGCTTCTCGTCGGCCATCTTCGTCTACGGGATCGCCCTCGTCTACGGGGCGACCGGCTCCACCAACCTGCCGGAGATCGCCGACTACCTCGCCCGCAACGTCGTCGCCTCCAACGGCGTGCTGCTCGCCGGCCTGGCCCTGCTGCTGGTGGGGTTCGGCTTCAAGGTGGCCGCGGTGCCGTTCCACATGTGGTCGCCCGACGTGTACCAGGGTTCACCGTCGCCGATCACCGGGTTCATGGCCGCGGTTGCCAAGGTGGGGGCGTTCGCCGCCCTGCTCCGGGTGTTCGTGTCGTCCTTCGGCACGCTGCGCTCGGACTGGCAGCCGGCCATCTGGGGCTTGGCCGTGCTCAGCTTGGTGGTCGGTGCGGTGCTCGCCCTCTCTCAGACCGACGTCAAGCGGATGATGGCGTACTCGTCGATCAACCACGCCGGCTTCATCCTCCTCGGTGTCCAGGCGGCCACCGTCCAGGGCGTCTCGGCCTCCCTCTACTACGTCTTCACCTACCTCTTCGCCGTGGTGGGGACGTTTGCCGTGATCACGCTCATGGCACGCGACGGCGACCGCGGGCACCAGCTCTCCGACTACCGTGGCCTGGCCCGTCGCCAGCCGGTCCTCGCCCTCTCCTTCGTCGTGCTGCTGCTGGCACAGCTGGGTGCGCCCTTCACGACGGGCTTTTTGGCCAAGTTCGAGGTGGTGGCCGCTGCCGCCGACGCCCACTCCTACGCGCTGGCCGCCATCGCCATGGCGTCTGCCGCCATCGCCGCTTTCTTCTACCTGCGCCTGGCCGTCGCCATGTTCTCCCCAGCGGGACCGGTGGGCGACGTCGCTGGAGGCGAACCGTCGTCGCTCGGTGCGCCCCAGCCGGCGTCGGTCGCCGGTGGTCCGGTCGCCGGCCTGGTCCTTGCTGCGGACGCAGACCCCTTCGCCGAGCCGGCCAGCCTGGCCGTGCTGACCGACGAAGCGCCCGAGGGCGACGTCGCCACCCGTCGGGTGGCCGTGCCGCCGCTCACTGCCGCCGCCATCGCCCTGTGCGTGGGGTTCACCATCGTCTTCGGCATCGTGCCCGCGCCGATCGTCGACTTCGCCCACCAGGCGACCCTCCTCCTCCACTGACGTTCCTCCTCCACTGAGGACCTGCCCCCCGGCCAGCCAGCGCTGCCTCCCGCTCCGGCCCGCCGGCCGCCGCGCCCTGTCCGCCGGCCGCCGCGCCCTGTCCGGGGGGGACGTCGTGCCCCGTCGAGAGGAAGCTGCCTGACGACCGGAGCCTTGCCACGACGGGGGAGGACCGGTAGCGTCGCAGCCGGGTAGGCGCGTCCAGAGAGCTTTGAGGTCGTCGCCGGCCCCGTCGAGCAGGTGGCGGGGCGAGCATCCCGGGAGAAGGTTGCGACAGGTGACGATGGGCCACTCCGACGCGGAGCTCCCCGGCGCGGCGCCGGTGACGGAAGGACCCGAACGGGGGCGTCGTCGGCGTGACCTCACGCGGCTGGTCGTCGGGCTGGTGCTGGTTGCCGCGCTGGTGGCCTTCGTCCTCGACAACAGCCAGGCAGTTTCGGTGAGCTTCGTGTTCACGACGACGACAGTGCCGCTCATCTGGGTCCTCCTCGCCACGGCGGCGCTCGGAGCGGTGGCGGACCGTGTGGCGATGGTCGTCCGGTCTCGCCAACGGGCCAAGCGCGCCCACGCGCTGGCGACCGGGGCGAACGGGCCCGGGAGGACCCGGACGGGCCGGCGCCGCTCGTAGCTGGCCGTTCGGAGCACGGCGGGCAGGTGGGTCGGCCGCAGGCGAGAGGTGCTCGGCCGGCCCGGGAAGCGTGCCCGTCAGGTGCGACTGGACCGCCGGCGCCGCAGCCGCCCTGAGGGACGTCCTTCCGACGCGGCGACGAGCCGACGGGCCATGGTCACGTACTGGGCCTCGAGCGCGTCGAGGGAGTACGTCCCTGCGTCGGTCGACCATTCGCTCATGTGCACGCACATGTCGAGGATTGCGGCCGCGGCGACCACCGCGGCCGGCCGGCCGGGGCCGCCGGACAGCGAGAAGACGCCGGCGGTCTCGCCCTCGAGCAGGATGTCGACCAGTCGGTCCCGCAGTCGCCGCCGGATGGCCACGACCTCCTCCAGGCGGGCTCCGGTCAGGTCGCGGTACTCGCGGTTGGCGACCCGCGCACCTCGCCGCTGCCGCACGTGGGTGCGCACGTAGACGGACACCAGGGCGCTCAGCCGGTCCACCGGGTCGGGGCCGGCCTCGTCGACCGCCGTGGCGACCTCGGCGTCGAGCAGACGGTGGCGGTGGACCACCAGCTCGTAGACGAGGTCCTCCTTGGAGGAGAAGTGGTTGTAGAGCGCCCCCGGGGTGAGCCCGCAGGCGCCGGTGATCTCGCGGACGGTGGTCGCTCGGGCCCCTTGTCGGAAGAAGAGCTCGTCGGCGGCGGCCAACAGTCGGCGGGCCGGGTCGGAGCGGCTGTCCGACAACACGTCCAGCTCCACGGGCTCGTCATCGGGTGGCTCCGTCGTCCGAGTCGCCATGGTCCCCCTCCGGTCCTCTCGGGCCGTTTCGTCAAACTTCCTTGACGCGAACGGCCCCATGTCCTACATATATCTATAAACGCTTGTTCAGGCAATGGGCCAGTGGCCCGAGGGGGGGGTCCCATGTCAGACACTGCGGCACCGAGCGTCGCTGCGTCCCAGGCGGGTGGCGACAAGGGGAGTGGTGCGGCGGCAAGCATCGCGCCCATGCACGGCCGTCTGGCCCGTATGTTGTGGTACCGGCAGCTCGACCACTACCCCGACACGGGACGACGCATCGGCTTTTTGGCCATCGTGGTCGCCGCCACCATCATCCTCTACTACCAGCTGTACGTAGCGGGAGCGGTGGCACCGCAGATCCTCGCCCAGTACGGGATGAGCTTCCGGTTCTACGTGGACATCTCGGTCTTCAGCAATGCCATCGGTGCCTTCAGCTCGGTGCTGGCCGGCCTGGCCGACCGGTGGGGCCGGGCGAACATGGTGGCCTACGGCCTCGGGATCACCGCCCTCCTCGTGCTCTTCGGTGTCCCCAACGCCCCGAACAAGTGGGCGTTCCTGATCTTGGTGGTGGCGGTGGGCTTCGTCGAGGGGATCATCCTCGTGGCCACTCCGGCCCTCGTGCGCGACTTCTCGCCCCAGTTGGGACGAGCATCGGCCATGGGCTTCTGGACGCTCGGTCCGGTGGTCGGCAGCCTCGTCGTCTCCATCGTGGCCTCGACCACCCTCTCCCACCTGGTGGCCTGGCAGGACCAGTTCACCATCTGCGGGATCGTGGGCGTGGGCGTCTTCTTGATCGCCGTCCTCGGACTGCGGGAGCTCGCTCCGGGCATTCGCGACCAGTTGATGGTCTCCATGCGTGACCGGGCGCTCATCGAAGCCCGGGCCAAGGGGATCGACATCGAAGACAGCCTCCGGCACCCGTGGCGCCAGATGCTGAAGCTCGACATCATCGTGTCCGCCCTGGCCATCAGCGTCTTCCTGATCATCTACTACACGGCAGTCGGCTTCAACCCGATCTACTTCGAGACCATCTTCCGCTTCACTCCCTCGCAGGCCAACGGGCTCGGCAACTGGCTGTGGGCGTTCGACGCCGGCGCCCTCGTCATCGTCGGCCTGCTGTCGGACTGGCTCAAGGTGCGCAAGCCGTTCATGATCGTCGGTGCCGTCGGTGCTGCCGTCATGACGATCATCTACCTCGGCAAGGCCACCGATCCCCACACCGGCTACTACGAGTTCGTGCTGATCCTCAGCCTCCTCGCCGCCTTCATGGGGATCGCCTACGCCCCGTGGATGGCGAGCTTCACCGAGACGGTGGAGCGTCGGAACCCGGCCCTGATCGCCACCGGGCTCGCGGTATGGGGGTGGCTCCTGCGCATCGTGGTGGCCGTCTCCGTGTTCGTCCTGCCCTACGTGGTGTCGTCGACCACGCCACTCGTGCAGTACGGGGCGATCGGGCAGAAGGCGGAGGCCATCATCAAGTCCGACCCCAACGTCTCCATCGTCCTCGCCCACCCGGCCATCTTCACCGAGCTGGCCAAGTACCCGAAGAACGCCATCCCGCCGGCCCTCCTTTCCAAGGCCGTCGCCGAGGTGGGCATCAAGGACCTGACGGCCGTGGCGAGCGACCCGAAGATCACCTCGGAGATCGGCTTCCTGCAGGCGCACGCCAAGGAGCTGGCACAGGTCCAGACGGCGGCCAAGGTGACGCCTGGCCAGTGGCAGAACTGGTACTGGGTGTGCGTCGGCGGCGAGCTGGTCTTCCTGCCGCTGGTGCTCGTGATGGCCGGCCGGTGGTCGCCGAGCAAGGCCCGGGAGGACCTCGAAGAGCACGAGCGCATGGTCGCCGCCGAGATGGCGAAGCTGGCCGGAGGGGCAGGCGCCTAGGCAGCTCCCGGCGGCACGCTGTCGCACCGTGTCGCCGAGGTCGAGGCCGCAACGAGGTCAAGCCCGGGTGCCCGTGGGGTACCCGGGCTTGACGCGTCGAGGGAACGTACCGGCGTGGCCGACGATCGAAGTCCGGCCGGGCGAGTCGTGGCCGACGACGAGCATGGTGTCGTCCGGACGGCGTCGGCGTGGCTCCTGTCGGCGGTTCCGGCCGCGCCGAGCGAGCGCCGAGTCTGGTCGCCGCGGACCTGCCGGCTCAGCGCGGTCGGTGGGCCCGGACCACCGTGTCGATGGCCTGTCGCGTCTCACCGTCGACGGTGACGGGACGGCGGCGACGCTCGGCTACGTCGACCACCAGGTCGACCAGGTCGTCTGCCACCTCGGCGGCGTCGAGGAGCACGTCGGACCGTTGAGGCCCGCCGACCCCGTCGGTGAGGTTGGCCCGGTCGTGGCCGATGACGAGCATCGTGCCGCCCGGGGCAACCGCTTCGGCCAGTCGGCCGTAGACACCGCGTCGAACCGGTTCGGGGAGCTGGAGGTAGGCGACGAGGACGAGGTCGAAGGTACCGGTGGGTGGCTGCCACACCGTCAGGTCGGCTACCTCGAAGGTGGCCGAAAGCCCGGCCTGATCGGCCAGAGCGCGGGCCCGAGCGACGCCCGCCTCGCTGAAGTCGACCCCAGTGGCCTCCCACCCCTGGGCGGCCAGCCATAGGGCGTTGCGCCCTTCGCCGCACGCCGCGTCGAGAGCCCGGCCCGGGGCCAGGCCGGCTGTCTCGTCGACGAGGAAGCAGTTCGGCTCGGCCCCCCAGACGAGCTCAGCCCCCCGGTAGCGCTCGTCCCACGCCGTGGCGTCCATCGTGACCTCCTGTGCTCCCGGATCCCTGTGCCGTCTGGCGGTCAACCGTCTGGCGTCGTGGCTGCGCCGGCGACGCGGCCACGACGGCCTGTCGTCCTGTCGTCCAGCTTCCTGTCGCGACCGAGTCGCGTTGGAATGTTGGTACATTAGCGAGGTGACGCCGTCTCCGCAGCGCGGCGGTCGGTCTGCCGGACCGGCTCGTCGTGCAGCGCAGATCGTGCAACACGTACAGATCTGGGGAGAGGAGGAGGTCGATGTCGCTGTTCCGTGCTACCCGCCGATCCGAGCCCGCCACGGAGGACGGGGAGCTTCCGGTCGACCTGACCCCCCACCAGGCGCACCGGCTGGTCGCCGAGGGCGCCGTGCTGGTGGACGTGCGTGAGCACGACGAGTGGCACGCCGGACATGCCCCCGGGGCCCTGCACGTGCCGCTCACCTCCCTCCACTCCGGCGCGGTCCCGTCGGACGCGGTCATCGTCGCCGTGTGCCGGTCCGGCGCGCGGTCCAAGCGGGCGGTTGCCGCCCTCCACCGGGCTGGCCGCCGGGCCCACAACTTGGCGGGAGGGATGCATGCCTGGCACCGGGCCGGTCTCGGGGTGGTCCGGGACGACGGGTCGCCCGGCTCGATAGCCTGAGGCACCCATGGCCTCAGCCGTCCTCGACCGCGCCAGCGCCCTGCCCCTGTGGGCCCAGCTCCTTGCCGACCTGCGTCGTCGTCTCGACGACGGCGAGTTCTCCGGGACGTTCCCGAGTGAGCTCGAGCTGGTCGACGCCTACGGCGTGAGCCGGAACACCGTTCGCGAGGCGCTCCGGAGGCTCCGGGCCGAAGGCGCCGTGGTCGCTGCTCGCGGTCGTCGCCCGCTGCCGGCCGGCGAGGCGGGCATCGAGCAGCCACTCGGCGCCCTCTACAGCTTGTTCCGCTCCGTCGAGGAGGCCGGGCTCGAACAGCGCAGCGACGTCCTCGTGCTGGAGCGTCGTCACGACCAGCGGGTGGCTCGACGCCTCGGGCTCGGTGCCACCACCGCGTTCTTCTACCTCGAGCGCGTCCGATTCGCCGGAGGTGAGCCATTGGCCATGGACCGGCTGTGGTTCCCCGCCGAGCTTGCCGGCCCGCTCTTCGACGCCGACTTCACCAGGACGTCGTTCTACGACGAGCTCGCCGAGCGCGCCGGCCTCCGCCTCACCGGAGGGGAGGAGCACCTCCGCGCCGTCGTGCCCACGCCCACCGTGCGCCGCGCGCTCCGGCTGCCTGCCGCTACAGCCGCCCTCGCCATCGACCGACGAGGTGAGATCCGCGGCCGGCCCGTGGAGCACCGCGAGACGGTGGTGCGTGGCGACCGCTTCGGAGTCGTCGCCACCTTCTCGGCTGGCATCGGCTACCGGCTGGACCTGTCCCGCGCCGTGGGCTGACCGCCGCCGACCGGCTCGGCGGGCGGTGGGTCGTCGACCGGGCTCGTGCCGTCGGGACGGGCAACGTCACCGGGGCCGAGCGCGTCGTGCTCGCCGGCGAGCACGGCTTCGGTCTCGCGCTGGGTGGCCGCCATGCGCTTCTCGGCACCGGCGGCGAGCAGGCGGCCGATGACGGGGATCTCCCACAGCGACTCGGCGCGGAAGATGGCCATGATGACGGGGACGAGGTGCTCGGCGGTGTCGAAGACCACGTAGCGGGACAGCCAGTCGGGGTCGTACTTGGCGTTGAACCGCCACAACGTCTCGATCTGGGCGAAGTTGGACAACCGGCGGAGGAACCACCGCTCGGCGCGTTGCACCGGACCGTCGCCCTTCTCGCCCGCCAAGGTGGAGCGCATCGCTGCGAAGTTGAGGCTGAGGCCCTCGTACCCCCGGTCTCGCAGGTACTCGATCGTGGAACACAGAGCGAAGTCGAGCAGCCCGTTGGGATGGTCCCCCGGGTCGCGCCGCATGAGGTCCAGCGAGTACCCGTTGATGCCAGGGGCCGGGACGAACTGGCACATGGCTGCCGGCCTGCCGTCCGGGGCTCGTACCACGGTGAGGAGGAGACCGACGTCACGCGGGTCGAAGATCCGCCCGAGCATCATCGAGAACCCCCGTTCGTGCTCACCCCGACGGGAGAGCCCCATGAGCGCAACGAGCTCGTCGGCGACCGCTCGGTCGAGGTGGGCCGGATCGTGGAAGCTCGCCGTGTAGCCCTTTTTGGCGATGCGGTTGTGGGCTTGGCGCAGCCCTTTCTTCTCCCCACCGGCCAGCGAGAACCGTTGGACCGGTACGACGGCTTCGTCCCCGATGTAGATGTGGTGCATGCCCGAGTCGCGGTAGACGGGGAGCCATTCTTCGGCTGCGCCCATGACCGCCGGCACCCAGCCGTGGGCGTCGACGAACCTCCGGAACGCCGCCCAGGTGTGTGCCCGTTCGTTGTACGGGCCGATGGGGTCCGGCGAGATCAGGCAGATCCCCCCGTAGATGGCGTAGGCGACCAGGCTGTCCCGGTGGAAGAACCAGCGTTTGTCCGACCGCAGTGCGAAGTAGTCGAGGGTGGAGGTGCCGTGGCGCCGGACGATGTCACGTGCTCGGAGCTCGGCGGCGCGGCCTGAGGTCATCCGGCGGTCGACGACCGGTCGGGACAGGAGGAACAGCGCCACGGCCACGATGGCCAAGCCGACCGACAGCAGGACGGGCGAGAGGAACCGGTCGAGACGAGGGGGGAGGACGATGGTGCGAATACCCACCAGACGCTCGCATGCCGCCCACAGTGCCTCGGGCCAGGCGAGGGGGTGGTGCGGGTGGTGATGGTGGCCCATGTCGGTGTAGAGCTCGATGGAGACCGTGGCGAGCGTGACCACCCCCGCCAGCCCGCCCACGAGGAAGAGGACGGCGGACCGCAGTGAGGCCCAGTCCGACGCGGCCTGGAAGTCGCGTCGGTTGACGGCGAGCAGGACCAGGACCGCGGCGGCGAGGAAGATCTCCTCGATGTCGCCGCCGGCGGCGAGATGCAGGAGGACCGACCCGGCGAGGAGGGTCACCGAGATCCTCCAGGCCCGGCGTTGGCCCCGCAGGATGCCGCGTCCCAGCGCCAGGAGGGCGAGCCCGGCCAGGGCCACCAGGGCCCCTGCCGCCTCGGTGGCACGCAGCGGGAGCACTTCGAGCAGGAGGTGGAGCCGGTAGCGGAGGGGAGGCGTGACGGCGTCGAGCAGGTCCACGACGCCGGCGACCAAGATGGCTGCGGCCGACAGCCGACGCACCCGTCGGGACCGCCGGTGCTCGCGTCGCAGGTCGGGAGCCGGGGGCCACGACTCGCCCTTGGGGTAGGAGGCGACGATGGTGGGGTGCAGGCTCTGCATCGTCCGCCGAGGCGCCACCGCCCGTTCGAGCAGGTTGGGCGAGGGGAGCTCCGAGCGGCCGACCAACAGGCGGACGTGGAGCTCGGCACCCGTCTCGAGCTCGATCCAGCTGGCCAGTTGACGGTGGACGAACACCGGAGGGAGGCCGAGACGCCCCCGTTCCTCCTCGACCACCTCGGCAGTCGCCCCGACGTTGGCGTAGAAGCCGACACCGAGGTTGGTCAGCTCGGACTGGAACGTGGCAGCGGTGACGAGGCCGGCGTAGCCGAGGCCGACCAGGCGGCGAGCTTCGTCGCGGGCGGTGTCGTTGGCCGCCGCCTCGGTCCGGACCTCGACGAGGGCGCCCCCGCCCAGGATCGACCACACGCGTCGTGACAGCAGCCCGAGCAAGAGGGCGATGACGGCCATCACGGCCACGGCGACGAGCGCGGCCACCACCAGCTGGTCGGCCAGATCGGCACGATGGGCGTGCGACAGCGCTCGGCCCGCCACCCCGGTCCCCGCATGGTGGAGCACCCACGGCGTCACCGCCACCCGGAGGAGCACGGCGACGACGAAGGGCACCAGCATCCACCAGGCGTAGCGGCTGAGGCGGCGGTAGAGGGTGCGGGAGGTCACGAACCGGGACAGCGCGGAGGGATCGCTCAGCCGGTGCAGACCGGTCAGCCAGGGCGCGTCCGACGTCGACTGGCTGGCAAGCACCCTCCAGCTCGGCGCCGCCCTCGAGCCGTCGACGGCACCAGGCTTGGCGTCGGCGGCCGGGTCGAGGTCTGTCTCGGGAGCGGTGCACCCCTCGGCGTAGGCGTGCCGGCCAGGCTCCACGCGCACCGTGCGGACCCCGGCCGAGGTGTGGAGTCGCAGGTCCACCGGGCCGACTCGTTCGACACCGAGGTGAGCGAGGTCGGCCCATGCCTCGGGACTGCTGCCGAGGGCGCGCTCGTGGGTTCCCTCCTGGCGGAGGATGCGCCGGTCCTCGCCGTCGAGAAAGCGGCGGAACGACGCGGCCAGTCGGGGGTGGGCCTCCATGGTCGCTCGAGTGGCGCCCGCGACGTCCGCTTCCCCGGTGAGGTCGAAGAGGTTGCCGGCGATGATGAGGATCCCTGGACCGAGCCACGTGTCGAGTGCGCTGGCCAGCTCGCCGGTGAGCGCCAGCGACGACACCGTCGCCTCGGCGGTCAGCAGCAGGTCGCTGACCACCATCACCCGGCGGCCGACCGGAACGTCGACCACGTCTTCCGACGGGGTGGCAGCGTCGGCAGGATTGCCAGCCGCCGCCGCCTCAGCCGCCGCCGCCGCCCCAGCCGCCGCCGCCCCAGCCACCGCCTCAGCCGACGACGGGGTGGCAGTGTCGCCAGTCGCGGCGTCTGGCTGCCGATCTCGCTGTCCCTGGCCCACTGCTCGCTCCCGCACCGGTCCTTGGCCTACGTGTTCGACACCGTGCCCGTCCCGGGTGGGACCGACCCCGCCGTGCCCCATGGCGGCCCCCCAATGCTAGAGGGGCGTGCCGAGTACGCTGGGTCAGTCAGGCCCCGCCAGGCACGGGACCGTGCGATGGCCCTCCCGTTGGACCGTCGTGGCTGGTCAGAGCCGTAGGGCGGGACCAGCGCGCGACCGACAGGGACGGGCGAAGGGAGCAACGGCGAGGAGCGAGACGTGCTGACCGACGGAGCAGGAGCGCACGACCGACGGAGTGCCACCCTGCTCGGGCCAGTCCGGTGAGCGCCGGAGCCTCCGCTGGAGGGCCCGGTGCCCGGCCCCGTGCTGCCGTCCCGCCCAACTGGCAGTGGCGCGACGGTCCCGTCGTGGCCGGCGAGGCGGTGGTCTTCGATGTCGACGGCGTGCTGTCGGATGCCGTCGGGCGCCAGCACTTCATCGAGCGTGGCCGGCGCGACTGGGACCGTTTCTTCGATGCCTGCGGGGACGACCCGGTCGTCGAGGAAGTGGCACGCCTGTTGGAGCTGCTCGACCCGCGCCTTGCGGTGGTCCTCCTGACGGGACGCCCCATCCGGGTCCAGCCCCAGACGCTGGCGTGGCTGGAGCGCTACGAGCTCCGCTGGGACCTGCTCGTCATGCGCTCCCGGGGCGACTACTCCCAGGTGACGTCGTTCAAACAGGACGCCGTCTGGGACCTTCGGTCGTACGGCTTCGACCTCCGTCTGGCCTTCGAGGACGACCCGTCGAACCTTGCCATGTTCCAAACCGAAGGGATCCCTTGCGTCTACATCCACTCGGGCTACTACGAATGACCCGACCGGCCACCGGCAGCTCGCCGACCGGAGGTGACGCCGGCAGCCGGCACAGGTGGTGCCATCATCGAGCCATGGTCTCCGACCCTGCTCAGACCGGCATCGCCGTGGTCGGTCGCCACACGTCGCTCAACTGGACCCTCCTCTTCACCAAGCTGACCGTCGAGGTCGACGGCGTGGCACACGTGGGTCCCTGGCGAGGCACGCTCGTCCCCGTGCCGCCAGGGGAGCACGAGGTCCGTGTGTACTTCCGCTATGTCGGACAGCCCCGATGCGGCGAGGCGGCTCGCCGGGTGACCGTGGGCCCTGATGACCCCGTCCGGCTTCGCTACAGGGCCCCCGCGATCATCACCGGCGCGGGGACCCTCGACGTCCTCGGTTAGCCGAAGCCGTCGTCACCGCTGCCGACCGCTCCGTCCGGAGCGGTCCCGGCGGGCCGTGACCGCCGGGACCGACGACGTCCCTCTACCCAACCGACGAGGAGGGCGATCCCTGACAGCGCCAGCACGGGCGTGCTCCCGAAGCGCACGTAGGGGGTCCAGCCTCGGCGGAGGGCGAGGTCGGCGAAGAGCACTTGACGGGCACCGAGGACCGACCGTTCGAGCAGGACCCCCCGGTTGGTCACCGCCGCGCTGTAGCCGGTCGGCGCAGCCTGGAGGAGATCGCGGCCTTGTTCGACGGCCTGGACCTCGGAGGCGGCGACCTCTTGGGTGGGGACCTGGCCGGTGGCGTACGAGGACGTGTTGGTCGGCACGATGAGAAGGCGCCCACCGGCTCGTACCGCGGAGCGTCCGCGGTCGGCGAAGAACACCTCGAAGGAGATCATGGTGGCGAGCGGCGCGGCCGGGGTCGGCAGCAACCCTGATCCGTGCCCGGGGATGGCGTTCAGGGGGACCGCCGACAAGTTGGCGAAGTGGGCGAAGAAGCTCCGGTAGGGGACGTACTCACCGAACGGGACGCGGTGGACCTTCTCGTAGTGGGACACCAGCCGGCCGGACGGGCCGAACGCCACCACCTCGTTGCGGAAGTGCGTCGACGACACCGTCTCGGTGACGCCGACGACCAGCGTCGTGTGGAGGCGGCGGGCGAGATCGGCCAGCACCTGCTGCTCGGGCGAGTCTGCGAGCAGGGTGTCGAGGGCGACGACGTCTTCGGGCCACAGCACGAGCTCCGGAGCGTGCCCTCCGTCTTCGCGCTGCATGAGCCGGGTGGCGGCAAACTGGGCGGCGAGCACGACGGACGGTGCGACCCGTCTCCCGTCGTGGAAGCCACGCCGCCCGCCGCCCTGTATGGCAGCGACAGTGAGGTGACCGACCGGCGGACCGCCGTCCGGGGCGATCGTCCCGACAAGAGAGGCAACGACGACCAGTGCGACGCCGATCGCTCCGACGGTGCCCGCCCGGCCGGGACCGCCCAGAGGGGTCCGGCCCTTCGGAGCTCCCCCGACCTCCTGGGTGCGCCGGGTCAGCAGGTGGTGTCGCACGGCGAGCCCCCACTCGGCCAGGGCCCCGACGCCGACACCGCCCAGGTAGACGGCGAGGGTGAGGGCGAGCGGACCGCCGAGGCGAGCCACGCCGAGAATCGGTCCGCCGGCCTGGCCGAGGAAGACGCCGCCGATGGGGAGACCACCGAACGGCCAGCTCATCCGGGCCGCCTCCGCCAGGGTCATCGCCGCGGGGAACGCCAGTGCCCGCGCCCCCCGGCCACCAGCCGGGACGACGAGCGCCCCCGCAGCGACGAAGAGGGCCTCGACGAGGATGAGCACGACGGCACCGGGCGTCGAGAACGCCCGGGCCCATTCGAGGCCGGGGACGTAGCACCCCAGCCCCGCCAACCACCCCGCCCACGCCCGTGTCCGTGGCGGTAGCCCTCCGAGCCGCCACCACAGGAGGCCAGCGGCAGGGAACGCCACGATCCAGAACCCCCAGGGGGGGAGCGACAGCGCCAGTCCGACGCCGGCGACGATCGACGGGACGGCAATCGCACCGCGCCGCCGCCGGGGCCCAGTCGGGAGAGGCAAGGACCCGGTCCTCCCCTCTGGCCGTCGGCGGGGACCACTCCTGGCTCGGACCCGAGCCGGGCCGGTGGCCTCGACGGTCCCGCCGCTCACCTCTCGACAGGCTCCGACCGGCTGGCGACGGCCGCTCGCACCCGGCGTGCCGCTGCCCGCCCGCTCCCGACGCAGGCCGGGATGCCGACGCCTCGGTAGGCGGCACCGGCCACGGCGACGGCCGGGAGCCCGGCGACGGCCTCCTCGACCCGGGCGACGCGCAAGAGGTGGCCCGGGCGGTACTGCGGCAAGGCGTTGGCCCATCGGGTGACCAGGGCGTCGGGCGCGAGCGGGCCGGTCCCGAGGATCTCGGCGAGCTCGGCCGACACGGCAGCGGCCAGTTCGTCGTCGTCGAGCTGGTCCGGGCGAGCATCACCTGCGCGTCCGGTCGACGCTCGCACCAATAGCTCGCCGTCGCGGTGCAGGTGTGGCCACTTGCGCGACAGGTAGGTGCAGCCGGTGACCAGGGCGGGCCGTCCGCCGACCGCTTCGGAGCGGGGCACGAGGAACCCCGTGCCGGTGAGCGGCCTCGCCGGGTGGGCGCCGGAGATGGCGAGCGTGACGACGGTCACCGACGCGTACTCGACACCTTCGAGCAGGTCGGCGGCGGCGGGGGCATGGGGACGGAGCAGGCCGGCGGCCGGCGCGGCCGGCACCGCTACCACCACGCCGTCGGCGTCCAGGTAGCCGCCTGCCCGGCTCTTCGGCGCGAGGTGGAGGCGCCACCGGTCACCGACCCGCTCGAGGCGTTCGACGGCGCTGTTCAGGTGCCGGGTGACGCCCCGGGCGGCAAGGGCCTCGTCCAAGGCGTCGACCAGGCTGGCTGTGGAGGAGCGGAGGGACCAGAACACCGGTGGCGGCGGGCTGTCGGCGTGCTGGGTGGCCCCGAGCTCGCTGGGACGGGCAGCGGCGCGTGCCCCCGCCCGCCCGAGCCGGTGCATGAGGCTGCCGGACTGCGACGCGGCAGCGAGGAGGACGGGTACCGTTGCCGCGGCGCTGAGCTGGTCGGGGTTGCCGGCGTTGATGCCGCCGAGCAGGGGTCCGACCAGGCGGTCGACCACGGCGCGCCCGAGCCGATCGCCCACGAGGGCGCCGACGGAGGCGTCGCCCAGCACGGGGTGGGCTCGGATGCGGGGGACGATGACATCGAGGGCGGCTCGGGCCAGCTCGGCCGGCGAGAACATGCCGGAGCCGACGAGCGGTCCGAGCCGAGTGGGGATGCCGAGGTGCAGGCCCTCGGGGAGCGGCCGGAGGCGACCGCGAGCGAGCACCGATGCGCCGCTCTCGCCGGGGGCGACCAGCTCGTCGCCCAGGCCGAGCTCTTCACAGAGCCCGGTCGCCTCGGGCCGCCGGGCAAGGAAGGCGTCGGCGGCGAGGTCCACCCGCCGGCCGTCGAGGTCCGTCGAGCGCAGCTTGCCGCCGGGGCGTCCCTCTGCTTCGAGGACGACGACCTCGGGTGCGGGGCCGTCGTCCGACCGGTCCGCCAACCCACCGCACAGCTCCCAGGCAGCGGACAGGCCGGCGATGCCGGCACCCACGACGGCAACGACGGGCGGCGCGGTGGGACCGAACCCCGTGCCTGCGGCCGAGGCGGTCACCGCTCCTCCGGGCTGTCGGACGCAGCGGTGACCACCACTCGGGCGAGGAGCTCGACGAAGGCAGGCGCGGCGTTGAGCGACGCCGTGCGGGCGAAGCGGAGGCCGAAGCGACGGGCCGCTTGTGCTGCCTCGACGTCGAGGTCGTAGAGGACCTCGAGGTGGTCGGCGACGAACCCGACCGGGCAGACGACCACCGTGTCGACGCCGTCTTCGGCGAGACGTTCGAGCTCGCCGAGAAGGTCGGGTCCGATCCACGCGTCCGCTGTCCGTCCTGCGCTCTGCCACCCGACGCCCCACGAGACACCCGGCCAGCGGTCGAGGTCGAGCACCGTCGCGATGTCGGCAGCCGACTCGCCGACTTGGTCCGGGTAGGGGTCCCCGGCTGCCACGACGCGTTCGGGGAGGCTGTGGGCCGTGAACAGCACCGCCGTGCGGGAGGGCGCTCCTCCTGGCTCCGGGACCACCCCAAGCCCGGCGAGTGTGGCCGCGGTGCGCTCGGCGAGGAGCTCGGCCAGCCCCGGGGCACGGTGCCACGAAGCGACCGGGGTGAAGACGACCGGGGGGCGCGGCGCTCCGGAGCTGCTCGCGCCGGAGAGTGCCGCTGCCGCCCGTTCGAGGTACTGCCCGGCGCCGAGCGACGACTGGTGGGGGGTGAGGACGAGGCCGACCACCCTCCCGACCCCGGTGGCCACCAGCTCGCCGGCTGCTTCCTCGATGGACGGAACGGTGTGCTTGGCGCCGTAGCGGACGACGAAGCGACCCGGAGACAGCGCTTCGAGGGCTCGGGCGATGCCAGCCACCTGGTCGTGGGTCCGCACCGCCAGGGGAGAGGTGCCGCCGATCGCCTCGTACCGTCCGACCAGCTCGGCGAGGAGCTCGGGGGTGGGTGGATGCCCGCGCCGGATGGAGGTGTAGAAGGGCTCGATGTCGGCGGGAGTAGCCGGCGTTCCGTGGGCCATGACCAGCACCCCGACCTGCTCGCTGCTCACGTGGGCCTCGAGGCAGCCGGTCCGACAGGGGCGGACGCTGGGGTGGCCACGCCAGCACGCCCTTCGGCGTGGACCAGCTCGACCACCGCCTCCAGCACGGCGGGGTCGGTCTCGGGGAGGACGCCGTGGCCGAGGTTGAAGACGTGGCCGGGCGCCGACCCGGCTCGAGCCAGCACGTCACGAGCCTCGGCGAGGGCGACCGCCGGCCCGGCTACGCACAGCGCGGGGTCGAGATTGCCCTGGACGGCGACGTCCGTCCCAATCCGCCGCCGGGCCGCGTCGAGGGGTACGCGCCAGTCGACTCCGACGACCCGGGCGCCGCTGGTCGCCATCAGGGCCAGCAGCTCGCCGGTGCCGACGCCGAAGAGGATGGTCGGCGCACCGGGGTGGGAGCTGGCCACCTCGGCGAAGATCCGTCGAGTGACCGGGAGGACGAAGTGCTCGTAGTGGTGGGGTGGGAGCACGCCCGCCCAGCTGTCGAAGAGCTGCACGGCACTGGCCCCGGCGTCGAGCTGCGAGCGCAGGGAGGCGACGGCCAGGTCACCGAGCCGCTCGGCCAGGTCGAACCAGAGCGCTTCCTCGCCGTGCATGAGCGCTCGTACTCGCGCGAAGGTGCGTGACGGCCCGCCCTCGACGAGGTAGCTGGCCACGGTGAAGGGACCGCCGGCGAAACCGATGAGGGGGACGGTGAGCTCGTCGGCGAGGATCGACACGGCGGCGCCGACCTCCGGGGCGTCGACGTCGGGCTCGAAGGGTCGCAGCCGGGCGAGGTCGGATCGCGTGCGAAGGGGGTGCTCGACGATCGGTCCGGTGCCCGGGCGCACGTCGACGCCGACGCCGATGGCCGCTGCCGGGACGACGATGTCGGAGAAGAGGATGGCGGCGTCCGTGCCGTAGCGGCGCACCGGTTGGAGCGTGAGCTCGGCGACCAGCTCGGGCTGCGCGATGGCCTCGAGGATGCTCCCGGTGCCCCGCAGAGCCCGGTACTCGGGGAGCGAACGACCCGCCTGACGCATGAACCACACCGGGACCCGCTCGACGGGCAGGCGCCGGCAGGCACGTACGAACACCGAGTCGTCGTGGCGCGGGAGGGGAACCGAGGAAAGGCCAAGGGGCCCGGAGTGGTCTGGTGGACAGGGCGGGGCCACGGTCTTGACGCTACTGCCCGGCGCGACCAGGCACGGAGCGGGGTG
>JBMFXC010000017.1:24610-36444 GCA_049964655.1 Acidimicrobiales bacterium
GCCCCGGGTGGGCGTTCGCCCGGGTCGCATAGGATCGAGGGTTCCCCGGCCCCGGGGTGCAACGGGGCAGAACGGAGGTTGGGGTGGTCCCGGACGCAGAGTTGGCGGCCGAACAGGACGTCGTCGACGAGGCCTACCGCCGGATCGACGTGATGCGTGACGACGCCCGGGCCATGCTCGACGAGGTCCTCGACCTCGGGCGCGGGGGCACCTTCCAGTCGCGGACCGAACGGGACGTGATCGTCCGCACCAGCCTCGCCCGCCTCGAGCAGCTCGACATCGGGGACCAGGCACTGCTTTTCGGGCGCATCGACACCCGCGCCCAGCCGACCCAGGGTGCCGACACCCGCGCTCAGCCGACCCAGGGTGCCGACAGCCGCGCTCCCCGAGGTACCCCGGTCGGCGTCGAGACCTTCCACATCGGCCGTCTGGCCGTCCACGGGGCCGACAACGAGCCGCTGGTCGTCGACTGGCGGGCACCGGTGGCCGAGCCCTTCTACCGGGCCACCGGGCGCGACCCTCAAGGCCTCGTGCTCCGACGCCACCTGGCCGTCGAGCACCGCACCGTGACCGGCTACGAGGACGAGCGGTTCGATGCCGATGGCGGCATCGGTGCACCCTCGCATCCCGCCGTGGAGCCAGCAGGGACGGCGGTCGCCGACGGAGGACTGGTGGAGGGTGACGTGCCCATCGGCGGACCGGCGGCCCTGCTCGCCGCCCTGGGCCGGGCCCGCTCGGGGCAGATGACCGACATCGTGGCCACGATCCAGCGCGAGCAGGACGAGATCATCCGGGCACCGCTCGGTGGTGTGCTCGTCGTCCAGGGCGGACCGGGGACCGGCAAGACCGCCGTCGCCCTGCATCGCGCCGCCTACCTCCTCTACACCCACCGGTTTCCCCTCGAGCGCCAGGGCGTCCTGGTGGTCGGGCCCAACCCTCTCTTCCTCCGCTACATCGAGCAGGTGCTCCCCTCGCTCGGCGAGACGGGCGTGACGCTGTCGACCATCAGCGGGCTCGTCCCCGAAGTCCGGGTGGGGGCTGACGAGCCTGCAGACGTGGCCCGCCTGAAGGGCGACGCCCGGATGGCCACCGTCCTCGCTCGAGCCGTGCGCACCCGGCAACGGCCACTCCGGAGGGACGTGACCGTTGCCTTCGGTGCCTACACGCTCCGCCTCGACGCGTCCGAGAGCCGCCGGATCGTTGCCGAGGCAAAGCGCCGGCCCGGCACGCACAACGGTCGCCGTAGGGCTGTCGAACAGGCCGTGGCCGAGGTGCTGGCCAACCAGCTCGACCGCGTCCGGCGCCGGAGGTTCGGGTCAACCGGCCAGTCGCCCAGCCAGCCAGCCAGCCAGCCGTTCGGTGCCGATGGAGACGGCGAGGAGCTGCTCGACGTCGAAGACGAGGCGGCCGACCCCCGCGAGGTCCGCCGCGCCCTGCGAGCGGCGCCGGAGGTCCGTGACGCCCTCGATCGGATGTGGCCGCGCCTGTCACCCCACGAGCTGCTCCACGACCTCTTCGGGGCACCGCCGCTCGTGGCCGCCGCCGCCCGCGGTGTCTTGACCGAGGACGAGCAGGCGCTGTTGGTGCGGGCCCGGTCCGGATCGCTGGAGGACGTCCCCTGGACTGCGGGGGACGCCGCGCTGGTCGACGAGGCGCGCCACCTCCTCGGTCCCCGCTCGGGGAGGGCCGAGGACCAGCCGCCCAGCTACGGCCACATCGTCGTGGACGAGGTGCAGGACCTGTCTCCGATGCAGCTGCGCATGCTGGCGCGCCGGTCGCTGTCGGGCTCGATGACGGTGGTGGGCGACATCGCCCAGGCCACGGCGCCGTGGGCCGCCCGGACCTGGGACGACATCGTGACGCACCTACCGGCCCGCCGGGTGGTCCGCCGGGTGGAATTGACGGTGAGCTACCGGACGCCGGCCGAGGTCCTCGCCGTGGCGTCACGGGTGCTCGCCGTCGCCGCTCCCGAGCTCCGCCCGCCACGGCCCGTTCGGCGGAGCGGCGTGGTGCCTCGGCTGGTGGCCGTCGACGACGCGGTCGAACCGCCCGCGGGGTCCACCCTTGTCACGACCGTGGCCCGCACGGCCGTCGAGGAGCTGGCTGCCGTCGGGGACGGTCGGGTGGCGGTGCTGGCGCCAGAGAGCCAGGTCGCTGGCATCCTCGACGCCCTTGCCCTCGCCGGCGTGGACGCTGCCGATCCCCGGCGGCAGGGACGGGGAGGGCTCGCCGCCCCACTCGTGGTCCTCGGCGCGACGGGAGCCAACGGCCTCGAGTTCGACGCGGTCGTCGTCGTCGAGCCCGAGGCGCTAGTCAACGAGACGGCCGGTGGCTTGCGCACGGTGTACGTGGCGCTGACCCGACCGACCCGGAGGCTGGCCGTCGTCTACACAGGCCAGCTGCCCGCCTTCCTCAGTGTCGAAGGTGGCTGACCCCGCCACGACCGCCGGTAGGCCTGCACGGCTCCGCCGCTGGGCCCGCGGGCACCGCCGCTGGGCCCGCGGGCACCGCCGCTGGGCCCGCGGGCACCGCCGCTAGGCCCGCGGGCGCCGCCGCTAGGCCCGCAGGCGGGTTCCCGACCAGCACTCCTCTCACCCGCTTGTCCTGGTCGTAAAGGCGGTTGCGCAGCGGTGACGTGGGAGGTTGGCCAGAGGTGCTTAGGTTCGGCTAAGAAAGAGCCCGTGACTCAGGCGATCGCCGTCGACAGCTCGGCCACCGCACGCCACCGGCCCGATCGCCCGCCCATGCTGGCGGTGGGCGTGATGATCTGGCTCGGCTCCGAGGTGATGTTCTTCAGTGGCCTCTTCGCCGCCTTCTTCACCATCCGAGCCCACGCCACGGTCTGGCCGCCCCCGGGCACCAAGCTCGACACCATCCAGGCCGGGGTCTTCACCTTCATCCTGTTGGCCTCGAGCTTCACCATGCAGAAAGCCGTGTTCGACCAGGAGAAGGGCAAGCGTCGCAGCGCCAAGCTCTGGCTGCTGGCCACGCTCGTGATGGGCTCCGCCTTCGTGGGCAACCAGTTCTTCGAGTGGATCACGCTGTCGCACTTTCCGGCGACGGACCCCACGGTGACCGCCTATGGATCGCTCTTCTACATCATGACCGGCCTGCACGGCCTGCACGTCTTCCTCGGCCTGGTGGCCATGGTGTTCCTCTTCCTCCGCCTGAAGGGTCCCAAGGGCGATCCCGGGGAGACGGCGGTCTTCCAGGCGGTCAGCTACTACTGGCACTTCGTCGACATCGTGTGGATCGGCTTGTTCAGCTGCCTGTTCCTGCTCAAGTAGGTGTCACGTCCCATGCACAGATTGCTTCGAGCCCGACTCCTGGTGCCTGCCGGCTTGGCGGCGGGTGTCGTCGCGGCCGGGCTGCTGGCGTTCGCCCCCACCGCCGGGGCGGGAACCGCGCCGAGCGGCACACCGTCGCTCGGCGGTAGCCACCCGACGACCCCGACCGTCCACGCCGCCACGGTGAGCGCACCGACCAGCGGGACTGCTTCTGGGAGCTCGGGCTCACCGACGTCGTCCGGACGGGCGGGCATCGACCCCGTCTCGTTGCCCTCCTCCTACATCGCGCCGGGCCAGGCGCTCTTCGCCGCCAACTGCGCGAGCTGCCACGGGACGGACGCCGCGGGCACCAGCCGCGCTCCCAACCTGCAAGGGCTTGGGGCCGGGACCATTGACTTCTGGGTCTCCACCGGGCGCATGCCGCTCGCCGACCCGACCGAGCAGGCGGTACGCAAGCCGCCACGCTTCAACGGGCTCCAGACCCTCGAGATCGCCGCCTACGTCCAGTCGTTCACACCGGGCGTGGGCGTGCCGATCTACCACGTCAACCTTTCCCAGGCGAACCTCGCCCAGGGCCAGAGCCTGTTCACCCTCAACTGCGCCGCCTGCCACACCATTACCGGCGCCGGTGACGAGCTGGCCGACGGTGCGTTCGCCCCCAGCCTGCACGTGGCCACCCCCACCCAGATCATCGAGGCCATCCGCACGGGGCCGGGCAACATGCCGCACTTCAGCGCCGGCAACATCACCAACGCCCAGGCTCGTGACATCGTCGCCTACGTGCACGAGGTCATCCAGCACCCGACCAACCGAGGCGGGTTCGGTCTCGGTGGGAACGGACCGGTGGCCGAGGGCTTCGTCGCACTCCTGGTCGGCGTGGGGGGGCTCCTGCTCGTTGCCTTCTGGATCGGAGAGCGCGCGTGAGCAACGAACCGTCCCAACCAACCGGTGCGCTGCCGGTGGCAGCCCTCGACGACCCCCATCTGCAGCCGTACGCCGCTCACCCCGAGCGGGTCAACGCCGTCGCGGTGCTCTCGATGATCATCGGGTTCCTCGGGTTCATCGGCTTCGGCATCACCTACTGGATCAGCGACCAGGTCCAGTGGGAGGCGGCCACGCTCGGGGTCGGGCTCTTCGGCCTCGGCTTCGGAGTTGCCGCCTGGGGCAAGTACCTCATGCCCCAGGGCCCCTTCGTCGAGGAGCGTCACGACTTCCATTCGACCGAGGCCGAGCGGGACGCCATGAGCGCGGCCGTGCTCGAGCGTGGTGGCCTGGTCGTCAAGCGACGCAAGGTGCTCGGCGGGCTCTTCGCCCTCGGCGCCGGCACCTTCGGCGTGGTGGCCGCCTTCCCCCTCATTCGCTCGCTCGGTCCCAAGCCGGGGCGGGCGCTCTTTACCACCAACTGGAAGAAGGACTCGTTGCTGGTGAGCCTCGAGGGTCGACCGGTCAAGGTCTCCGACCTCGACGTCGGCGGTGTCCTGACGGTGTTCCCCGAGGGGTTCGAGGGATCCTCGCCCGACCAGACGATCCTCATCCGCCTCGCCGACATCGGGCCAGGAGAGCCGCCGTTCCCCCTGGCCCCGCCAGGACGCTCCGACTGGGGTGTCCGTGGGTATGTCGCCTACTCGAAGATGTGCACCCACCTCGGGTGCCCGGTCGGGCTCTACCAAGAGCAGACCCAGCAGCTCGTCTGTCCGTGCCACCAGTCGATCTTCAACGTGGTGGCCGGCGCCATCCCTGAGTTCGGCCCGGCGCCGCGGCCGCTGCCGCAGCTACCGCTGAAGGTCGACGCCGATGGCTTCCTCCGTTCGCAGGCCGGCTATGACCAGCCTGTCGGCCCTGGCTTCTGGGAGCGGCCATGATCGACGAGTCCCTCCGGTGGGTAGACGACCGCCTCGGCGTCGCCAAGGGCGGCCGCACCTTCCTCGACAAGATCTTCCCCGACCACTGGTCGTTCATGTTGGGCGAGATCGCCCTCTACTCGTTCGTGGTCTTGTTGGCCACCGGCGTGTTCCTGACCCTCTACTACGTGCCCTCCGCCAAGGAGGTCATCTACCACGGCTCCTACCTGCCGTTGCGGGGCCAGCGAGTGTCGGAGGCGTACGCGTCGACGGTCGGGCTGTCTTTCGACGTGAAGTCGGGCCTCCTCATGCGGCAGGCCCACCACTGGGCGGCGGACATCTTCCTCGGTTCGATCGCCGTGCACATGGCCCGCGTCTTCTTCACCGGGGCCTTCCGCAAGCCACGTGAGCTGAACTGGATCGTCGGCGTCTCGATGCTGCTGCTCGGCATCCTGAACGGCTTCCTCGGCTACTCCCTCCCCGACGACCTGGTGTCGGGGACGGGCATCCGGATCGCCTACTCCATCATCGAGTCGATCCCTATCGTCGGCTCGTACATCGCCTTCTTCCTCTTCGGCGGGAACTATCCGGGCAACGGGGTCATCATCCCGCGGTTCTTCATCATCCACGTGCTGATCATCCCGGCCATCATCGTCGGGCTGCTCGCCGCCCACCTGGGCCTGCTCGTGAAGCAGAAGCACACCCAGTTCCCTGGCAAGGGGCGCACCGAGCACAACGTGGTCGGCTCGCCGATGTTCCCGACGTTCATGGCGAAGACCGTCGGCTTCATGTTCATGACGACGGCGACGATCTTCCTGCTCGCCGGGTTCGCCCAGATCAACCCCATCTGGCAGTTCGGTCCCTACCAGCCCTACCAGATCTCCTATGCGGTCCAGCCCGACTGGTACATGGGGTGGTTGGACGGAGCGCTCCGCATCATGCCGAGCTGGGAGTTCGTCGGCTGGGGCCACACCTGGCCACTCGAGGTGTTCCTTCCGGCCGTGCTCTTCCCGGGCATCGTCTTCAACCTGTTCTTCGCCTGGCCCTTCCTCGAGGCGAAGATCACCAAGGACCGCGCTTACCACAACCTCCTCGACCGGCCACGGGACCGGCCCAAGCGCACGGCGGCTGGCGCGTCGGTCTTCATGCTCCTCTTCATGGTCTTCTGCGCATCGTCGACAGACGTCCTCGCCAACTTCTTCAACGTGCCGCTCCAGTCGGTCCTCGTCACCTTCCGGATCATCGTCTTCGTGATGCCGATCCTGACCTTCTTCGTGACCTACCAGATCTGCAAGGAGCTCCAAGCCTACGAATCGGGCGGCAAGCGCAAGCGGCCAGTGGTGGTGGAGCTCACCCCCGAGGGCGAGTACCAGACGGTGGAGACGGCACCCCGACCCGGCGACGGCCACGAGGAGATCGAGCCGATCCCCGTCCCGACCTTCATCAACCTGGTCTCACCGGAGCTGGCGACTAGCCCCGGCGTGCGCCGAGTGATGCGCTGACGACGCCGCCATCGTCGGGTACGCCGGCCCGGTAGGTGACCTGTCGAGTCCGCACGGCGGGGGTGCGCACCCCCGGCACGAGGGTCCCGACGACGTTGAGCGGGTCGGAGGCGTTCACCGTGGTCACGTCGGAGTCGTCAGGGTCCGCGCTCCCCGCTTCGGCACGGCTGCGCCGGACGGCGTCGAGCAAGGTGACGGCCGCCGGGGTGGCGTACTGCTCGCCGGACAGGCCGGCAACGAACCGACCGCCCGTCGCCGTTCCCCGTGCCTCGAGGCGACGCAGGGCCTGCACGATCGTCCGCCACGGGAGCGCGATCGCCTCACGTCTGGTCACCTCCCAGCACACGATGCCCCACCGGGCGAGGAGCTGTTCGGCGACTGTTTCGGCGACGTCCTCGGTCGCGGTCTCGCTGGTCCCATGGCCGGCCGGCTCGCTCCCGCGGGTAGCGGGGTCGTCAACCAAGGACCACCGTCCTGCATTACCACGAGTGGTGGCGAGCCGGGCTTGTACCGTCCTGCTCCCTCGCCGGCGGGCGAGGGGGTCGCGCCGCCGGCTGCCGAGGAGGTACCGGATAGCGGCGAAGTTGTCGGCCGTCGCCAGGCCCCGAGCGACGAGGTCCCACAGGCCGGCGTCGACGTCGCCGGGGAGCCGGCCGGTCCGGCGGGCGAGGTCGGCACCGAAGAGGGCGCCCGCGGTCTCGAGGGAGGCCAACAGCTCGGCGGCCGGTCCCGTCTTCGGTCGGTCCGGTGTCTGGCCGTCCCGCATGGCAGCGAGCAACCAGGCGAGGTCGTCGCGCCAGGCGAAGGCGATCGGCGTGCTCCCCGACGGCGTAGCGGCACCCCGCCGCGCTCCGGCGGAGCGACCGCTGAAGCGGCCCCAGGTGAGCTCGCCCGACAAGCACAGCGCGTCGAGCCAGGCCGGGTCGTACTCCTCGAGCCGAGCCGGGAGAAGGTGAGCTTCCCAGGCAGCTGCAGGGGCCTCGAACCCCTGGAGCTGGTCGAGCACGGCGCGGAGCCCCCCGGGACCTGACAAGCGGGCTTCCGGCGCCACGTGCTGCCACCGCAGGAGGAAACGGACGAAGTCTTGCTGGCTGGCCGGATCGGCGTGGAAGCGGCGACGATCGCGCGAGCCGGCATGGATGCGGGCCAAAAGGCGCCGAGAGCACCACTGCTCGTCCTCTGGGCCGTCGGCGGTCCCGAGCCGCGGATCGAAGGTCCCACGCACCGCCGAGCCTTCGACAGCCAGGCGGGCCAGTCCCGTGCGCACCCTGCCGGTTGACAGTGCGGTGCGGCAGACCAGCTCGGCCACGGTGACGGGGCCGGCCACCTCGAGGTGGCCACGTACGACGTCCGCCACGGCGACGTCGGCATCCTCTGGTGGCACTGGCTCCCGACCGTCGTACGAGCGAACGGGGCGGACAAGGCCGTCGACTGCTGCTCCGGGCCACAGCAGCGGGACCCATGCCGCACGTTCGGCTGCGACCCACCACTCGTCCCCAGACGGCGCGTCCGGGCGGACGGAGGCGGCGCGTCCAGTGTCGGCAAGCCGCCGATAGAGCATGGCCAGGTCGGGGGTTGCCGCCATGGCCACGAGGTCGACCAGGACGCCGTGGAGCTCGTCCGGGGTGGCTGGGTGGGGTGCGGCGTCGGACCGCACCCGGTCGACCACCACCGGGTCGAGACGGTCGAGACGGTCGAGGCTTCGCGGGGCGGTCGGTAGGCCGCGCCGGGTCGAGGTGGCGCGGCTCCGTCGTTCCTCGAGGGGGGCGTCGTCGAGGAAGGTGTACGGCCGGCCGTGGAGGATCTCGGCGGCGAGCACCGACGGCTCGACCGTGTCGAGCGCCCATACCGACACCTCCCCTGTCTCGACGTCGGCAAGGAGGTGTCGGAGCCCGTCGGCGTCCATCGCTTCGTGCAGGCAGTCGTGGACCGTCTGGGCCACGAGGATGTGGTCGGGGACGGCGACGGGGCCGGGTGGTGTGTTCTCCTGACAGGCGGCGAGCGCCGGGAACACGGCGGCCTGGAGGTCGTCTGCCTCCATCCGCTGGATGGCCAGCGGCGTCGGTCGACCGCCCCGGAAACGCAGGACGGCAAGTGCCCGGCTACAAGTCCACCGCCACCGGGTGGCGAACAGCGGAGAGGTGAGCACGGCTTGGACGAGCACCTCCGCGGCGGTCGCCGCTCGCAGGAGCCGAAACGTGTCGCCGAGGGGGAAGCTGTGCTGAGGCCCGAGCGACAAGAGGACCGCGTCGTCGGTCGCCGCCGCCTGCAGCTCGAAGTCGAAGGTGGCGCAGAACCGCTTGCGCAGGGCCAGCCCGAGTGCTCGGTTGACCCGTGCGCCGAACGGGGCGTGGACCACCAGTTGGGCGCCGTCGACCTCGTCGAAGCACCGTTCGACCACGATCCTCTCCGTGGTGGGCACGGTCCCGAGCTGGGCGTGCGCGGTGGCCAGGTAGGCGACGACTGCCTCGGCGACCGGTCGGGAAACCCCACACGAGGTCTCGAGGGCGCAGACGGCAGCGTTCGGGCCGACAGCCCCCGGGCGCTGCTCCATACCGGCCTGCCGAGGTGGTGTGGTGGCGGAGCGGGCGTCCTGCTCGTCGGTCGAGTGAGCCGTCTCGTCTGCTCGAGCGAGCGACTGGCCGACGATGCTGCGGACCGTCGAGACCCAGGCGGAGAGCTCGTCGGTCCGGCTCGGAGCCTCGCCGATCCAGAAGGGGATGGTCGGTGCCGCACCGTCGGCGTCGACGACACGCACCACCCCTTGCTCGACCCGAGCGATACGCCACGAGTGGGTCCCGAGCAGGAAGACGTCGCCACGCATCGACTCGACGGCGAAGTCTTCGTTGACCGTACCGACCGTCGTTCCCTCGGGGTCGAGGACGACCCGGTAGTCACCTGACTCGGGGATGGCCCCTCCACTGGTGAGGGCGGCGAGCCGGGCGCCCCGCCGTGGTCTGAGGATGCCGTCGACGCCGTCCCGATGAAGGTGGGCCATCCGCCGGCCCCGACCGGTCAGGATGCCTGCCGAGAGGGTCTCGACGACCTGGGCGAAGGACTCGTCGGACAGGGAAGCGTACGGTGCGGCGCGGCGGACGAGCACAGCGAGCTCTGCCTCGGTGCGCTCCCCGTTCGCCGCAACCTCGGCCACTAGGTGCTGAGCCAGGATGTCGAGCGGCGCCTCGGGAGGGTGGAGGCGGTCGAGGTCGTCGGCACGTACGGCTGCGAGCAGGGCGACGCATTCGACGAGCTCGTCGCGGGTGGTCGGGTAGAGCACCCCATGGGGCACTCCGTCGACCGTATGGTTGGAGCGGCCGACGCGCTGGAGGAAGGTGGCGATCGACCGCGGTGAGCCGACCTGGCACACGAGGTCGACGGGGCCGACGTCGATCCCCAGCTCGAGGGAGCCGGTCGCCACCAGGGCGGAGAGCTCGCCGTCGCGCAGGCGCGCCTCGACGAGGAGCCGCCGGTGGCGGGACAGGCTGCCGTGGTGGGCAGCCACACGGTCGGCGTCGACCGGGGTGGCGCCGTCCGCCAGGTGCTCGGCGAGGAGATGGGCCAGCCGTTCGGCCATCCGCCGGGTGTTGACGAAGACCAGCGTCGTACGGTGGACGGCGACACGTGCCGCCAGCCTCGCCACGAGGTCGTCGACGTGCTCGGCGGCGGTGACGGCGCCCAGCTCGGTGTCGAGGAGCTCGATCTCTGCCCGGCAACGAGGTGGGACGGTGGTGTCGACAATCGTCGTCCGGCGCCCGGCTCCCACGCCCGAGAGGAATCGGGCGGCCACCTCGATGGGACGCTGGGTGGCGGACAGCCCGATCCGCTGGGGCCGTCGCCCGCTGCGAGCCAGACAGAGTGCCTCGAGCCGCTCGAGCGAGAGGGCAAGATGCGTACCGCGCTTGTCGGGGACCAGGGCGTGGACTTCGTCGACGATCACCGTCTCGGTGGTGGACAGGGCCTTGCGACCTCGCTCGGTGGTGAGGAGGATGGCGAGGCTCTCGGGGGTGGTGACGAGGATCGACGGCGGAGCCGCCACCAACGACGCCCGTTCACCGGCAGGGGTGTCACCGGTGCGGACGCCGATCGACAGCGACGGGAGGGTGTAGCCGAGGCGGCAGGCCGTCTCGGCGAGCTCGGCGAGCGGACGTTCGAGGTTGTGGTGGACGTCGACGGCCAGGGCCTTGAGCGGCGACACGTAGAGCACCCGGGCCCCGACGAGGGGAGCCCCCGCTGCCGCGGCTCGCACCAGGCGGTCGATGGCGACGAGGAAGCCGGCGAGCGTCTTGCCGGACCCGGTGGGGGCGGCGACGAGCACGTCGTCGCCCTGTGTGATCGCCGGCCAGCTCCGACACTGCACCGCGGATGGTCCGCCGGGGAAGCGGTGCTCGAACCACGTGGCGACGATCGGGTGCAGCGCGTCGACCGGGTTCGGGCCGACGACCGTGGTGTCGACGGTGGCCGGCGGCTGGTTCGGGTCCACTGGGTCCACTGGACCGGCGTGAGCCGACTCCATGGTCTCAGTCGACCATGGGGCTGTCACGGCGGCGGCCGTCGAGGGCGGGCACCCGGCCCTGGTGTGTCACGAGGGAGCCCTGTCCTGGCCAGGGTGGACGGGGCAGGGCGGGTCCCCAAGGGGAGAGCGCGCCCAGGGCGGCGAGCCGGTCAGACGGTGCCGCCGCGTCGACTCTCCAGGGTGGCACCGACGGAGGCAGTGAGGACGAGGGCGGCGGCGATGGGCACGAGCCAGATGCCGAACACCAGGCTGAGCCCGATGAAGAACGCCCCGCTCCCGAGGATGAACGGCCAGATGCTCGAGGACGGGAAGGTGTCGACCGTGCCTGCACTCGCTTCGATCGAGGCATCGGGGTCGTCGGAGGGTCGCGGCTTCATGCGACGCGACCACCAGTAGTAGTAGCTGCCCGGGAGCAGGCCCAGGAAGGTGGCGCCGATGAGCATGAGGAACCCAGCGTCCTCGTAGCTGGTGAACCAGTAGATGATCCCGATGATGCCGAAGAAGAAGCCGATCACCACCAGCATCCGGGCCCCGACCTTCATCGCCCGACCTCCACCGGTTGGGCGGGGCCAGTGGTGCCGCTGTCACCTCTCGGCTTCTGGTGCGACACGATCGTACGGTGCTCGGGGTGGTTGTAGTCCCAGGTCGGGCGCTCCGACCGGATCCGGGGGAGGTGGGTGTAGTTGTGGTG
>JBMFXC010000018.1:0-28265 GCA_049964655.1 Acidimicrobiales bacterium
ACGGGGGCGGCTACTGGGAGGTGGCCTCTGACGGGGGGATCTTCTCCTTCGGGGACGCCCAGTTCTACGGATCCCTCGGGGGGATCCCCCAGCACTACCCGGTGGTGGCCATGGCCACCGCGTCCTCGGGCGGCTACTGGTTCGCCAACGCCAACGGTGGCGTGACGGCCCTCGGGGATGCCACCTACTGGGGCTCGGCTCCCCAAGTCCTGAACGCCCCGGTGGTGGGGATGGCCGCCGGTCGAGGGAGCGGCCTCTTTGCCGCCTCGGCCTTCCCGTCCGGCTCCTACGGCTACGACGTCTCGAACTTCCAGTGCGCCGGCGGCCTCCCACCCGACCCCCATACCGTCGGCGTCGTGGAAGTGGTGGGCTCGTCCTTCGGAGGGACCAACCCGTGCCTGGCCGCCGAGGCGGCGTGGGCGGGGGCCGGCCTCAACCTCTACGCCTTCCTCACCTACGGCACCCAGGCCACCTCGGGCGACCCGTCGTGCGCGGTCCTCGCCGTACCCGACGCCTGCAACTACGGCTTCGCTGCCGCCCAGGACGCCTTCACCAAGGCGGCCGCCGCCGGCATCGCGACCGCCGTGCCGTGGTGGCTGGACGTCGAGCCCACGCCCTCCACCCTGCCCTCGTGGTCGACCGATCTCGCCGCCAACGCCTCCCTCGTCCAAGGGGCCATCGAGGGTCTCCACGCCGAGGGGCTCAACTCGGTCGGCGTCTACGCCTCCCCGGGCCTGTGGAACGGGATCGTCGGCGACTACCAGCCCGCTGTCCCCTACTGGATGGCGTCGTGGCAGTACCCGGGAGGGCCGAGCGCGTTGTGCACCCAGGGCACCTCGGCCTATCCCAACGATCAGCTTCCCACCGGCCCGGTCCAGCTCGTCCAGTACGGCTCCCCGAACTACCCGGTCCCCGAGCCGAACATGGACACCGCCTTCGACAACGACTACGCCTGCTGAGCCGCGGCGCCGACCACCGGCGCACCCGGGCCGCCCGGGCCGCCCATCAGGTGCGCGGCGTCGTTGTAGGCAAGCAGGCGCCACCGGTCTCCGTCCACCTCCCAGGTGGTGAGCGAGGCGTGCGCGGTGCGCAGTTGCAGCCGGGCGCCGTCCCGGCCCCCGGCGACCGGCAACAGGGCGAGCAGGGAGGCCTCGACGACCCCGGCGTGGCATGCCACCACCACCAGCTCGCCGGCGTGGGCAGCGGCCAGGGAGCGCAGGCTCGCCTCCACCCGGCGGACAAAGCCTGTCCAGCTCTCCCCGCCCGGGGCGATCGGCCGGTCGGGCTCGACGTCCCAGTCGGGGTCACCGAACCGTTCCGAGAACTCGGCCCAGGTCAAGCCGTCGGCTTCCCCGGGGTGGAGCTCGCACACCCCGCAGTCGCGCACCACCTCGGGCGGACCGGCTCGTCCGGGGAGGACGAGGGCCGGGGCCACCAGCTCGGCGGTCTCGACCGCCCGGGGTAGCTCGCTCGCCACCAGGGCGTTGGCCCCGGCCAGCTCGCCGCTGGCCAGCAGCCGGTCGCGCAAAGCCTCCACCTGGCCGACACCGCGCTCGGTCAAGCCGGTGCACCCGTGCCGGCCGCCGCAGATGCCCGCGACGTTGCACCGGGCCTCGCCGTGGCGCACCAGGACGAGCCGGGTGACCGACCGGTCGGACGGGACCGCGGCGACTGTGCGCACGCCGTCGGGCGGGACGCCGCCGGGTGTGCGCACGCCGTCGGGCGGGACGCTCCCGACCCTCGAGGAGCGCTCCGCGCTCACGTCAGCTCGCCCACGAACGCCTCGAGCTGGCGGAGCGTCCGGCACTCGACCACCGCGTCGCAGTGGGTGCCGTACTCGCCCACGATCGAGTCGCCCGAGTCCCAGTAGGAGCGGGGCTCGGGGTTCAGCCAGTAGACGTGGCGAGCCCGCTCACGGACGTCCTTCAGGACCCAGGCGTTCGAGGCGTGGTAGTTGTTGCGGGCGTCACCGAGGAGCAGCACGCTCGTGCGGGGGGTGATCTCCTCCCCCCATCGCTCGAGGAACACGGCGAGGGCGTGCCCGTAGTCGGAGTGGCCGTCGACCCACACCACGTCCGCCTCCGTGTTGATTCGGTGCACGGCGTCCGCCGGGTCGTCGGCCCCTTCGAAGAGCCCGGTCACCTCGTCGATCCCGTCGACGAAGACGAAACTGCGGACCTTGGAGAACTGCGAGTTGATGGCGTGGACGAGGTGCAGGGTGAACCGGGCGAAGGAAGCCACCGAGCCCGAGATGTCGGCCACCACCATGATCTCGGGCTTGGCCGGTCGGGGGTAGCGGAAGCGGGGGTCGACGGGCACGCCCCCGGTCGAGAGGGCATGGCGCATCGTGCTGCGGAAGTCGAGCGGGCCGCGACGGCCGTGCCGCCGCTTGCGGGCCAGCCGCACGGCGAGCTTGCGGGCCAACGGGTGCAGCGCCCGGTTGAGGGCGGCCATCTCCTCGCGGCTGGCGTGCATGACGTCCACGTCCTCGGGCAACGGCTTGCGCAGCGACTTGGCCAGCGCCTCGGCCCCGCGGTCGGCCACCAGCCGGCGTCGGATCTCGGCTTCGATCTCGGCCTTGAGGGCGTCGATCCGACTTCGGTACTCGTCACGCAGCAGCCGCTCCTCGAGGGCAGTCAGCCCGTCGGGCCCACCTGTGGCGGCGGCGCCGGTGCCGAGCTCGTCTGCCGGCTGCTCTCCGGGCGCACCCGGGCTACCGGCGGAGGCAGAGGCGGCGCGCGCCTCGGCCATCAGCCGTTCGAGGACGCCGTCGAGGTCGAGGTTCCGGAGCGTCCGGTAGAGGTAGTAGGTGCCACCGACCGGGCGGCCCGGCTCCATGCCGGCGTACCGGGTGACCGCGTAGCGGGCGACTACTCCCACCATGGCGTCGTTCCCCCTGGCCAGTGCGGCATACAGCAGTCGAGCCAGCTCCTCGGGGGTCATCCCTTCCCCCCCGCCCGTGCCGCGTCCGGTGCCTACGCCCTGCCCCGACCCGACGGCCGAGGTGTCACTCCGGGCCTCGCTCCCCTCGGCGCCCTCCTCGCCTCCCGTCTCGGCCAGCCGGGCCCCCCGTTGCAACGAGAAGTACACCTCGAAGGCCGTCTCGTAGGCCCGCCAGTGGGTGGCCGACTTGACCAGGCTGGCCCCGAGGGCGTACTTGAGCGCTTGGCGGTCCTCGAGGGGAAGGTGCTCGAGCGCCTGCGCCGCGTCGAGGTGCTCGGTCAACGAGACCGGGATGCCGGCGGCCCGGAGCTCCCCGACGAACCCGGTCAGGAGGTCCACGGCGCTCGGGTCAGGAGGGCGCGTCGAGGCCGGCGAGCTCCTTCGCCGCCTTCTCGATGTCCGAACGGTACTTGAGGAGGATGTTGAGGGTGCCGACGGCCACCGTGGCGTCCACCGTCTCGATGCCCAGCACCACCAGGGTGCGGGCCCAGTCGAGCGTTTCGGAGACCGACGGGTGCTTCTTCAGGTCGAGGCTCCGGATCGACCGGACGATGCGGGCGACCTGGTCGGCCAGTTGGGCGCTGATGCCAGGCACCCGCGCTTCGACGATGGCGCGCTCGCGCTCCACGTCGGGGTAGTCGAGGTGGAGGAAGAGGCACCGGCGCTTGAGCGCCTCGGAGAGCTCGCGGGTGTTGTTCGAGGTCAGGAACACCATGGGGATGGTGGTCGCCCGGACCGTGCCCAGCTCGGGGATCGACACCTGGTACTCGGAGAGGACCTCGAGGAGGAGCGCCTCGGTCTCGAGCTCGACCCGGTCGACCTCGTCGACCAGGAGCACCACCGGCTCCGGTGAGCGGATGGCCTCGAGGAGGGGCCGGGTGAGCAGGAAGTCCTCCGCGAAGATGTCCTCCTCGAGCTTGTCCCACGACTGCCCGGCGTCTGCCTGGATCCGCAGCAACTGCTTCTTGTAGTTCCACTCGTAGAGCGCCTTGGACTCGTCCAGCCCCTCGTAGCACTGGAGCCGGACGAGCCGGGCGCCGGTCAGCCGGGCGACCGACTTGGCCAGCTCGGTCTTGCCGGTACCGGCCGGTCCTTCGACGAGGACCGGCTTGTCGAGACGGTCGGCCAGGTAGACGACGCCGGCGATGCCGTCGTCGGCCAGGTAGTCGACGTCCGCCAGGGACTGACGGATGGCGGCGATCGACTCGAAGCGGTAGTCGCCGCCGTCCGCTTTCGGAGTGTCCTGGGCGGTGCTCACCGGCGGACCTGCCCGTCGCCCCGCACCACCCACCGAACCGAGGTCAGGGCTTCGAGCCCCATCGGGCCCCTAGCGTGAAGCTTCTGGGTCGAGATGCCGATCTCCGCACCCAGGCCGAGCTCCTCGCCGTCGACGAAGCGCGTGGAGGCGTTGACCAGCACCGCCGCCGCGTCGACCTCGGCGGTGAACCGGTCGGCCGAGGCCACGTCGCTCGTGACGATGGCCTCCGAGTGCCCGCTGCCGTACCGGGCGATGTGGTCGAGCGCGCTGTCGAGGTCGTCCACCACCCGGACGGCGAGGACGGGGGCCAGGTACTCGGTCGCCCAATCGGCCTCCGTCGCCGCCACGGCCCCCGGCACCAGGGCGCGGGTCGTCTCGTCGCCCCGCAGCTCGACCCCCTCGAGGGCAGTGGCCACTCGGGGGAGGAACGTCGGGGCGATCGAGCGATGCACAAGGAGGGTCTCCATGGCGTTGCACACGCCGGGTCGCTGCGTCTTGGCGTTGACCACGATGGACTCGGCCATCGAGAGGTCGGCCGAGGCGTCCACGAAGACGTGGCAGTTCCCGTCGCCGTCGATGACGTAGGGCACGGTGGCGTGCTCGCGCACCGCGGCGATCAACGCAGGGCCGCCACGGGGGACCAGGCAGTCGATGGTGCCGGTGGCTCGCATGAAGGCCACGGCCGACTCGTGGGACGCCTCGGAGAGGAAGCCGACCGATCCGGCCGGCAGTCCGGCCTTGGTCACGCCCTCCCGCAGGAGCTCGACGATGGCGCCGTTGGTGGCGAGCGCGGACGACGAGCCGCGCAGCAACACCGCGTTGCCCGCCTTCAGGCACAGTCCGAAGGCGTCGCTGGTGACGTTCGGACGGTTCTCGTAGATGATGCCGACCACGCCGAGGGGGACCCGGACCTGCTCGACCCGCAGCCCGTTGGGCCTCACCCAGCCGGCCACCACCCGGCCGAGGGGATCCGCCAGCTCGGCCACCGTACGGAGCCCGGCAGCCATGGCGGCCACCCGGTGGCCGTCGAGGCGGAGGCGATCGAGCACCGTGGGCGTGGCGCCGTCGGCTTCGGCCGTTGCGACGTCCCCGGCGTTGACGGCGACGATCCGCTCGGCCTGGGACTCGAGCAGGTCGGCGGCAATTCGGAGCGCGTCGCCTCGCTGGGACGAGGACGACCGGGCGAGGACTCTCGAGGACTCGCGAGCGGCTGCCCCGAGGTCGTCCAGGGAGACAGGACCGTGTGCGACCATCGGCCCAGCGTAGTGCCGAGCGTCCGTCGTCACTCCTCCGGACCGACGGCAGTCGCCTCCCGCTCGGGCAGGATGACGAGGTCGTCACGGTGCACGATGGTGGCGTCGAGGTCGTCGGGAAGCTCGGAGGACCGGCGGCCGGCCCAGGCGGCCACCGTGTCGGCGCCGTGACGGGCGAGGCCCTTGGCGAAGACGACGCCGTCGGTCCCGGCAAGCTCGACGGCGTCGTCCGCCCCGAAGCCACCCTCCACGCCGACCACACCGGCGAGCAGCAGCGAGCGGCCGTGCTCGAGGAGGGCCTGTCGGGCGCCGTCGTCGACCACCAAGGTCCCCTCGGCCCCGACGGCGAAGGCGATCCACAGCTTGCGCGCGGCAAGGCGCTCCCCGCGGGGACGGAAGCGGGTCCCGACGCCGGGCCGCTCGGCCACCGCGTCGGCCACCACTCCTGGCCGCGCCGCGTCGGCGATGACCGCCTCCACGCCCGACCAGACAGCCAGCCGGGCAGCGGCCAGTTTCGAGCTCATGCCACCGCTGCCCACGGCGGTGCCGGGCCCGCCGGCCGCCGCCTCCAGCCGGTGGTCGATGTCGACGACCTCCTCGATCAACGACGCACCGTCGTCGGTGCGGGGATCGCCGGTGAACAACCCGGCCGTGTCGGTGAGCAGCACGAGCAGGTCGGCGCCGACCAGGTGGGCGACCAGGGCGGCCAAGCGGTCGTTGTCGCCGAAGCGGAGCTCTGCGTCGGCCACGGCGTCGTTCTCGTTCACGACGGGGACCACCCCCAGCTCGAGCAGACGCTCGAGCGTCCTCCGGGCACGGAGGTACTGGCCGCGGTGGACGAAGTCGAGCGGGGCGAGCAGCACCTGGCCGACGAGGAGCCCGGTCGCCTCGAACGCCTCGCTCCACGCCCGCATCAGGTGGTGCTGTCCGACGGCCGAGACAGCCTGCAAGGTGGCGAGGTCTCCCGGTCGCTCGGCGTCCTCGGCGAGAGCCGTCCAGCCGGCCGCCACCGCTCCCGACGTGACCACGACGACGCGACGCCCCCCGGTGCGCTCCGCCGCCACCTCGGCGGCCAGCTTGGCCAGGGTGCGCTCGTCGACACCCCCCGAGGGCGTGGTGACCGAGGACGAGCCGATCTTGACCACGATGGTCCGCGCTGCTGTCACCTCGAGCGCCTCCGGCTCTCACTGGTCAGCTCGGGCTGGTCGCGATACCAGGTGAAGGCCAGTTCGCCGATGCGGACCTCGGCGCCGTCGCGGGCACCGGCCCGGGCGAGGGCCCGGTCGACGCCCAGGCGCCGGAGGCGCTGCTGCACGTAGTCGGCGGCGTCGTCGGCCGTGAGGTCGCTCAGCGCCACCGTCCGTTCGACCGCCGCCCCCGACACGACGAAGGTGCCGTCGTCGAGCCGCTCGACGGTGATCCCCTCCGGTCGTGGTCGGTGCACGACGACCTCGCCCTCGGGCACGGGCTCGCTGCGACGGGCGGCGTCGACCATCGCTGCCAACCGACCGACCAGGGCGGGAACGCCGGCGCCGGTCACTGCCGACAGCTCGAGGTCGAAGTGCGCACGCGAGCCCTCGGTCCCGTGCTCCCCGACGGTCCCGTGCTCCCCGACGGTCCCGTGCTCCCCGACAGCCACGTCCACCTTCGAGCCGACCTCGAGGCGAGGCCGCTCCAACAGGGCCGGCTGGTACCGCCCGAGCTCGGCCAGGAGCACGCGGCGCTGCTCGGCCGGCGGGAGCGGCGCGGAGGGACCGAGGTCGAGGAGGACCACGAGCACCCGGGCCCGGGTGATGTGGCGGAGGAACCGGTGACCGAGCCCCTTGCCGTCGGCCGCCCCCTCGACCAGCCCGGGGATGTCGGCCACGGTGAAGTCGGTGGCGTCGTCGACACGGACCACGCCCAGGTTGGGCTCGAGGGTGGTGAAGGGGTAGTCGGCGATCTTCGGCCGGGCAGCGGACACTCGTGCGATGAGGGTCGACTTGCCGGCGTTCGGCATCCCCACCAGGGCGACGTCGGCGACCAGCGCCAGCTCGAGGTCGTACCACTCCTCGTGGCCGACCTCGCCCTGCTCGGCGAAGGACGGGGCGCGCCGCCGGTTGGTGAGGAACCGGGCGTTGCCCCGACCGCCCCGACCGCCTTGGGCCGCCTGCCAGCGAGCTCCGGCGACCACCAGGTCGGCGAGGATCGTCCCGTCGCGGCGCAGGACCCGGGTCCCCACCGGCACAGGGACCTCGAGATCGGCTCCCCGGGGCCCGTGCTTCTTCTTGCCACCGCCGTGCCCCCCGTCACCGGCTCGGCGATGGGGGTGGTCACGGAAGGCGAGGAGGGACGACTGGTTGGTCGACGCCACCAGCCACACGTCCCCACCTCGTCCGCCGTCACCGCCGTCGGGCCCACCGCGGTCGACGTGTGCCTCGCGCCGGAACGATACCGCACCGGCACCACCATCGCCGGCCTTGACGTGGACCTGCGCCTCGTCGACGAAGGCGGACATCGTCCGATCCTACCGGTGAGACTGCTGGGTGGGCTCTGGTCGTCCGCCGGTGTCGGCAGTCGGGAGCCCCTCGGAGGGCGTCAGCTCACTCGCCGGCCGTCGACGCGGGTTCCACGTCCACCAACTTGCGACCCTTGCGGGTGGCGAAGCGGACCGTACCGGGCGCCAGGGCGAAGAGGGTGTCGTCGCCACCCCGTCCGACGTTCGAGCCCGGGTGGAACTTCGTCCCGCGCTGGCGCACCAGGATGGCGCCGGCGCGCACCTCGGTGCCACCGAAGGTCTTGACTCCGAGCCGCTGGGCGGCGGAGTCCCGTCCGTTGCGGGTGGATCCCCCACCCTTGGTCTTCGACATGTCGTCTCCTGTGGGACTCGAACGGCAGCCGACCCGACGGTCGGCCAGGGAGCAGGGGGCGGTCAGCCCGCCCTGGTGATCGAGGTCACCTCGACGGCCGAGTAGTGCTGGCGATGACCCCACCGCCGTCGCTCGTTGGCCTTCGACTTGTAGGTGAAGCCCCGGATCTTCGGTCCGAGTGTCTCGCCCACTACCCGACCGACCACGGTCACGGCGCTGAGCGCCTCGGGCGTGGCGAGGACCGTCTCCCCGTCGACGACCAGCACCGGTTCGAAGTGGACCTCGGCGCCCACGGGTTGACCGAGCCGCTCGACGCTCAGCGTCTGGCCCTCCTCGACTCGTTCCTGCTTCCCTCCGGACCGGATGACGGCGTACATAGAAGGGTGAGTCTACAGCTCCAGCTGGTCGAAGACGATCCCGCGGCCTTCGCACACCGTGCACGTCGTCGACAACGTCTCGATCAGGCCCTCCGAGACCCGTTTGCGGGTCATCTCCACCAGCCCGAGCTCCGAGATGTCGAAGACCTGGGTGCGCGTCTTGTCACGGGCGAGGGCGGCACGCAGGGCGCTCGCCACCTTGTCCCGGTTCTCACGGACCTCCATGTCGATGAAGTCGATCACGATGATGCCACCGATGTCCCGCAGGCGAAGTTGGCGGGCCACCTCCTCGGCCGCCTCGAGGTTGTTGCGGAAGACGGTCTCCTCGAGGTTGGTGCTGCCGACGTTCTTGCCCGTGTTGACGTCGATCACGGTGAGCGCCTCGGTGCGGTCGATGACCAGCGAGCCTCCCGAAGGGAGGTAGACCTTGCGGTCGAGCGCCTTGTGGAGCTGCTCGTGCACGTGGTAGCGCTCGAAGATGGGCAGCGGCTCGATCGCGGGGTCGTAGTACTCGACCCGGTCGGCCAGCTCGGGGTTCACCGCCCCGACGTAGGCGCGGACCTCCTCGTAGAGCGAGTAGTCGTCGATGACCACTGCCCGGTACTCGCTGTTCAGCTCCTCTCGGATGACCCGGACGGCGCTCGCCGGCTCGCGATAGAGCAGGGCCGGACCCTGACCACGGGTCGACTGGGCGGCGATCTGCTCCCACTGCCCCACCAGCCGCTCGATGTCGGCGCGCAGCTCCTCGGCGGACGCTCCGGCTGCCGCGGTGCGGACGATCAACCCGTGACCTTCGGGACGAACGGAGTCCACGATGCGACGGAGCCGCTTGCGCTCGGCGTCGTCGAGCCGCTTGGAGATGCCGTTGGCGCTGGAGTCCGGCACCAGGACGACGAACCGTCCCGGCAGGGAGACCTCTTGGGTGAGCCGGGCACCCTTGGCGCCGATGGGGTTCTTGGTCACTTGGCACAGGATCGTCTGTCCCGGCCGGAGGACCTGTTCGATGCGCGGCTCGCCGCCCGCCGGTGCCCCCTCCACGTCGTCACGGTCGTAGCGGACGTCGCCTCGGTAGAGGACGGCGTTCTTCGGGGTGCCGATGTCGACGAAGGCGGCTTCCATGCCTGGCAGCACGTTCTGCACCCGGCCCCGGTAGATGTTGCCGTCGATCTGGGTCGTGTCGTCGGCTGCCCTCGACACGTAGTGCTCGACCAGGGTCCGTCCTTCGAGCAGGGCGATCTCGGTCATCTCGGGCCGAACGTGGACGCAGATCTGGTACCGGCCGACGGCCTTGCCCCGGCGCTCCCTCCCGCCCCGGCGCGACCCGGTCGCCGCGACGCCGGCGACCGCGTCGGGGATGGCAGCAGTGACAGGCACCGGCATCTCTGCGCCGGCCGGCACCGCGGGGGCCGGACGCGACCCGCCTGATCGACGGTTCCGGTTCCGACTTCGGCCGCTGCTCCGGCCGGCACCCCCGCCGGCACCGGCGGCACCGACGGCGGCACCGGTGGCTGAGTCGAGCGACCGGCCAGACCGCGGTGCACCCGCTGGAGCGGGTGGCGCGGGCGCCGGCCGCGTGTCGCCGATCCGCGGCCGGGTGGCCGCTCCGCTGGAGGTGCCTGTCTCCCCGGTGCCTGCCTCCCGGTTCGCCCCCGCACTATCGGGGCTCCCGGCTGCGCCAACAGGACCGGCTGCGCCCGCTGCCGCCCTCGAGCCGTTGGGAGGCTGACGGGTCGACGACGGGACCGAACCTGCGTCGTCGGCACTGCCTGCGTGGGCACCACTGCCTGCGTCGTCGGCACTGCCTGCGTGGGCACCACTGCCTGCACCGGAAGGGTCAGCAGCAGCCGAACGCGACCGACCCCTGCCCCCGCGCGAGCCACGGCGGCGGCGCGACGAGGTCCGTTGGCCGCCCTCGGACGACCCGTCACCGTCACCTCTTCTCTCGTCTGCCCCAGCTTCGCCCGGACCACTCCGGTTGGTGGCTGCGTCGTCACCGGTGAGGGCCTCACCGTCGGCCGCCCGTGGCCGAACGACCCGGTCAGCCGAGGCGTTGCCCTCGACGGCGCCGTTGCGGGCGGGCCCGGCACTCGGGGCCGGCACGTCGTCCGGTCGGTTGTCGTCCTGCGGCCGTGCCGGGCTTCCCACCGGCTGTCCAGCCGTCGCTTCTGTCATCGCGATCCCTTCCGATGCTCGTCACGAGGCACGCTCCCGAGCGGCCCCGGCGCTGACAGACCCGGCGATCCTGCCCTCGTCGTCGAGGGGTTCCCACCGTCGTCCGTCGCGCTCGATCCACTGTGCTGTGCGGCAGGCACCCGCCAAGGCCAGGCCTGCCACGTCCACCGTCTGCTCCGCCAGGGCGCGCACCAACTCGGCGGGGCGCACGCCCCGTGGCTGGGTGGCCACCTCGGCCACCACGACCACCTGCTCGTCCTCCGCTCCGCCGACCAGGGACAACTCCCTGATGGCCGGCCGGAGGTCGTCCTCCGCCTGGCGTCCTTTCCGTTCGCGCACGAGCGGCACCGCGCTCGCCGCCAGCAGAGACGCCACTGCCTCCGCCACGGCGGCACGACCAGCCCCGCCCACGAGCAGCTCCCAGCCGCACGCCGTCACCTCGTGCTGCAGCGATCCGCCATCCACCAGGGTGGCGGCCCGGACCGTGACGCCGTCGGGCAAGAACGGGGCGAGACGCCCGACCAGTGCGCCGGGCACGACCTCGTCGGCCTCGGCCCGACGCTCGTCGAGGACGATGTCGACGAACTCGGCCAGCGACTCGGCCCCGGTGGGCAGGGCCAGCCCGAAGCTCAGGAGCGGGCGGGGCGAGAACCCCGCGCTGTAGGCAACGGGCAGCGCGGCGCGACGGAGCGCCCGTTCCCACATCCTGGCCACGTCTCGTTGGCTGGTGAAGCGGACCTTGCCGAGCTTGGCGTACCGGAAGCGGATGCGCACCTCAGCCCCCCGTCCTGGTGGAGAGCCCGGTGACGAAGCGGACCGGGACCTCGCCGCCGGTCGAGAGGTCCTGCCCGGTCCCCTGGCTGCCGCCGGCCGGCGGGACCGCCGAGGCGACCACGTGCTCGACCCCGAAGCCGGTACATGCTCCGCAGTCGTAGCACGGGGTCCAGCGGCAGTCGGGCAACCCGTGCGCCTCGAGCGCGTCTTGCCACTCCTGCCAGAGGAAGTCGCGGTGGAGCCCGGCCGACAGGTGGTCCCACGGCAGCACCTCGTCCTCACCACGATGGCGGTACACCGTGTCCTCGAGCGAAAGACCCGAGGCAGCGAGCGCCTCGGTCCACAGCGAGAGGTCGAAGTGCTCCGACCACTCCTGGAAGGTTCCACCCTGCCGCCAAACGTGCTCGATGACGGCGCCGATCCTCCGGTCGCCCCTGCTCACCACACCCTCGGCGGCGCTCGCCGCCGGATCGTGCCACCGGACGCTCAGGCCGCGGACCCCGCGGGCGGCGTCTTTCAGCAGGTGCACTTTTCGGGTGAGCTCCTCGACGGTGTTCTGACCGAACCACTGGAAGGGAGTGTGCGCCTTGGGAACGAACCCGCCGACCGATGCCGTGACGGTGACCGAGCGGTGGTAGCGGCGGCCGATGTCGACGCACCGGCTGGCCAGGCGAACGATCCCCAGCGTGTCTTCGTCCGTCTCGGTGGGCAGGCCGATGAGGAAGTAGAGCTTGACCCGGCGCCACCCCTGGCTGAAGGCGGCATCGACGGCGGCGTAGAGGTCCTCCTCGAGGACCAGCTTGTTGATGACCTGTCGCATGCGCCACGTCCCGCCTTCGGGGGCGAAGGTCAGCCCGGTCCGTCGGACTCGCTGGATCTGGGCAGCCGTGGCGACTGTGAAGGCGTCGACCCGCAGGCTGGGGAGGCTCACCGATACCTGCCCCGAGCACGCCGGGTCGTCGATGATGCCCTGGACCGTCTCCCCGATCCCCGAGTAGTCGGCGCTCGACAGCGAGGTGAGCGCCACCTCGTCGTAGCCGGTCCGAGCCAACCCGGCCGACACCATCGTCCGCACCTGCTCGGCCGGGCGCTCCCGCACGGGCCGGGTGATCATGCCCGCCTGGCAGAACCGGCACCCCCGGGTACAGCCCCGGAAGACCTCGACGTTCAGGCGGTCGTGGACGACCTCGATCAGCGGGACGAGCTGCTCTCTGGGGTACGGCCACGCACCGAGGTCGGCGATGGTCCGCTTCTCGACGCGTTCGGGCGTCTCCGGGTAGCGCGGCACGACGCCGACGAGCGGCGCCGGTGAGCCGTCGGCCGGCTGGGTCCCGAAGACCGCCTCGTAGCAGGACGGGACGTAGACGCCGGGCACCTGGGCGAGCGCCCGCAACAGCGACGCCCGGTCCTCAACGTGGCCCCCGTCCGGCCCACCTCGGGCACGATGGGCGACGAGGACGTCGTTCAGCTCCCCGACCACCTCCTCGCCGTCACCCAGCACGAAGCAGTCGACGAAGTCGGCGAGGGGCTCGGGGTTGAAGGCGCAGTGCCCCCCGGCTATCACCAGGGGGTGCGAGCCGTCGCGTTCGGCCGAGCGGACCGGCAGCCCGGCCAGGTCGACCAGGTTGAGGACGTTGGTGGCGACGAGCTCGGCCGACAGGTTGAAGGCGAGCACGTCGAAGGAGGCCGCCGGCTCGTGGTGCTCGAGCGAGAAGAGCGGCACGCCCGCCGCCCGCATGGCGGCCTCCATGTCGGTCCACGGGGCGTACGCCCGCTCGGCGACGGCGTCGTCCCGCTCGTTGAGCAGCTCGTAGAGGATCTGCAATCCCTGGTTGGGGAGGCCGACCTCGTAGGTGTCGGGGTAGACGAGGAGCCAGGCCACCTGCCCGGGGCGGTGTCGGGGGTCGCGGGCGCCGAGCTCACCCCCGATGTACCGGGCCGGCTTGCTCACCTGCGCCAACAGGGGTTCGATGCGTGGCCAGAGGGACTCCATCTCCCGGCCCAGTGTACGGGCTGCCACCCGGTCCGCCAGTCATCCACCTCCCCCAGAGGCTCCTGACGAGCCCGTGGGCTGGGGTGCTGCGACCCGGCTGCCGACGGCGGAGGGTGCCGCGGCGGGCCCCGACCGCCAGTCCCCTACCCGGCCGGCGTGGTCGTCGTGGTCGTCGAGCCCGAAGCGCTCGACCCTCCGGTCTTCGATCCGGTCGTGGTCGTGGTCGTCGAGCCGGGCGGCGGCACGGGGTTCGGGTCCTGGGCCGCCGACGCCGGAGGCGGCACCGGGGCCGAGCCCACCGGATGGGTGAGGAGGTAGTTGTAGATCTCGCGGACGACGGGCGCCGCCCCGGTGGCGCCGTAGCCTGCCTGGTCGATGACGGCGACCACCACGTAGCGCGGGTCCGGGACGGGACCCCAGGCCACGAACCACGAGATCGGTTCCTTGCCGGTGATGCTGGCCGTGCCCGTCTTGCCGGCAACCGGGAACGTCGCCTCGGGCCAGCCAAGGAAGGCCTGGGAGCCGGTACCGAGTGGGTACTGGGCGATGACGCCCTCGAACCCGGTGAGCAGCGGGTCGCGCACCGAGGGAGGCAGGTTCACGTAGCCGGTCACCTTGGGGGCGATCTGCCGGATGACCTTGCCCGACGGCGACACGATGGCCCGGGCGATCTCCGGGGCGTACCGGGTCCCCCCGTTGGCAAAGGTGGCGTACGCCACGGCCTGCTGCACCGGCGTCACCTGGGTGAGGCCCTGCCCGAAGGCCAGCTGGAGGTTGTCGCCGACGTACCACCCCGAGTTCGGGTAGCCGGTGGGGCTGAGCTTGTGGAGCTCCTTGCGCAGCGCCGGGCTGTCGACCTGGCCGCTCGCCTCCCCCGGCAGGTCGATGCCGGTGGGCTGCCCCAGTCCGTAGGCGGCAGCCGCCTGCTGGATGGGATCGGGGCCGTAGGCCTGGGGGTTCATGTAGAACTGGTAGCCGAGGTTGTAGAAGAAGACGTCGTCCGAGGCGGTGATGGCCGTCGACATGTCGATCGGGCCGAGCGCCACGTGCCCGGCGCTGTGGAAGCTGCACTTGCCGATGCAGTTGGGGATGGTGAAGAGCCCCGTGTCGTCGTAGAGCTTGGTGGCGTTCCACAGGCCCGTGCTCATGGCGGCCGTCGCCGTGTTGAGCTTGAAGGTCGACCCGGGGGTGTAGAGGCCGTCGATGGCGTAGTTGTTCTGGGCGCCCGTGGCCGTCAGCGCGTTGTAGCTGGCCTGCGAGATGCCGCCCACCCAGATGTTCGGGTTGTAGGAGGGGTACGACGAGATGGCGTAGACGTGCCCGTTCTGCGGGTTCATGACCACCGCTGCTCCGTTCAGGGCGGCGATGCGGCGACCGGTGGTCGGGTCGATGGTCCCTCGCATGCTCATGATCTGCTTGGCCAGGTCGGCGTCGACCGTCTGTTGCAGGCCGAGGTCGATGTTGGTCACGAGGTTGTCACCGGGCTGTGCCGGGACGGTCTTCAGGGTGCCGACCACCTGGCCGGTCGAGTCGACGGAGAGCTCCTTCTCACCGGCGACCCCGCGCAGCACCGACTGGTACTGGTACTCGAGCCCTGACTGCCCGAAGGCGTCCCCCTGCTGGTAGCCCTGGCCCTTCTCCGCCTTGAGCTCGGCGGCGTTGATGGTGCCCACGTAGCCGAGGGCATGAGCGGCCGGGTAGCCGGCAGCGTTGCCACCCGGGTAGCCGGCGGCTTCGACCTGTGGATAGCTGCGCTCGGTGGTCGACACCGTCGAGACCCCGGGGAACTCGCTGGCGTGCTCGTCGAGATAGACGACGGTTGCCAGCGGAGCCGGGGAGAGCACCGGGACGGGCTTGTAGGGGCTGTAGCGCTGGTTGGCCAGGGCGGCGTTGACCTGGGCGGGGGTCTCGCCGATGAGGGCGGCCAGTCGGCCGATGACCGAAGGGTGCTGCTGGGCCGCGACCCGTGACAGGGTGACCTGCTCGACCGTGGTGTTGTCGACAAGGGGGTTGCCCGAACGGTCGAGGATGAGGCCCCGGGCCGGCGTGATCGACACCACCCGTACCTGGTTGGCGACGACAGCCTGCGTGGCGGCAGGCGCCTCGAGCACCTGGAGGGTCCACAGTCGGAGACCGAGCACGGCGAACAGGCCGCCGACGACGAGCCCGGTGACCCGCAGGCGCACTCCTGGGCGGGACGCCCCGGGAGGAGGGGGCTCGAGCAGGGCGCCGACCGAGAACCGCCGGGGGCGCATGCGGGGCTGGTGGGCAGGTCGGCGTCGGGACCGGCTCTCGTCGGCGCTGCGGAGGTAGGCGCGATGCCTCTTGAGCAGATGACGCAGCGAGCGCTTCATCGCCCGACATCCTGGCAAGCCCGGTCGCCACAGTGGTGGCGCCCCTGGCGTCGGTCGGTGCGACCCCCAGCGCCGGGCACCGACACCGCAGTGCGCTCGTCAGGCGACCGTCCTCGCGTCACCGCCAACCGACCACGGTCGACGAGGAGGCGGGCGGTCCCTCGGTCGACGCCTCGGGGAGCGCCCAGGCCACCACGCGCACGGCCGGGATGGCCAGTGCGGCGTTGACGACGCCGACCAGGACCACGATGCCAGCGAGGGGGACGTGGAGCATCTGGGGCTGTCCGAGCACGGCACCGAGGAGCGGGTAGGCGAGCTCGTAGGCGGCGCTGCCCACCAGGGCGGCCAGCGGTGGCACCCACCACACCGTCCGGTCGAGCGCGGCCGTCGTGGCCCCGGCCGCGAAGCCGATCAGGGTCCCCACCAAGGCAGAGAGCCCGAAGGGGGTCGGCAGGAACAGGTCGGCGACCAGCCCCGTCCAGAAGCCCACCGTCGCTCCCTGAGCGGGCCCACCGGCGACGCCGGCCGCCAGCGGCAGGAGGACCATCACGTCGGGGTGGACCCCTCCGATGCGCAGGTCGAGCACGATCGTGCCCTGCACCGTGACCGCCAGAAAGACGACCAGGACGACCCGGAAGGCGTGCCGTGGTGTCATGACGGCGGGCCCCACAGCACGACGTCGACGTAGCGGAGGCGGGCGAGGTCGGCAAGCGGGGCAAGGGCGACCGACTCCTGCGACGAGGAGGTGCCCGTTCGGATGCCGACCACCTTGGCCACGGGGATCCCCGGCGGGTAGACGGCCCCCTGCAGCCCACTGGTGGTCATCACCTCCCCGGCCTTCAGCGGCGCGTCGTTGGGCACGAGCGAAGCGGCCAACCGATGACCCGAGCCGTGGCCGTTCACCACCGCCAGCGACCCGGGGGAGGGTCCGTAGCGGACGCCGACCGAGGATCGCCCGTCGGTGATGAGGCGCACGACCGCCGAGTTGTGGTTGGCCTGCACGATCGAGCCGATCAGGCCTCCTTCGCCGACGACCGGCATGCCGAGCGTGGCCCCTTGGTCACGGCCGACGCTGATGGTGACCGTGGCGGCGAAGTTGCTCGGGCCGTACTCGATCACCTGAGCCGGCTCGAGGGTGAGGTTGGCGTAGTAGGGCAGGTTGTCGAGGGCGAGCAAGGCCTTCAGCTGGGTGAGGGCCTGGGTGGCATCGCTGGCCTCGGCGTCGCGCAGCTCGAGGGTGCCCAGCTCCTGGCGGAGCTTGGCGTTCTCTTGGCGGACGGCTCCGTAGTGCACCGCGCCGGCAAGGAAACTGCCGATCGGCTCGACGATGCCGTCGACGACGGCACGAACCGGGGCGAAGGCATCGGCCGAGGTCGAACGCAGCCCCGAGGCGATCCGGTGGAACCCGCCGCGGGCGTCAAGGGTGATGATGGCGACGGAGGCCACCACGAGGATGGCCAGCGTCACACGAGGCCGACGCGCACGACGCGCACGTCTGGACCGTCGAGGCACCGGGGGCGAGCGGCTCGGTCGGTCAGCGAGCCGACGAGGTGATCAGCACCTGCTTGAGCGCTTCGAACTCCTCGAGGCACTGCCCACTGCCGATGGCAACGCAGTTGAGCGGGTCGCGCGCGATGACAATCGGCATGCCGGTCTCCTCGCTGAGGCGGCTGTCGAGGCCGTGGAGCAGCGCACCACCACCGGTCACCACGATCCCCTGCTCCATGATGTCGGCAGCCAGCTCGGGGGGCGTACGGTCGAGGGTGACCTTGACGGCATCGACGATGGCGGCGACCGGCTCGTCGATAGCCCTGCGGATCTCCTGCGTGGAGATGACGACCGTCTTGGGCAGACCGGTGACCAGGTCACGGCCGCGGATCTCCGCGTGGAGCTCCTCCTCCAGCTCGTAGGCCGACCCCAGGGCGATCTTGATCTCCTCGGCTGTCCGCTCGCCGAGCGCCAGGCTGTACTCCTTCTTGACGAAGGAGACGATGGCCTCGTCGAGCTCGTCCCCGCCGATGCGGATGGACTGGCTCGTCACGATGCCGCCCAGCGAGATGACCGCCACTTCGGTGGTGCCACCGCCGATGTCGACCACCATGTTGCCGGTCGGCTCGTGGACCGGGAGGCCGGCACCGATGGCCGCGGCCATGGGCTCCTCGATGATGTAGGCCTTGCGGGCCCCGGCGTACTCGGCCGCCTCCATGACCGCCCGCTGCTCGACCCCGGTGATGCCCGAGGGCACGCAGATCACCATGCGGGGCTTGGCGAACCGCCGCTGGTGGACCCGGTGGATGAAGTAGCGGAGCATCTTCTCGCAGATCTCGAAGTCGGCGATGACCCCGTCCTTCAGGGGCCGGATGGCCTGGATGTGGCTCGGGGTGCGGCCGATCATCCGCTTGGCCTCGGCGCCGACGGCCAAGGGCCGGCCGTCCTTGACGTTGACGGCGACGACAGAGGGCTCGTTCAGGATGATCCCCCGGCCGCGCACGTAGACGAGCGTGTTCGCCGTGCCGAGGTCGACGGCCATGTCGCGGCCCAGAAGGGACAGTCGGTTGTCGGGCATCGGTGATGCACCTCTCCGTCAGGGTTCGTGCGTTACGTTGGTGACAAGCCGATGTGGTGGCCCGCCGGGCGCGGTTCCGCCCGAGCCCGGCCGTGCTCGGCCCGCCTAGAGGCTAGGGGAACGCTGCCGTCGGCACAAGAGCGGGTCGGTCGGTTGGCGCTTCGTGCCGGCCAGGGGTGCCGGCCAGGGGTGCCGGCCAGGGGTGCCGGCCAGGAGGCGGGGGTGCCGGCCAGGAGGCGGCTGTGGCGGCCAGGAGGCGGCAGTGGCGGTCCGGTGGGGTACGTCCCTGCCGAGCCAGCCGGCGGGGACACCCGGAGTCAGGACAGCCCGGGAAAGAACAGGGCGATCTCGCGCTCGGCCGACGCTGGCGAGTCCGAGCCGTGGACCAGGTTCTCGCCCGTCGACAGGGCGAGGTCACCTCGAATGGTGCCGGGTGCGGCCTCGACGGGGTTGGTCGCCCCCATCAGGGTACGGACCACCCGGTAGGTGTCCTCGGGCCCCTCCACCACGGCCACGAGCGCCGGGGAGCGGGTGATGAAGGCAACGAGCTCCTCGAAGAAGCCCTTGCCTTCGTGCTCCGCGTAGTGCTGCACGGCCACCTCGCGGGTGATGGTGCGCAGCTCGGCGGCAACCAGGCGCAGCCCCTTGCGTTCGAGCCGGCCCACGATCTCCCCGACGAGGCCGCGCTCGACGGCATCGGGCTTGCAGATGACCAGAGTTCGTCCCACGGGTCGAGGAGGATAGCCGACGTCTCCGACCCCAGTCGGCCTCGCCGGCACGGTGACCGGTCAGCTCGCGTCTGCCGCCACCGCTCGTCGAGCCTCGGCCACCACGTAGAGGGACCCGCAGGCCACCACCCGGCCGTCGCTGGCGACCCGTCCCACCGCTTCGCGTAGGGCATCGGTGGGCGCGTCGACCACGGTCACGTCCATGCCCAGGCCAGCGGCCGCTTCGGCCACCACCGCGGCACCGAGCGCCCGGGGCGAGGGCGGGGTGCACACCACCACGGTGCGCACGCCGGCCGTCAGCAGCAGGTCGAGCATGGCCACCGGGTCGCGGCCGGAGAGCATCCCGACCACGGCGATGGTGTCTCCGGGCACCGGGAGGTCCTCGACGAGCGCCCGGGCCAGGACCGTCATCCCGGCGACGTTGTGGGCACCGTCGAGGACGACGAGCGGATGCCGACCCACTACCTCGAGACGACCGGGCACCCGGACGGCGGCGAAGGCCTGGTCGACCACCTCGGCGTCGAGGGGCGCCCCGAAGAAGGCCTCGACGGCGGCCAGCGCGCACGAGGCGTTGTCCCCCTGATGGGCACCGTGGAGCGGCACGAGCACTTCGCCATAGGCGCCACCGGGCGTGCGCAGGTCGAGGAGGCGCCCGCCGACGGCGACCCGGTTGGCCATGGTAGCGAAGTCGTCGCCCCGGACCCAGATCTCCGAGGCACCGGCGTCGCGGGCTGCCCGGCGCATCAGCGACACCAGTTCGGGCGCCGTCTCGCCGACCACGAGCCGGCTCCCCGGCTTCACGATCCCCGACTTGTCCGAGGCGATGTCCTCGAGAGTGGGACCGAGCACGTCGGTGTGGTCGTAGCTGATGTTGGTGATGACCGCCACGTCGCCGTCGGCGACGTTGGTCGAGTCCCATCGTCCGCCCACCCCCACCTCGACAACGGCCACGTCGACCGCCTCGTCGGCGAAGGAGAGGAAGGCGGCGGCCGTGAGGAGCTCGAAGCGGGTCAGCGGCTCGCTGAGCAGTGGCTCGAGCTGGGCCAGGGTCTCGAGCGCACCGACCAGTGCGTCGTCGTCGATGGGCACGCCGTGGTGGGCGATGCGCTCGTTGACCCGGTGGAGGTTCGGGCTCGTGTACGTGCCCACTGAGAGGCCTCGGGCGGCGAGCAGGGAGGTGACCATGGCCGCGGTGGACCCCTTGCCGTTGGTCCCCGTCAGATGGACGACCGGGGCGGCCTGCTGGGGATCGTCGAGCAGGTGCATGACTTCGCGCATGCGGTCGAGCGTCGGCACGGAGCGACGCGACGGCATCGCCGCTTCGAAGTTCACATGGCCGTCGAGCCAGGCCAGTGCGTCGGCGAGGTCGTCGAAGGGCACCGCTACTGGCTCCGCGAGTCGGTCAGGACGCGGCGCGGCGCGTGCGCGTGCTCTTGGTGGGAGGAGCGTTGAGAGGGACGAGCGTCGGATGGACCTTGTCGAGCACGACGGCCCGGTCGACCACGCACTTGGAGACGTCCGTCCTGCTCGGCAGGTCGTACATCACCTCGAGGAGCACCTCTTCGAGGATGGCGCGGAGCCCCCGAGCCCCCGTTCCCCGCAGCAACGCCTGCTCGGCCACCGCCTCGAGGGCGTCGTCGGTGAACTCGAGCTCGACGTGGTCGAGCTCGAAGACGCGCCGGTACTGGCGGGTGAGAGCGTTCTTCGGTTCGACGAGGATGCGGATGAGCGCGTCCTTGTAGAGGTGCGACACCGCACCCACCACCGGGAGGCGACCGATGAACTCGGGGATGAGCCCGAACTTCATCAGGTCCTCGGGGAGCACGTGGCGGAGGAGCTCCGAGTCGTCCCGCTCGCTCGCCTTGCGGACCTCGGCACGGAAGCCGATCCCCTTGCGCCCGATGCGGTTCTCGATGATCTTGTCGATGCCGGCGAACGCCCCACCACAGATGAACAGGATGTTCGTGGTGTCGATCTGGATGAACTCCTGGTGGGGGTGCTTCCGCCCGCCCTGCGGCGGCACCGAGGCAGTCGTCCCCTCGAGGATCTTGAGCAGGGCCTGTTGGACGCCTTCGCCCGACACGTCACGGGTGATCGACGGGTTCTCCGATTTCCGGGCGATCTTGTCGATCTCGTCGATGTAGATGATGCCGGTCTCGGCCCGTTTGACGTCGTAGTCGGCAGCCTGGATGAGCTTGAGGAGGATGTTCTCGACGTCCTCACCCACGTAGCCCGCCTCGGTCAGTGCGGTGGCATCGGCGATGGCGAAGGGGACGTTGAGCATGCGGGCCAGCGTCTGGGCCAGCAGGGTCTTCCCACACCCGGTCGGCCCCAGCAGGAGGATGTTCGACTTGGCCAGCTCCACGTCGTTGTCGTGCGACCCGTTCCCGCCCGACTGGACCCGCTTGTAGTGGTTATAGACGGCGACGGACAGGATCTTCTTCGCGTACTCCTGCCCGATCACGTAGTCGTTCAGGAACTCGAAGATCTCCTTGGGCTTGGGCAGCTCTTCGAAGGAGACCTCACTGGTGTCGGCCAGCTCCTCGGCGATGATGTCGTTGCACAGCTCGATGCACTCGTCGCAGATGTACACACCCGGCCCGGCGATGAGCTTCTTCACCTGCTTCTGCGACTTGCCGCAGAAGCTGCACTTCACCAGGTCCCCCCCGTCTCCGAACTTGGCCACCTCGGCTCCCCTTGTCCTTCGTCCGCTGGATGGTGCGTCAAGACCCTACCCGCCCGGCCCTCCCGGGCCGACCGGACGGCTCCTCAGGCCGCGCCGACCGCCTCGGCCGCTACGTCGCGAGCGGTGATGACCTCGTCGATCAGACCGTAGGCGACGGCCTCCTCGGCCGTCATGATGAAGTCGCGGTCGGTGTCCTTCGAGACCTTCTCGACCGACTGGCCGGTATCTGCCGCCAACATGCCGTTGAGCAGGTCGCGCATGCGCAGGATCTCCTTGGCCTGCAGCTCGATGTCGCTCGCCTGTCCTTCGACGCCACCGAAGGGCTGGTGGAGGAGGATCCGGGCGTGTGGGAGGGCGAACCGCTTCCCCCGCGTGCCGGCACCGAGCAGGACGGCAGCGGCAGACGCCGCCTGGCCGAAGCAGAAGGTGGAGGTATCGGGCTTGATGTACTTCATCGTGTCGTAGATGGCGAACAGCGCCGTGATGTCCCCGCCCGGCGAATTGATGTAGAGGTGGATGTCCTTGTCGGACTCCTCCGACTCGAGGAACAGCAACTGGGCACAGACCAGGTTGGCCACGGCGTCGTTGATCGGCGTGCCGAGGAAGATGATCCGCTCGCGCAGCAGACGGGAGTAGAGGTCGTAGTTGCGCTCGCCACGGCTGGTCGACTCGACCACCCAGGGCACGCTGTAGGCCTGGGCGTCCAGCGGGCTCGCTGCCTGGGTCGTCCTCACTGGGAGTCCTCCTCGTCCTCACCGGCCTCGAGGGCGTCCCGTGACACGGGGTTCCCGTCCTCGTCGACCAACTGCACCGTGTCGAGCAACCAGCGCATGGCCTTCGCCTTGCGCTGCTCCGAGCGTACCGTCGGCAGGCGCCCACCCCGGTCGAGCTCGGAGCGGACCTGGTCGACCGACATGCCGAGCCGTTCGGCCATGGTGGCGAGCTCGGACGCGAGCTCCTCGTCGTCGACCTCGATCCCCTCGGCGTCCGCCACGGCCCGGAGGGCGAGGTCGAGCTTGACGCCCGTCACGGCAGCCTGACGCAGCTCGTCGATCAGCTCCTGCTCGCTGCGCCCGGTAGCGGCGACGAACTGGTCGATGGCGATGCCCTGGTGCTCGAGACGGTGCTCGAGGTCGTGGACTCGTTCGCGTAGCTCGGTCTCGACCAGCACGTCCGGCACGTCCTCGGACACCAGCTCGCAGAGGGCCTGCTCGGTCCCCTCGCTCAGCGCCCGGCGGGCCCGGAGCACCCGCACCCGCCGGAGCCGCTCGGCGATGTCGGCACGCAGCTCGGCCACCGTGGCGAACTCGGAGGCCTCCGAGGCCCACTCGTCGGTGACCTCGGGCAGGACGAGCTCCTTGACGCTCTTCACCGTCACGGTGAAGGTGACCGGCTGTCCCTCGGCCGTGCCACTGGCCTCGCTCTCACCCGCCTGGCTCTCGCCCGGCCCCCCGAGCACGGTCTCGAAGGTGAGGGTGTCGCCGGCCGAGGCGCCACGCACCTGGTCGTCGAGCTCGGCGACGATGCCACCGCTCCCTACCTCGTAGAGGAAGTCCTCGGCGACGAGGTCGGCGTCCGGCCCGGCTTCGGCGTCCCCGGTCGCTTCGTCGCCGGGGGCCTCGTCCTCGTCGTCCCCCTCGCCGGCTGCCCCTGCGACGGGGTGACGGCGGCCCTCGATGTCGAGCGTGACCCGGTCGCCGTCCACTGCCGGCCGATCGACCTCGACGAGCTCTCCGGTGGTGGCCCGGAGCCGGTCCACCTGGTCGTCGATGTCCGCCTCGGTGACCTCCACGGCGGGCACGGTCACCACCAGACCCTGGTAGCCGGCCACCGACACGGTCGGTCGCACGGCGACCACCGCGTCGAAGCGGACCGTGCCCGAGGGGTCGTCGCTCGTGATGTCGATCTCGGGCTGGTCGATCGGGTCGACCTCGGTGTCGGAGACCGCCTGGGCGTAGAAGGCGGGCAGTGCCTCCCTGAGCGCCTCGTCGCGCAGGGCGGCAGGCCCGCCCATGCGGGCTTCGATCACCCGCCGGGGCACCTTGCCCGGCCTGAAGCCCGGCACTCGGACCTGTCGCGCCAGCCTGCGAACCACGTCGTCGAGGGCGTCGTCGATCTCCGCCGGGTCGAGCTCGACGGAGAGGCGGACCTTGTTGCCCTCTTCGGGCGCTGCTGTCGCTCGCATACGAATAGGGAAGTCTACCGGCGTGGTGAGCACCGGAGGCCGTGTCCACCCGCCACGCTCCGACGACCACCACGCCGGGCCGCCCAGGCCGACCGGAAGGTGGGGCAGGAACGGGCGCTCACGCCACCGCCGCCCCTTGCGACGAGGCCTGCCACAGCGCCGCGTAGGTGCCCTCGGCGGCGACCAGCGAGTCGTGCGTCCCGACCTCGACGACGCGGCCGGCGTGCACGACGACGATCCGGTCGGACCGTCTTGCCGTCTGCAGACGGTGGGCGATGAGGATCGTCGTCCGGCCACGGGCAACCGCCTCCATCGCCCGGCTCACCTCTGCCTCGACCGACAGGTCGAGGTTCGAGGTGGCCTCGTCGAGGACCAGGATGGCCGGGTCGACGAGCAGTGCCCGGGCCAGGCAGACGAGCTGGCGCTGGCCGGCCGACAACGACCGCCCGCGCTCGGAGACTGCGTGGTCGTAGCCGTCGGGGAGGTCGGCGACCACCCGGTCCAGCCCGACGGCCGCCGCCACCTCTTCGATCGCCGCGTCGTCGGCGTCGGGACGCGCGTAGGTGATGTTGGAGCGGATGGTCCCCGAGAAGAGGAACGGCTCTTGGGGGACGTAGCCGAGCTGTCGACGGTAGGCACCGAGGTCGAGCGTGCGGAGGTCGTGCCCGTCGACGAGGACCCTGCCCTCGGTCGGGTCGTAGAAGCGGGCGAGCAGCTTCACCAACGTCGACTTCCCTGCACCGGTCTCCCCCACGACCGCCAGCGTCTCGCCGGAGCGGACGTCGAGGTCGACCTCGCGGACCGACCAGGCTTCGGAGCCGGGGTACCGGAACGACACGCCTTCGAAGCGGACATGGCCAGCGAGCACCCCGGGGTCCTCGGGCTGCTCCGGCTCGGGTGTGATGACCGGCTGGCCGAGGAGCGTGGTGATCTTGGCGACACCGGCGCGCGCCTGCTGGTAGGAGTCGAACACCTGGGAGAGCTGCTGGATGGGGCTGAAGAACAAGGTGAGGTAGAGCAGGAAGGCGACCAGCTCGCCGAGGGACAGCGAGTGGGCGACCACCAGGTGACCGCCCACGTAGAGCACGAGCGCCATGGCCACGTTGGAGAGCAGGTCGGAGAACGCCATGTAGGACGTCTGGGCCCGCACCGCGGCGAGACCGGCGTGGAGGTACCGGTCGCACCGTTCGCGGAACTCGGCACGGTTGCGCTCGTGGCGTCGGAAGGCGTGGACCTCGCGGATCCCCGACAGGCTCTCTTGCAGGTAGGCGTTCACCGAGGCGATCCACTCGCGCTGGCGCCCGTACGCCCGGGCCGAGGCTCGTCGGAACCACAGCGTGGCCACGACCAGCGGAGGGACCACCGACATGGTCACCAGGGCCAGGCGAACGTCCATGGCGAAGAAGAGGGCGGCGATGCCGACGAAGGTGACCAGGGAGACGAGGGCGTTGACGAGGCCGGTCTGGAGGAGGTTCGACAACGTGTCGACGTCGGAGGTCATCCGGGTCAGCGTCCGACCCGCCAGCTCGCGCTCGTAGTAGTCCAGCCCGAGGCGTTGGAGGTGGGCGAAGATGCGCACACGCAACGAGGCAAGCATGCGCTCGCCGCCCCGACCGGTCACCACGTTCTCCGCCCACATGTCCCACCAGTCGAAGAGGGCCACGGCGGCGAAGACGCCTGAGACGACGAGCAACGCAGCGAGCGAGTGCCGGAGGACCCCACGGTCCACGCCGTAGCGGACCAACATCGGCGCCGCCAGGGTGGCCGCCGCGTCGAGGGCGACCAGGGCCAGGCCGAGCCCGAGCTGCCGCCGCCACGGCCGTACGAACTGGGCCAGGGAGAACGCCCCGTGCGCCCCTGCCTGCGCGGTCACGTCGATCTCTGCGTCGTCGGCGACTGGCGGGAGCGCGTCGATGCGGCGCTGCAGCTCGTCGGTGGCCGGTCGTCCGAGGAGCGCCACCGCGGCGAACCCGCCCCCTCCCCCATTCCCGAGGTGCCCGCTCCTGGCACCTCCGGGCATCCGGGGCAGTGCGCCGGCCACGCCGGCCACGCCGGCCACGCCGCCGGCGCCGCCGGCGCCGCCGGCGCCGCCGGGCCCGAGGTTGCCTCCGGCCGGTCCGAGCGATGCCGCCCGTCGGTGGGCGGGTTGCCCTTCGGGTGGGACGAGCGCGCCAACGGTGCCGGAGGCGGCATCTCGAGCGGACCTGCCTCCTCCGTCATCGTCCAGCATCGCCCGGAACGCGGCGTTCCGGGAGAAGAGCTCGTCGAAGGTCCCTTCGTCGACCACCCGGCCGTCCTCCAGCACGAGGACCCGGTCGGCCAGGCGCAGCGTGGACGGCCGCTGGGCCACCATGATCGTCGTCCGTCCCCGCCGCAGCTCGGCCAGCGCCGCCAGGACGGCGGCCTCGGTGCGGCTGTCGACGGCAGAGGTCGCGTCGTCGAGCACCAGGACGTCGGCGTCCGACAGGACGGCTCGGGCCAGGGCGATGCGCTGGCGCTGCCCCCCCGACAAGGTGAGCCCCTGCTCCCCGACGACCGTGCCGTACCCGTCGGGCGTGGCCTCCACGAACCCGTGCGCTCCGGCCACCTCGGCCGCCGACACGATGTCCTCGTCGTCGACGTCGGGTCGTCCGAAGGCGATGTTGTCGCGCAGGGAGGCCGAGAAGAGGAACGAGCTCTCGAACGCCATCACCACGCGACGACGCACCGAGGCCAGCGTCACCGACGACACGTCGACTCCGTCGACGAGCACGGCGCCCCCGGTTGGGTCGTAGAACCGTGCGGCGAGGAGCCCGATCGTCGACTTGCCTGAGCCCGACGGGCCGACGATGGCGACCGTCTCGCCGGCACCCACCTCGAAGGAACAGTCCTCGAGGACGGGTTGGCCGGGCCGGTACTCGAAGGTGACGTGGTCGAAGGTGACTCGTCCCGGCCCGTCGGGGAGGTCGTCGGCACCGGGCTGCTCGACCACCGACGGCTCGAGGTCGAGGACCTCGGTCACCCGCTCCACACCGGCCCGCGCCATCTGCCCGACGGTGAGGATGCCGGCCAGCATGCGGGCGGGTGCGGTGAGCTGCACGAGGTACGTCGTGAACGCCACGAAGGTGCCGAGCGAGAGCCGGCCGTGCAGGGCGAAAAGACCTCCGACCACGAGGACGAGGAGCTGACCGAGCGACGGGATCGTCTGGAGGAGCGCGCTGAAGCGAGCCCGCAGCCTGACGGTCCGGACCCTGGCGCCGAACATCGCCCGGACTGAGGAGACCAGGCGACCGAGCTCGGCGCCCTCCTGGCCGAAGCCTTTGACCACCCGGACGCCGGTCACGGCTTCCTCGACCCGCGTGGTCATCTCCGCCTCACGGGCCTGGGCGTCCCAGCTCGAGGGGAAGACAGCCTCCCGCATGCGCATGGCCACGAGGAAGGTGGCCACCGGCACCGTCAGCACCAGCAGCCCGAGCTCCCACGAGAGGGCGAGCATGATGGCGAGCGAGACCAGGAGCTGGAGGAGGCTGCCCAGCACGAGGGGTCCCCACGCCAGCAGCTGCTGGATCAGCGAGAGGTCCCCGTTGGCACGCGACACGAGCTGGCCCACCTGGAGACGATCGAACGTGCCCAGGTCCAGCGCATGGAGGTGGTCGAAGAGAGCGGTGCGCAGGTCGTACTGGACGTCGAAGGCGAGCCGGCCACCCATGAACCGTCGGACGAACGTCGCGCCAAAGCGCAGGAGGCCGAGGCCGACGAGCACCAGCACGAGCGGTCCCAACGACCCGATGCGCCCCCGGACGACGTCGTCGACCACGTCCCGCTGGACCACAGGGACGACCGAGAGGACCGTCATCGAGACCGCCGACGCGACGACGGCGAGGACCAGGGCGCGCCGGTGCGCCCACAGGTACGGGAAGAGCCGCCGGAGCCATCCCCGGCGGTGACCGCCGGGCTCCATCGCGGTCAGTGTACGGGCAGACGATGTGCCAACAGCCAGGTAGGCCGGGCGGGTGGACATCCGGCCGGTGAGCTCCGGGCGGCCGGTGAGCTCCGGGCGGCCGGCGAGCTGCAGTTGGCCGGTGGTGCCGGGACGACGACCGGGGCCGTCGGCTCAGCCAGGGAGGCCGTCGGCTCAGCCAGGGAGG
>JBMFXC010000018.1:28365-30004 GCA_049964655.1 Acidimicrobiales bacterium
GGCCGTCGGCTCAGCCAGGGAGGCCGTCGGCTCAGCCAGGGAGGACCGCCTCGATGGCCGCCAGCACCTCGGCCGCCTCGGGGTCGACGGTGGGCCGGAACCGGCGTCGGACCTCGCCCTCCGGCGAGACCACGAACTTCTCGAAGTTCCACTGGACGTCACCGGCCACGCCGTCGTCGTCGGGCGCGGCGGTCAGCGCCGCGTAGAGCGGGTGCCGGCCCTCGCCGTTCACGTCGACCTTCTCGAAGAGCGGGAAGGTGACCCCGTAGGTGACCGAACAGAAGGTGGCGATCTCCTCGGAGCTGCCCGGCTCCTGGCCGGCGAACTGGTTGCAGGGGAACCCGAGCACGGTGAACCCCCGCCCGGCGTAGGTCTCCTGCAGGCGTTCGAGCCCTTCGTACTGCGGGGTGAGACCGCACTTGGAGGCCACGTTCACCACCAGCAACGCCGTTCCCCGGAAGGCGTCGAGGGAGGTCTCCTCGCCTCCGAGGGTGCGCAGCGGTACGTCGGGAAGTTTCATGACCCCAACCCTAGAGGCCACGCCACCAACCGCCGACCGGACCCGTGCATCGCCGTTGCCGGAGAGGTACGATCTCGGAAGGTTGCCGCAGCAGGCGCGCGGCCTCTTGTCGGCGCATCGTGACCCACCGGGTCCGGTGCCAGTGGCGACGGAGACCGACCACCGGGCAGAGTGCCAGGGCAGAGCACGAGGGGCAGACAGACCAGCGCGGGCGGTGGAGGAGATCCAAGGTGGGCGCCGAGCTCACCGACGGGATCGGTCGTGGCGGGGTATCGGGCTTCCGGCCCACCAAGGTACGACTGGTCGTTCGGCACTCGCGTCAACCCGTCGAGGCTCCGGATCACGACCGTAATTACCACAGTGCGTGGTGACGCAGTGGAGACGTTGGGTAGCATGGCCCCCTGGGGCTCCATGCGCCGGGGGAGGTGAGCAGCGAGGGATGGTGAGCGGATTCCGGGGGTCCGCCGGGGCAGGACCGGACCACCAGGACATCTCCGGCGCGCTCACCGCGACGCTGGTGCGCTACGTGCGTCGGCTCAGCGGCGATGCGGGCGTCCTCCAGATGCTGGCGGTCGCCGGAGAACGTCGCGGCGCCGAAGAGCTCGAGGACGTCACGTCGTGGAGCTCCTACGACGAGGCGGTAACCCTCCTGCACGCGGGTGCGCAGGTGACCGGCGACGGGTCGATCGGGCTCCACCTCGGCGAAGAACTGCTTGCCCAGCACCTGGGCACTCCGGTCGCCGACCAGCTCCGGTCCCTCGGTTCGCCCGCCGCCCTGTTGGAGCACACGATCGTCGCCCTCGACCGGATGGTCCGGGTCACCTCGACCGAGGTGCTCGAGCACGGCTCGACCTATGCCGTGCTCCGCTCCACCACCCGGCTCATGGCCGGCCGCCATCCCCACCTGTGCGACGTCACGAGGGGCTTGCTGAGCCAGGTGCCGGTGGTCTTCGGGCTCCCCCCGGCGACGGTCACCGAGTCCGAGTGCCAAGCCCGCGGTGGGCGGTTCTGCCTCTACTCGGTGGCCTGGGAGGCCGCAACTGCTCAGCCACCGCCACCGGAGACGGCACCCAGCGTGTTCGAGGCCGCATGGGAACGGGGCGTTGCGCCCGAGGAAGT
>JBMFXC010000018.1:30104-36171 GCA_049964655.1 Acidimicrobiales bacterium
CGGCACCCAGCGTGTTCGAGGCCGCATGGGAACGGGGCGTTGCGCCCGAGGAAGTAGGGCTGGCCCCCGAGCCAGGGCTGGCCCCCGAGCCAGGGCTGGCCCCGCCCGAGAGCACCTCCGGCCCCGGTACCGGGGAACCCTTCGCCGCCTGGGCGACGAACGACACCGGGCTCGTCGTGGACGCCGCGACCCAGATCGCCCAGCTGCGCTCGCAGCTCGAGCAGATGAGCGAGCGCCTCGAGGGCGTGTTCTCGACGGCAGCCGAGCTCCTCGGCGAAGAAGACATCGACACCCTGCTCGCCAGCATCACCTCGCGGGCGGCGCGAGCCGTGAGTGCCCCCAAGTACCTCCTCGTGGTCAGGACCTCGCCCGAGGCTCCCGTCCAGCTCCACCATCACGGCTTCGACGACGTCGAGGCCCAGGTGCTCGCCAACGAGCTCTGGCGCGACGTGCCCGACGACGGCGACGGCTCACGTCTCATCGTCGACATCGCTTCCTCTCGCCGTCGCTACGGCCGGCTGGCCGCCGTGTTCCCACCGGGCGTCCGCTACTTCGAGTCCGAGCGGCGCATGCTCGCCCTGTACGCCGGGTACGCGGCAACCGCCCTCGACGTCGTCACCGCCCTCGAAGAAGCCCGGGCCAGCGACGCCACCCGGCGAGCCCTGCTCGAGTTCTCGGGGGCCCTCGCCCACCTCACCAGCACCGATGCCGTCGCCCAGCTGCTGGCCGACTCGGCCACCACCGTGCTCGGCTGCGACCATGCGACGGTGATGCTGTGGGACGGCGCTCGCAGCGAGCTCGTCGTCCGCTCCCGCACGGCCTGGCCCGTTCCGCCGGGAGCGCCCGTCGGAGCGCCTCGTGCCACCATGCCGGACCAGCCAGCCGCCCCGGAGGCGAGCCCGGGGAAGGACACCGACGACGAAGCGGCCCGGCAGGCCGACGCCCTGACCGTCGAGGACACGCCCCTGATGCGTCACCTGATGGAGACCCGCTCCATCGTCGTCATCGACCGCTTCACCCAGGACCCCGTGCTGCGCCAGATCCTCGAGCGTACGGGCACCGAGACCTCGGTCGTGGCGCCCCTCGTCGCCGCCGACGAGTTCCTCGGTGTCGTCGCCGCCAACTTCGCCAAGGTCCGCCCACCGTCGGTGACCCGAGGCCGCGACCTCCACGAACGACTGTCGGGCTTGGCCGACCAGGCGGCCATGTCGCTCCAGAATGCGCGCCTCCTCGAGCGCATCTCGCACATGGCGTGGCACGACGTCCTGACCGGACTGCCCAACCGGCGGCTTCTCGAGGACCGGGTCCGTCAGGAGCTCGCCCGGGCCCGGCGAGCCGGGGAAGGGCTCTGCATGTTCTTCATCGACCTCGACGAGTTCAAGAGCGTGAACGACACCATGGGGCACGCCACCGGCGACGAGCTCATCCGCCAGGTCGGGCAGCGACTGTGCGAGACGGTGCGCCGCCAGGACACGGTGGCTCGCCTCGGAGGCGACGAGTTCGCCGTCCTGCTCCCCGGTCTCTCCGACCGAGAGGCCGTCGAGCAGTTGGCCCAGCGTTCGCTCGAAGCGCTCCATGCCCCCTACGACGTCTTCGGCCGCGAGGTCCGGGCGTCCGGTTCCATCGGCGTCGCCCTGGCCCCCCAGCACGGGACGACCTACGACGAGCTCCTCAACCACGCCGACGAGGCCATGTACCGCTCCAAGGCCCTCGGGCGCGACACCTTCCACCTCTACGCACAGGACGACGCTTCGGCGACCGGCGAGGTCGACCTCGAGGGCGAGCTGCGCGCTGCCCTCGAAGTCGGTGAGTTCTTCCTCCTCTACCAGCCCTACATCGACCTCAAGACCACCCAGGTCGTCGGGGTGGAGGCCCTCGTGCGCTGGCGCCATCCCCGACGAGGCGTCCTCGAGCCCGAGGCGTTCATCCCGGTGGCCGAGTCGTCCAACCTCATCGTCGCCCTCGACACCTGGGTGCTCGAGGAAGCCTGCCGGCAGCTCCGGCGGTGGGACGACGCCGGCATGCCACCACTTCGCCTGTCGGTCAACCTGGCCTCACGAGACCTCGCCAACCCCGAGCTGTTCGAGAACGTGCGCCACTCCCTCGCTGCTACCCGCCTCGACCCGTCCCTGCTCGAGCTCGAGATCACCCAGCGAGTCGTCCTCGACGAAACGGGCGTCGCGCCCCGCAACATCGAGCAGCTCCGCCGGCTCGGTGTCCGCTTCTCGATCGACGACTTCGGCACGGGCAACTCGTCGATGAGCCGGATCGGCACCTTCCCGGTCTCGACCCTCAAGATCGACGAGTCCTTCGTCCAGGTGCTCGGCCCCGAGGCCGAAAGCAGCAGCCTCGTCGCCGCCATCATCTCGATGGCCCACCGGCTCGGCCTCGACGTCGTGGCCGAGGGTGTCGAGACCTCCAACCAGAGCAAGGTCCTGCTTCAGCGAGGCTGCACGACTGCACAAGGCTTCTTCTTCAGTCCCCCGCTCCTGCCTGGAGACGTCGAGCGGATGCTCGAGGGAACAGAGGCCCTGGCCGGTCGGGCCGGCACCAACGGCATGGCCGGCTGATCGGGCCGGCCGCCGTCAGGCAAGCAGGGCCGGCCGCCAACCGGCCCCCGGCCGCTCGCCCGGCTGGCCACTGCGGAGGGCGAGCGCGGAGAGCACGGCGCCCTCGCGCAGGCCCCACTCACTGACCACCACCCGGTCGAGATCGAGCGTAGAGAGCACGGTGTCGAGCACCACCGCCCCCACCGGCACGTGATCCGCCCGCCGGGCCTGCATGCCCGGCAGGGCCAGCCGCGTGTCGAGGTCGGTGGAGACGAGCCGGTCGGCGAGCTCGGCAACCTGGGCAGCCGGCAGCTCGACCTGGTTGACCGGCACTCGGTTGACCAGCTCCGACGGTGGTGGCGGCCGGTGGAGCGTGAGGGCCAGGCGAGCGAGCGCCCGAACCGTCCCCCCGCTGGCGATCACCCGCGCCACCGGGGCCGGGTGGTCGGCCACCAACTGGGCCACGGCAGCGGCTCGCTCGCGGGTCACCGCCGCCACTCGCCGCCGCCCCTCCTCTCCGAGCACGTCACCGGTCCCGAGCTCGCCCCGCAAGCGACCCGTACCGAGGGCGACGCTCGTCACCCCGAACACGGACGTCGCGTCGCAGATGCCGGCTTCGAGGCTGCCCCCTCCGAGGTCGATCCCCAGGACGGGCTGGCGACCGACCCACACGCCGGCTCGTTGGCCGACCAGGCAGAGGTGCGCCTCCTCTTCACCGCTCAACAGGACGACTGGAGCACCCAGTACGGCGGCGAAGCGGTCGAGCAGGGCTGGGCCGTTGGCCGCCTCGCGGAGGGCGGCGGTCGCCATGGCCACCACGACGTCAGCTCCGGCCCCTTCGGCGGCACGGTGCAGTCGGCGCAACGTTCGCACGGCGGCAGCACCGCGTTCGGGAGCGATCGAACCGGTCCGTGCCACGTCGGCCCCGAGGTGGAGGAGCGACCGGTGCCGGGCCACCGGGGCGAGGGTGCCGTCTCGCCAGGCGTCGACCACGAGCAGGTGGAACGACGTGCTCCCGAGGTCGAAGACGGCGACGCGGACCGTCGGGTCGCTGTCCGGCGGCGACGACGAGCGCATGCCGTCCAGTGAGGTCACGTGCCGACGCTACCGGGTCCAGCCGAACACTGCGAAGACAGCGGACCGGTCTCGCACATGGCAGAGTAGGTGCCTACCGGGGAGTGGCGCAGCTTGGTAGCGCGCCTGCTTTGGGAGCAGGAGGCCGCCGGTTCGAATCCGGTCTCCCCGACTCGGCAGCGACCGAACCGACCGGTCCAACCGGTCCGGTCGCTGCGCTCGTCGACCCCTCAGGACGGCAGCCGGGGGATCCCCGGCCGGGGCTCACTCAGCCGCGGCCAACCCGAGCTGTTCGGTGAGGACGGCAGCCGCGACGGGCCGCGAGAACAGGTAGCCCTGGACGTAGTCGCACCCGAGGTCGCGCAACACGGCGAACTGGGGCTCGGTCTCCACGCCCTCGGCCACGACCTTGAGGCCCAGCGTGTGGGCGAGGCTGACCACGGCCGAGACGATCTCCTCGCCCCCCCCGGTGCCCGTCCCCAGCTCGTCGACGAACGACTTGTCCACCTTCAGGATGTCGAGCGGGAAGCGCTGCAGGTAGCTGAGGGAGGAGTAGCCCGTCCCGAAGTCGTCGATGGCCAGGGAGACGCCGAGCTCCTTCAGTGCCCGGAGGACGTCCAGCGCTCCAGCCGCGTCACGCATGAGCGCGCTCTCGGTGATCTCGAGGGTCAACCGGTCCGCCGCCAGCCCGGTGCTCGCCAGGATCCGTTCGACCGTCGCTACGAGGTCCGGGTGGTCGATCTGGCGCGCCGACAGGTTGACCTCCACCATCCCTCGCAGGCCCGACGGCCCTCCCTGCTGCCAGCGACGGAGCTGGTGGCACGCTTCTTCGAGCACCCACGCGCCGATCGGGATGATGAGCCCGCTCTCCTCGGCAACCGGAATGAAACGGTACGGAGCAACGAGGCCCTGCTCGGGATGTTGCCAACGCACGAGGGCCTCGACACCCACGGGCCGTTGGTCGTTGACGTCCACCACCGGCTGGTAGTACACGGTCAGCTCGCTGCGCTCGAGGGCCCGGTGGAGGGAGTGCTCGGTGGTCATCCGGTCGACGACCTCGATGCGCATCGCCTCGCCGAACGTCTCTACCCCCGAGCCGCCCCGGCTCTTCGCCCGGTACATGGCCGACTCGGCGTTGGTGAGCAGTGCCGTCGCCCCGGTGGTGCCGTCGGCGACGGCCACGCCGATCGAGGCGCTCAGGAACACCTCGACGTCCTCGACCACGAACGGCTCCCCGAGCGCCGCATGGACGCCGCTGGCGAAACGGGCGGCAAGGTGCTCGGCATCGCCGTCGCAGGAGGTGAAGAACGCCAGGAACTCGTCGGCGCCGAACCGTGCCACGAGCTCGGCGTCGCGCCCTTCGGACCGCAACCGCTCGGCCACGGCGACCAACAGGTCGTCACCGGCCTCGTGACCGAGCGCGTCGTTGACCGAGTTGAACCGGTCCAGGTCGAGCACGACGACGGCGACCCTGTCGGCACTACCCCGCGCCTCCGCCACGGCGTAGGCGAGCCGGTAGCTGAACAGGGCACGGTTTGGGAGACCGGTGAGCGAGTCGTGGAGGTAGGCGTGCGCCAGCGCTTGCTCGGCTGCCCGCTGCTCGGAGAGGTCGTGGATGAACCCCCCGATCCGCCGCTCACCGCCGAAGGTCGTCGCGAACATGGTGCCGGTGACCACGACGCAGCGCCCGTCCTTGTGCACGAACTCCACGTCCAAGCGGTCTGAGCGATGGTCCCGGCCGGGGAGCGCGTCCCGGTTGATCAGCTCGGCATAGGTGGTGGCCGCGTCAGTGAACACGGAACGCGCAACCTCGGCCCGCAACACCCGGTCGGTGATGGGCCGTCCCACGACCTCGTCCCGCTCCCAACCGAGGATCTCCTCTGCCCGCCGGTTCCACTCGGTGACGATGCCGTCGCCGTCGACCTCGATGAAGGCGTCCCTCGACCGAGAGATCACCTGCTCGAACCGGTGCCGCCAGGCGATCTCACCGAGCGCTCGGTCGCCCGCCTGCCGCACGGACCGGTCGACAGCCACCGACCGCATCGAGCGGGCTCGGATCGTCGGCACGCGCAAGAACCTTGTCGGGCGTAGGAGCGCGCCCGTCTGGTCGCCACCGTCCTCGTCGAACGACGGTGCCACCCCCCAGCGATCACTCACCTGACCCTCCCTGCCGCTCCGGAGCCTGGATGCCGGCTTGGTCGACAGGGTGACCCGCCTTCCACCGTGCCGACCACCCTCACCAAATGCAACGATCCGGTCCTCCCGCGGACACGGAGCATCTCGTTGCTCCGATGACTGCCAATGGTACGAAGCCCGTCCAAAGACGTCAAACAAAATTTGACGAACGACCGCCGAAACCACGCCGACGAGAGCCCCGCCTTGGCACCACCGGACGCGTCAGTAGCATGATCCACTGCGTCGTCGACGGGATCGGCACGGGAATT
>JBMFXC010000019.1:0-34985 GCA_049964655.1 Acidimicrobiales bacterium
TGCCTTGGTGGCAGCCGACTTGGTCGGGGCTGCCTTGGTGGCAGCCGACTTGGTCGGGGCTGCCTTGGTGGCAGCCGACTTGGTCACGGTGGGCGACGTCGCGGCCCTGGCCGGCACGACCGCGGGCGAGGCGGCCTTCACCCTCGCCCGATCGGTCTCAGGAGGGGGAGCGTCCGAGCGCCCGGTTTCGGCCGAACGACTCGTTTCGGATGTGCGTGTGCTCACAGTCCTCGTGACCCTCTTCCTCGTCGGCAGACGAACCCCCGGAGGGGTGCTCGATGTCTCGTTGCTGCCGGTTCCGTAGACGTCGTGTCACCACTGTCCACGACCGGCTTGGTTGGTGCGGTCGTCGTCTTCCCTGTCGCTGCCCGGGGCCCTTCCTCGGCACCGCCGTCCTGGGCCTACAACGACCGCAAACCCGGTCCTGTTCCCCCACCCCGGCCAGAGTCGACCCGCGGGTGAGCCGAAGACGCTACCGCGAGAGGGCTGACGGGGCAATCTGATCTGTCGGCCGGTGGGATGTCCGTACGGTGGCTCGACGTTGGGCTCGACGTTGGGCTCGACCAGACCTCGCCAGAGCCGATAGCCCGCTTCGGAATCGGAAGCGGACCCGCTCCGCCGGGATGCTCAGACGGCCCTGACGTGCTCTTCCGACGTCCCCGAGGCCGTCCCTGGAGCCCCAGCTTGGTTGGGTGGGTTGACCGGGCGGGACCCGCCGCCGGCTGGGCCAGACGGGCGGGGTGGCGGAGGCGTGGGGGCCCCTGAGGTCGGCGCACCGGAGCGGGGTCGACCAGCGGTCAGCGAGGATGCCGGCTTGACGTTCTCGTCGACCCAGCGCAACACGTCGGTGAGCGCGCTCCGCAGCCGAGTCCGCTCACCTTCGAGATGGCGGGCCATCGCTTCGACGTCGCTCGACAGCTGGGACTTGATGCCCTCGAGGCGGCCGATCTCGTCGCGGAGACGACGCTCGGCCTCGGAGGCAAGCTCCGTCGCCCTGGCCTCGGCATCCGCCACGAGCGCTCGGGCGTGCTCTTCGGCATCGGCGACCAACTTGTGCGCGTGCGCCTCGGCGTCGGCCTTGGTCTCGTCGACGAAGCGCTGGGCCAGCAGGAGCGTACGCTGGAGCGTCTCGTCGGGCACGGCCGATCCAGACGGTTCGGCCGTCGCCTGCTCCTCGAGTGCGGCCTCGAGCTGGGCGATCCGCTCCCCTGCCTGACGCAGCCGTTCGCCCATCTGCCGGATCTGCTCTTGGAGGCCTTCTGCTTCGACGGCGGCCTTTTCGAGGTACTCGTCGACGTCGTCCCGGTGGTAGCCCTTGAGCGTCTCTCGGAACTCGACGGTTCGGAGCGAGTCGAGCGCTGACTGCGAGGCGTCCATACCCGCCATGGTACCCGTACCGCCGGACGAGAGCGGGGCATCTCCCTGGCGACCCGAGGCAGGGAGCCCGCCGGGGTCGACGGCGCTGCCCGAGGAGGTTGCGTCAGCGGAGCAGACTACGTCAGCGGAGGAAGAGCGGGATGAGGACCAGCTCGAGGACGAGGACGACCACCAGCACCGACAGGTCGAGACCGACTCCACCGATGGTGGCCGTCGGGATGATCCGCCGAACGACGTTGAGCACCGGGTCGCAGATCGCCGACAGGCCCCGCTCGAGCGTCCGTACCGGCGAACCCGGCCGGGGTCGGAACCAGCTCAGCAGCGAGTAGACGATCAGGGCCAGGACGTAGAGCTCGAGGACGTACCCGATCAGGCGCACGACGACCTGCCCACGGAGCGCGAGGTTGTCAGGTCGGAAGTCAGGACGAGACCAGTCCTCGCTCGGCGAGCCGCCGGCGTTCCTCGTCAGACACCTTGACGTTGGACGGCGTCAGCAGGAACACCTCCTGCGCTACTCGTTCCATGGTGCCCGACAGCGCGTAGGTGACGCCGCTGCAGAAGTCGATCATCCGCCGCTGCAGGTCGCGCTCGACGTTCTGCAGGTTGACGATGACCGGCTGGTTACCCATGACCCGATTGGCGATCTCCTGCGCGTCTGCGAAGCGCTGTGGAGCGACCACGTGCACGCGTGCTCCGGCAGCCTCGGGCGTGATCGGCCGCACGGCCGCCGGTCGGGGCGCGACCACCCCGGTGGGCGGGCTGGTCACCGGGACGTCGTCACGGCCCAAGGCGCGGATCCGAGGCGTCGGCATCGCCACCGGTTCCTCGGGCTCGTCCAGCACCAGTGGCCGCTGCGCGGCCCGGCCGACGACGGACGGTCCCCGCAGGTCGTAGTCGTCATAGTCGTCGTAATCGTCGTCGACGAGACCCAGATAGGCCATTGTCTTGCGCATGAACGAAGCTGGCATCGGCGTCCCTCCGCCACCGATCCTACTGCGCCGGACCTGGCAACGGTGGACGGTCGCCGAAGAGGGCACGGCCGACCCGGATGACCGTCGCGCCCTCGGCAACCGCCAGCTCGAGGTCGTCGGACATGCCCATCGAGCGCTCGGGAAGCTCGAGGCGATCGGCAAGCCGTCGGAGCTCGGCGAAGCCGCGCCGGGTGCGCTCGTCTGCCCCCGGCGCTCCCACCGTCATCAGGCCGACGACGGGGACGCCGTGGTCGACGAGCGCTGCGACCAGGTCGCCCACCTCGCCAGGCGGACAGCCCCGCCGGCCCGGCAAACCGGTCACGTCGACCTCGACGAGGACCGACGCCCCGCTTCGGCGACGTGCCACCGCAGTGCCCTCTTCGAGGCGGGTGACCCCGTGCCACCACCACACCACCGGAGCCAGCCGAGCCACCTTGTTGCGCTGGATCGCACCAAGGAAGTGCCACCGCACGCGGGCGTCAGGCACCGCGGCTCGCTTGGCCAGCAGCTCGGCGGCGTAGTTCTCCCCGATGTCGTCTACCCCGGCGGCCAGCGCCGCCTCGACGTGCTCGGGCCCGAAGCCTTTGGTGACGGCGACCACTCGGACTCGTTCCGGGTCGCCTCCCGCCGCTTCGATGCGGTCGCGGACGACGGCAAGCCGCCCCGCCACGGCGGCGGACAGATCGGCGGGCACGGTCAACCCACTCCCCTCCCCGCGCCGCCGGGCCAGACGACGAGCGCCTGGCGACCGTGGTCCTTCCGGGCTCGGTGGGAGAAGTCACGCCCCGAGCACGCCGTGCAGCGGTCGACGGTGCCGACCAGCTCCGCCCCCGAACGGGAGATGGCAGCCGTCAGCGCGGCCGGGAGATCGAGCGCCGGTTCCCCCGCCGCGGTCACTCCCCGCACCGAGGGACCGAGGCCGTCGGCGACGGCGTCCAGGTCGTCGGCCGAGAAGGCGTAGCAGCACGGGTGCACGCACGGACCGAAGGCGGCCGACACCCGGGTCGCCCCCTGGGTGACCAACGCCTCGACCGCCCGATCGACCACCCCGGCAGCGACGCCCCGCCAGCCGGCATGCACGGCGGCGGCACTGCCGTCGTCGCCGGCGAGTGCTACCGACCCGCAGTCGGCCGTGAGGACGGCGAGGGCTGCTCGGGTACCTGCCGGTGCCACCAAGGCGTCTCCCTCGATCCCGCTCGGGTCCGACCCCGGGTCGACGACCACGACACCATCCCCGTGCACCTGGCGGAGCCAGATGACGGGGACGTCCTCCGACGAGGCATGGAGCCCGCGGGCGAAACTGGGCCCTCCGGCGAAGCGGGCAAGCAGCGAACGGACCGGTCCGTCGGCAGCGGGGACCGGACGCAGGTCACCGGCGCTCCGGTCGGACCAGGCGGCGACCACCCCACCCGGCAGGACCACGACCTCGGTGCCGGCCGCAGCCGGCCCCACCACCGACGTGGCCTCGCTCCTCAGCGGAGGAACGACGGCACGTCGAAGTCGTCGTCGCCGAGGTCGAGCTCGTCGTCGGGCGGTGCGAAGATGTCCTGCTTGGGTGTCTCGAGGCCCAGCACGCGGCTGCGTCCTTCGTCGCCCGTGGCGCGGGCAGCCGCCGCAGGGCGACCCTGGGCCTCCCACCGCTCGAAGCCGGCGGCGATCACCGTCACCCGGACCTCGTCGGCCAGCTCTTCGTCGATGACGCTGCCGAAGATGATGTTGGCGTCGGGGTGGGCCACGCCGTGGATGATCTCGGCGGCTTCGTTGACCTCGAAGAGCCCGAGGTCGGGACCGCCGGCGATGTTGAGGAGGATCCCCCGGGCACCCTCGATCGAGGCCTCGAGCAACGGGCTGGTGATGGCCGCTCGGGCCGCGTTGACGGCACGGCCTTCGCCGGTCGAGGACCCGATCCCCATGATCGCCGTGCCGGCGTTGGACATGATCATCTTGACGTCGGCGAAGTCGGTGTTGATCAGCCCTGGCACGGTGATGAGGTCGGTGATGCCCTGGACCCCCTGCATCAGCACCTCGTCCGCCATCTTGAAGGCGTTCATCATCGAGGTCTTCTCGCTGGAGACGCTCAGCAGGCGGTCGTTGGGGATGATGATCAGGGTGTCCACCTTCTCCTTCAGGTTCTGGATGCCCTGCTCGGCCTGGACCGACCGGCGTCGGCCCTCGAAGGTGAAGGGACGGGTGACCACGCCGATGGTGAGGGCGCCGAGGCTCTTGGCGATCTCCGCGACCACCGGTGCCGCACCGGTGCCGGTCCCGCCACCTTTGCCCGCCGTGATGAACACCATGTCGGCGCCTTTGAGCGCCTCTTCGATCTCCGCCCGGTGCTCCTCGGCGGCGAGACGCCCCACCTCGGGATCGCTCCCCGCACCCAGTCCGCGGGTGAGCTGGCGACCGATGTCGAGCTTCAGGTCGGCATCGCTCATCAGGAGCGCCTGGGCGTCGGTGTTGGTGGCGATGAACTCGACGCCCTTGAGGCCCGCCTCGATCATCCGGTTGACCGCGTTGACCCCGCCGCCACCCACGCCGACCACCTTGATGACAGCGAAATAATTGTTCTGCGCAGGAACGGTCATGGAATCCCTCACCCTCGGCCAAAGGTTGAAACCGTTCCAACCGGCGGGTCACTGTCAACGATACGGTGACCCCGTTGACCGGTCAAGCAACGGTCGGCGCCGAATGGCGCGCCCCGGCGATGCCACACGGTACACCGGACCGTCACGAGCCGGACACGGTCGGCGACTGGGGAATGCTCACGTCGATGGTCTTGGCCCCGTGCAGCGGCGCCCCGGCGATGATCGACGCCACGTCGACGTACTTCGCGTGCAGGTCGGCGGCGGTCCCCAGGACCACGGTCAGGCCCGAGGTCAACGACAAGTCGACCGTCCCTGCTGGCAGCTCGGTGACCGCGGTGACCTGGCCGGCAAAAGCCGGCGGGAGGGTGGCTGCCACCTCGACTCCGGCGCGTGCGAAGGTTGCCACCGACGTCCCGACAGCCGGAGGCGCCAGCGTTCCGTGGGCCTGCTGGACGGTGAGGAGCGCCAGTCCACCCGGGCGGGCCGCCACTCGGGCGAGGACCCTGCCCGAGCGGTCGAGCTCCGCCCACCCACCGCCCGGGACGGCCATCACCAGGGACGGCACCCGGGAGGTCACGGCGATCCTGACCGTGCTCGGCCACGACCGGGTGACCCGGGCGCTCTTGACGAAGGGAAGCGCCTCGATTCGTCCAGCCACTGCTGCCAGGTCGACGTCGGCCAGCGGCGGGTGGCCGCCCAGGTCGGCAGCGTGCACGATCACCGCCGTCGGCGTCTCGGGATGGGAACCGACCACCTGCACCCGTCGGACGCTGAGCCACGGTGAGTGCAGGATCGCCACGGCTGCCACCGCCAGGACGACGACGGCGACCACCGTCACGACGACGACCAGCCGGCGCCGGTCGACCCGCCGCTTGACGGCGGCTCGTCGCTGGCGGATGCGCGGATCGACGGCCGGCACTGCCCGCTTGGTGCCGGCGGCGGGCGGCGTCACGGCACCGCCCCCCTCCCAGTGGCTCTGTCGTCGGAGAAGCCGACCAGGACGACCTCGGTCCGCAGGGTGACGCCGGCGTGGCGCAGGACGGTGGCACGGACGTGCTCGATGACGGCCAGGACGTCGGCCGCGCTCCCGCCCTCGTCGGCTTGCACGAAGTTGGCGTGCTTGGTCGACACGGACGCCGTGCCGATCCGAAACCCTTTCAACCCGGCTTCCTCGATGAGCGCCCCTGCCGGGCGCTCGTGCGGGTTGGCGAACACCGAACCGGCGTTGGCCCCACCAGGCTGGTGCGCCCGCCGCCATCGGACGATGTCGGCGATGAGCTCAGCCGAGCCAGCGGGGTCGCCTTCGCGCAGGGCGTGGACGGCCTCGGTCACGACGTGCGCGGTGGCGACCGTGGTCGAGCGGTAGCGGGCACCGAGGGCAGCAGCAGGAGCCTCGTGGCACGCCCCGGTAGCAAGGTCGGTCCAGCGGTAGGAGACGAGCGTGGCCGCCGTGTCGGAGCCGTGGCCGCCGGCGTTCATGCGAACGGCCCCGCCCACCGAGCCCGGTACCCCGACGGCCCACTCGAGCCCGGTCAGGCCGGCAGCGGCAGTCCGGCGAGCGACGACCGGCAGCGCGGCGGCCCCGCCGGCCCGCACCGTCACCCCCGCCAGCTCGATCTCTTCGAACCGGCCGGTCAGCCGAATGGCGAGCCCGGCAAAGCCGCCGTCGGCCACGAGCAGGTTCGACCCCCGCCCGACGACGAGCACCGGCACCTCTGACCCGGCCACCGCTCGTGCCACCGCCGCCAGTTCCTCGTGGGTGGCCGGCTCGGCCAGCAGGGCAGTCGGACCACCAACCCGGTACGTGGTCAAGGCGCCGAGGGGTCGGTCGCGAGTGGCCAACGAACCGAGCGCACGGCCCAGCCGTACGAGGTCGCCCGAACTTGTCACCGCGTCAGGTCCTCGAGGAGCTCGTCGGGGAGCGACGTGAGGTCACCCGCCCCGAGGGTGCAGCAAAGATCGCCGGCCTCGAGGAGCTCGACCATCGTCCGGCGCAGCTCGGCGCGATCGTCGACGAAGACGACCGGCGTCCCGGGGGAGGCCTCCCGGACGGCCTCGGCGACCAGGCGGCCCGTGACGCCGGGGACAGGCTCCTCGCCGGCGCCGAACACGTCGGTCACGACGACGATGTCGGCCCGTTGGAAGGCCGGGCCGAAGGCGCGCCACAACGCCGCCGTCCGGCTGTAGCGATGGGGTTGGAACACCGCCACGACCCGCCGCCAGCCCCCTGACGCGGCAGCGTCGAGCGCGGCGGCGACTTCGGTGGGCAGGTGCGCGTAGTCGTCCACGAACGTCACCCCATGTGCCTCCCCGCGGAACTCGAAGCGCCGCGCCACCCCGGCGAAGCGGGCGAGCGCACGCGCTGCCTCGGCGACCGGTACCCCGACGGCCGCGGCAGCAGCCACCGCGACGGCTGCATTGCGGGCGTTGTGGAGCCCGGGCACCGCCAGGCGGACCGGGACGGCGGCCGGGGCGAAGGGGCCGGAGAGCTCGAAGGAGATGGAGCTGCGCCCTGGGCGGACCTGGGAGACGACGTAGTCGCACCCCGGAGCGGTCCCCACCAGCACGGCACCGGCAGCCCGGCCGAGCTCGGCGGCCACCGGGTCGTCGCCGCCCACCACCGTTGCCGCCGCTCTGGCGAGGAACGAACCGAACGCCTGGCGCAGTGCGTCGAACGAGCCGTAGTGGTCGAGGTGGTCGGCTTCGACGTTCGTCACCACGGCGATCTCCGGAGCGAGGGCGAGGAACGTCCCGTCGCTCTCGTCCGCCTCGACCACCAACCACTCGCCGGTGTCCCACACCGCGTTGGTGCCGATCTCGTTGACGTCGCCACCGATGAGGAACGAGGGTCGTAGTCCCGCCTCGACCAGCGCCAGCGCCACCATCGACGCGGTGGTCGTCTTGCCGTGCGTGCCCGACACGGCCAGGCACCGACGCAACGAGGCGATGGCGGCGAGCATCTCCGACCGGTGCAGCACGGGCACCCCTGCCCGACGCGCCCCGGCGACTTCCGGGTTGGTGGAGGGCACGGCCGTCGACACGGTCACGACGTCGCAGTCGGCGACGTGGGCGGCGTCGTGGCCCACCGCCACCTCGATGCCCAGCCGCCGAAGCCGGTCGAGGACCGGCGTGTCCTTCACGTCGCTCCCGGTCACCTGGTGCCCCATGGCAGCGAGCACGGCGGCGATGGCGCTCATGCCTGCCCCTCCGACGCCCACCACGTGGACCCGCACCGGCCCGGCGTCGAGCCGCAGCGTCGAACGGTTCACGACACCTCCCTGGTCCACCAGCGTCGACGTGCACACGTCTCGATCACCTCGGCCCCGGCGCCAGCGGCATCCACCGGTGCGAGCGCCCGAGCGGCGTCCGCCATGGCGGCCAGTCGCTCGGGCCTGTCGAGCAGGCCGTCGACCAGCCCCGTCAGGCGCTCCGGGGTGCACTCGGCGTCGGTCACCACCGTCGCGGCACCGCCGCGCTCGAGCACCCGGGCGTTCGCGCTCTGGTGGTCACCGGGCGCGCCGGGGAGGGGAACCAGGACGGCCGGCACCCCGGCAGCCGCCAGTTCGGCGACCGTCATCGCCCCAGCCCGACAGATCACGAGGTCGGCAGCGGCGTACACCAACGCCATCCGCTCCTCGTAGGAAACCCGGACGATCGGGCCGGGACCCGTGCACCCGATACCGGCGTCCCAGTCGCGGCGTCCGACGACGTGGTAGACGGAGCGGTCCTCACGGCCGTCCCAACGCGCCGCCATGCCGGCGACCGCCTCGTTCACCCGCCTCGCCCCGAGCGAACCTCCGAAGGCCACCACGGTCGGACGGTCCTCGGGAAGACCGAGCTGTCGGCGGGCAGCTCGGCGCCCATCGGCGTCGCGGGCCACGGCGGTGATCTCGGGGCGTACCGGGGTCCCCGTCGCCACTGCCCGCGGCAGGCCGGTCCCCGGCCACCCGACCAGGCACGCAGCAGCAAAGCGGCCGAAGAGCCGGTTGGCCGCACCGGGGACGGCGTCGACGTTGACGACGACGAGCGGCGTACCGGTGGCCAGCGCGGCGAACGCCGGGCCGACACTGGCGTAGCCGCCCACGGCCACGACCACCGACGGCCGAGCCGAGCGCACGAGACCGAGGGAGCGGACCACGCCGAGGCCGATACCGGCCACAGCACCGAGGTTCCTGACGAGCGCCCTCGGCGCCAGCGACCGAGCGACACCCCGGCCGGGCAGGACGTCGACGGGAAAGCCACGGCCCTCCATGACGACCCGGTCCGAGCCACGGGCCGACCCGACGAGCAGTACCTCGTCACGGGCGTGACCCCGCTCGACCAGGGCCTCGGCCAACGCCAGTGCCGGCTGCACGTGCCCGGCCGTGCCGCCGCCGGCGATCACGGCGAACCGTCGGGCGGTCACGCCTGGACCGGTCGTCGGCGCTCCGGCACGGACCGGCGGGCACCGGCGGCACCGGCGGGACGAGGGCGGGCCCCGGCACGGGCAGGTGCGGGGCGGGCACCGGCGGGACGAGGGCGGGCCCCGGCGCGACGAGGGTGCGCACCGGCGGCACCGGCAGGACGAGTGCGGGCCCCGGCACGGGCAGGTGCGGGGCGGGCACCGACGACGCCGAGGTGACCGCCGGCACGGCGCGCACCCGCACTCCGGGACGCCGACGCGGCGCGGCGCGCCGGCTGGTCGGACCGAGCCACGTTGAGCAGGATGCCGCTCCCTGCCAGCACGATGACCAGCGAAGAGCCCCCGAAGGAGATGAAGGGAAGCGGGATGCCGGTCACGGGAAGCAGGCCGATGACCGCACCCACGTTGATGATCGCCTGGCTCATGATCCAGATCACGATCCCGGCGGCCAAGAGCCCTCCGAACCGGTCGGGGGCGCCCGCAGCGATGCGGAGACCGGTCCAGGCGAAGCCGAGGAAGAGGGCGAGGAGGAGCACGGCACCGACCAAGCCCAGCTCCTCGCCCACCACCGAGAAGATGAAATCGGTGTGGGCGTTGGGCAGGAGTCCCCACTTCTGGCGACCACCGCCCAGTCCGAGCCCGAACAGGTGCCCGGACCCCAGTCCGATGAGCGACTGCCAGACCTGGTAGCCGGAACCCGAGCGGGTGGCGCTGGGATTGAGGAACGACAGGATCCGGTCACGCCGGTACGGGTCGACGATGGCGAGGACGATCGCAGCGAGCACGAGGCCGGCGGCCAGACGCCACAGCGACTTCATCCGGACACCACCGAGGAAGAGGAGCCCGAAGGCGATGCAGCACAACACCATGGCCGTCCCCATGTCCGGCTGCTTGAGGACCAGGACGGCCGAGATGCCGAGCACGATGGCCACCGGCGCCACGACCGCCCGCGGGCTGAAGACCCACTCGGCCCGCCGCGTGAGCAAGTCGGCGACGAAGACGACGAGTGCGAGCTTCATGAGCTCGGAGGGCTGGAGCCGGAGCTGACCGAAGCCGATCCACCGGGACGATCCACCCGAGGTGACGCCGAGATGGGGCAGGAGCACGGCGACCAGCAACGCCATGGTGCCGACCAGCAACGGCACCCTCACTCGGCGCCAGACGTGGTAGTCGACCCGGGAGGTGACGGCGAGCGCGGCCACGCCGAGGACCAGCCAGACCACCTGCCTGAGAAGGATCGACCACGGCGAGCCGTAGAGGCTGGTCGAGATGACCGGCGACGCCGACCCCACCATCACCAGTCCGAAGACGCAGAGCACAGCGACCAGGGCGGCGAGCCGGGTGGGAAGGGGCAGCCCGCTGACAGTGACGCGCCGCGTCCGAGCGAGGCGTGGCATCTCTTCAGCTTCGCCCATGACGGTTCCCGAGTGGTGGAACCTCCGACGCGCTGCCGTTGCTGGCATGGTCACAGCCTCCCCACGGACAGGAAGTCCGCATAGAACACCCCGAGTCCGAGCGCGGCAAAGAGGCCGGCGAGGATCCAGAAGCGGACGATGACGGTCGTCTCAGGCCATCCACGCAGCTCGAAGTGGTGGTGGAGCGGTGCCATGAGGAACACCCGCCGGTGGAAGAGGCGGAAGCTGATGACCTGGATGACGACCGAAAGGGTCACGATGACGAAGAGACCACCGATGACCACGAGCAACAGGTCGAGGTTCATGAGGAGGCAGAGCGCAGCGAGGCCCGACCCGATCGCCAGCGACCCTGTGTCTCCCATGAAGATCCTGGCCGGCGCGGCGTTCCACCACAGGAACCCGAGACAGGCACCGGCAAGCGCCACGGCAGCCAGTGCCATGTCGAGCGCGTCACCCACTCGGTAGATCGAGAAGTGGCGGAACTGCCAGTAGCCGATGATGGCAAGACAGGCGAAGCAGAACGTCGCGGACCCGGCGGCGAGCCCGTCGAGCCCGTCAGTCAGGTTGACGGCATTGGCCGTCCCGGCGATGACGAGCGTCGCCCACACCACCCACAATCCCACGTTCATGGTGACCCCGAAGGAGTCGTACCGAGTGAACGACAGTGCCGTCGACGCATGCGCCCAGTAGACGGCGAGCAGTGCGAACAGCACGCCGAGCGCCACCTGGGCGCCGAACTTGGCCCGCTTGTTCAGCCCGAGGCTCCGGCGGTTGCGGACCTTCACCCAGTCGTCGACGAACCCGATGGACGCCGCACCGACCACGGCCAGCAGCACCAACCAGCCCGATCGGCTGAGCGCCACGCCGGGGACGGCGTGGGCAACGAGGAAGCCCAGGACGACGGCGGCGACGACGGTGATCCCGCCCATGGTGGGTGTCCCTGCCTTGGCCAGATGCACCTGCGGCCCGTCCTCGCGGATCTGCTGGCCGATCCCCCGACGAGTGAGGAGCCGGATGAGCACCGGCGTCGCCATTACGGCGATCCACAGGGCGACTCCGCCCGCCGTCATGAGCGCGATCACGCCCGGGCTCCAGTCCCTCCGCCGTGCTCCTGGGCATGCACTTCCGCCCAGTGCTCGACAGCCCGACGAACCTCGACCCGGTCGTCGAAGGGCCGGACGACGTCTCCGACCACCTGGGTCGTCTCGTGGCCCTTGCCGGCCACCAGCACGACGTCACCCGGACAGGCAAGCCCGACCGCCACCTCGATGGCGCGGCCGCGATCAGGCTCGACCACGACGGGAGCGGCCCCTGGCGGCCGAACCGCCCGCCGAGCGCCCGAGACGATCGCCTCGATGATCGCCGCCGGGTCTTCGAAGCGGGGGTTGTCCGAGGTGACGACCACCGCGTCGGCCAGCCCCGCGGCGATCTCCCCCATCACCGGGCGCTTCGCCGCGTCGCGGTCACCTCCACAGCCAAAGACGCACACCACCCGGTGCTCGGCGGCCAACCGCCGGGCGCTGTCGAGCGCGGTGGACAGCCCGTCAGGCGTGTGCGCGTAGTCGACCACCACGGTCACCGGATGACGCGCCACGACGTCCATGCGACCGGGAACGGGACCGGCGGCGCCCAGTCCGGCCACGATGGTGTCGTCGTCGACACCGAGCCGTCGTGCCGCCTCGGCCGCCAGCAGGCTGTTGGTCACGTTCACGTCGCCGGTCAACGTCGTGGACACCCGTCGACCCTCCCACGTGAACACCGTCCGACCGACCCCGAGCTCGACGTCGCTGGCGTCGGAGGTCCGGACCTCGGTGACCGTCCGCCCAGCCAGGCGCCCGGCGAGCTGTCTGCCCCAGACGTCGTCCACGCACACCACGGCCGCGTCCGCTCGTCCCTGCTCGAAGAGCCGCGACTTGGCGGCGAAGTACTCCTCCATGGAGCCGTGGTGGTCGAGGTGGTCATGGCTGAGGTTGGTGAAGACCGCGACGTCGAAGACGATGCCGTCCACTCGGTGCTGGCTCAGCGCGTGCGACGACACTTCCATCGCCACGGCGGTAAGCCCGTCGTCGACGAAACCGGCGAGCCGGGCATAGAGCTCGGGCGCCTCCGGCGTGGTGCGCGTTCCCGTCAGGGTCCCGATGGTCCCCGCCGGACGCCCGGCCTGCTCAAGGATGGACCGTAGCAGGTGGACCACAGTCGTCTTGCCGTTGGTCCCCGTCACCCCGACGACCGCCAGGCGCCGGTCGGGGTGGCCGTAGAACTCGGCGGCGGCCTTCGCCATCGCCGGCCTCGCTCCCCCTGGCACGGTTCGGACCTGGGGCAGGTCGACGTCGACGAAGCGCTCGACGAGCAGGCACGACGCACCGGCTGCAGCGGCCGCGGCAGCGAATTGATGGCCGTCGTGGACGGCACCGGGGAGGCAACAGAAGAGCGAACCGGGACCGACCACCCGGCTGTCGTGCTCGACGGCCTCGACCGCGACGTCCCACGCCGCCCCGCGCACCTCGGCAACGGCGACGCCGCTCAGCAGCCGTCGGAGCGGGACGGGGTCTCGGTGTCGACGGGGTTCCACGGTGCGCTCACAACTGCCTGCAGCGACTGCCCACGGCGGTCGCAGGCGACGGTGCCGCCTCCGGCGGACTTCGATGTCGTGCCGCTCCGACGGGGCGCCGAAACCACTCACGCTCCCTCGGTCTTGACCTGAGGCGGCACGGAGATCGTACCCCTGGGACCGAAGGCCCCGTTCGACGTGCCCGACGTGGGCATGGTGTCGGTCGGGATCCCGTAGTGGTGCAGCGCGTAGCCCATGATGGTGGCGAAGACCGGCGCCGCCACGGCACCGCCGTAGGGTGGTGTGGGCTCCTTCAACACCACGACGCAGGTCAGCACCGGGCGTCGTGCGGGGGCGAACCCGGCGAAGGTCCCGTAGAAGGCGCCGGGGATGTACCCGAGCCGGTGGGCGTAGGGGATGTTGGCCGTACCGGTCTTCCCCGCCACCGTGTACCCGTCGATCTTCGCCTCGACACCGGTCCCGCCCTTGACGACCCCTTCGAGCATCTTGACCAGCTCGGCATCGGCGGTGGGGGCGATCACCCGGTGGGCGGGGGCCACCGGGACCCGGGTGACCGCACCCGACGGGCTCACCGTTCCCCGCACCAGGCGGGGCGGGACCATCACCCCCCCGTTGGCGATGGCGTTGAAGGCGTCGGCGAGCTGTTGGGCGGAGACGGCGTCGACCTGCCCGATGGGGAGCGACCCAATCGTGGAGCCGGTCCACTGTGCCGGGCCGACCACCAGCCCGGGCGACGATCCCGGGAAGTGGAGGCCCGTCGGCTTGCCGAAGCCGAGGTTGCCCACTTGACCGAGCAATCGGCTCTCCCCGAGGCGCTGGGCGATCTCCGAGGTCCCGATGTTCGAGGACTGGGCGATGATCTGGCTCGCCGTCATGGTGATCGTGCCGTGAGGTTCCGCGTCGTGGATGATGTAGCCACCGAGCAGCAGGTGGGGTGGCACGACGAACGGCTCCTCAGGGGTGATCACGCCGTCTTGGAGGGCCGCCGAAAAGGTGACGATCTTGAACACCGAGCCCGGTTCGTAGACCTGGGTGACCGCCGTGTTCGACGGCGCCTCCTCCACCCCCGCCGGCAACGTGTCGACTGGCGCGACATAGGCGTACCCCGAGGTGCCTGGGCCGCTCAACGTGCCGGTCGTCGTCACCTGTGGGAGCGGCGGCACGGCAGTCGACGGCGTGGTGGTGCTCGACGCCGGCGGAGCGCTCGAACGCGAACCGGGCGTCGCCTGCAGGTTGGCCATGGCGAGGATGTCGCCCGTCTTCACGTCCATCACGACGGCCGTCCCGCCGGCGGCGTGCGAGGCCACGATCTCTGCCCCGAGCGCCTGCTCGGCCACGTACTGCAACGACTCGTCGATGGTGAGCTCGAGCCCCGTTCCCTGCACGGGAGCGCTGCCATGGCTCCCACCGCCGGAGAGGACGACCCCACCCGGCGCCTCGAGGAGGTTCGTCGAGCCGGGCTTTCCGGCAAGCAGCGACTGGTACTCGTACTGGAGACCGGAGAGCCCTTGGCCATCCGCGCCTACCGTCCCGATGACGGGCAGGGCCAGCTGACCGGCGGGACTGACCTCTTGGGGCTCGTCGACCAGGTTGATGCCAGGCAGGGCGAGTGCGCTCACTTTCTTCGCCACCGACGACGGGACCCGGTGGTCGAGATAGACGAACCCGGCGTGCTCGGTGACTGCCGCCCGCAGCTGTGCTTGGGGCAGGCCCAGCACCGGAGCCAGGGCCTTCGCCACGGCGGCCGGGTCCTTGATGAGGTACGGGTCGGCCACCACGGTCTGGCGCTCGATCGACTCGGCCAGCACCTCGCCGTTGCGGTCGTAGATCCCGCCCCGCAGCGGAGGGACAGAGATCGTCTGGGTCAGTTCGGCTCGGGACAGGGCGGCGTAGTGGTGGTGGCCGACCACCTGCACGTAGACGAGGCGGACAGCGATGACACAGAAGACGGTGGTGATCAGGACGCGTAGGGCACGGGAGCGCCGTTGCAGCGCAGCGGACGGGCTCACGCGTAGGCCGGGTGGCCGTTGATCATGGGGACGGTCGTGCTCGGTGCCGGAGTCGGCACGCCCGATCCGGCCAGTGGCGCCGTCTGCGGGACCGGGAGCGGCCGGTCGAGCGGGACTTCGGGGACGTCCACGACCTGCGACGCGGGCGCCAAGTGGAGACGGTGCTCGGCGGTCGAGATCACCACCTCGGGAGCCCCGAGCAGTGCGACCGACACCTGCAGGTGGTGCTCGGTGGTCGTGGCCGCTGTCACCTGCTGCTGGACGGAGGCCAGGCGCAACTGGGACTGGGCGAGAAGGTCGTCACCCACGACGACGGTGAGCAGGCTGCCGACGACGAGGACGGCCGCCAACCAGAGCGACCGGTGGTGTCGGCTGGAGTGGCGCGGCGCTCGCCGGGGTACGAGCAGACGGAGCGCCGGACGCCGGGCTTCAGGAGCCGGATGGGCACCCGGTGCGACCCTGGCTCGAGCGGTGGCCGGCGGCGGAGTCACTGCTCTCCACCCCGATCGTCCCCGGCCGTCGGGGCAGCGGCGTCCTCAGGCACCGGGTCAGCGGCGTCCTCAGGCAGCTCGAGGCGTTCGACGGCACGAAGACGCGCCGCTTCGGCGCGGGGATTGGCAGCCACCTCGTCGGCGCCGGGCCGCCGCGCTCCCCGGAAGACCAGACGGTAGCGGCGTACGGCGCCGCACTGGCAGGGCAGGCCCGGTGGGCACTGGCAGCCGCCGGTGACGGCATCGGCGAAGACGGCCTTGACCAGCCGGTCCTCGCCAGAGTGGTACGAGAGCACCAGGCAGCGCCCACCGGGGGCAAGCAAGGAGAGCGCCGCCCCGAGGGCGGGGGACAGCTGGTCGAGCTCCTCGTTGACGGCGATGCGCAGCGCCTGGAACACGCGGCGGGCCGGGTGTCCGCCCGTCCGGCGCGTGGCTGCCGGGATGGCACTCCGGACCACCTCGGCCAGCTGCCCGGTGGTGGCGATAGGTCGGGCGGCGACGACGGCACGGGCGATCCGACGAGCGAACCGTCCTTCGCCGCTGTCGGCGAAGAGCCGGGCCAGGCTCGCTTCGTCCAGCTCGTTGACGAGCTCGGCGGCCGTCACGCCTCCGGTCGGGTCCATACGCATGTCGAGCGGTGCGTCGGCCCGGTAGGAGAACCCCCGCGCCGGAGCGTCGAGCTGGTGCGAGGAGACGCCGAGGTCGAAGAGGGCTCCCACCAGGACGGGTCGAGCTCCGGCATCCTCGAGCGCGCCCGCCACGACGGTGCCCAGCTCGTCGAACCGGGCCCGGCGCACCAGGGCACGCTCACCGAACGGAGCGAGCCTGGCGCGCGCAGCTGCTACGGCGTCCGGATCGCGGTCGATGCCGACGACCCGGAGGTGCGGGTGAGCCGCCAGCAGGGCAGCACTGTGGCCTCCCCCACCGACCGTAGCGTCGACGATCCAACCCGGCGGGACGGAGGCGAACAGCGACACGACGTCGTCCCGCAGCACCGGGACATGGGTGAACGGTTGGCTCATCTGCAGCCCCTCGACCGGCGCACCGCCGGTGGGTGGAGAGCCCGTGTGACCGGCAGGGAAGTGGGCGGAGGAGAGAGCTTCCCGTTGCCCGGTCGAGGGGCTGCGCATGGGCCAGACCCGCTGGATGTGGTTGTCAGGACGTGCGGCGGCCGCCAACGCGTCGGCGTACAACGAGGGCCGCCCTCCGATGCCGAGGCCGATGTCGACCGCGCGAGCCGGAGCGGCTGCCCGGCTCGAGGCGTCATCTGGGCGGTCGGCTTGGCCGACGGCGGGCACCCCGGCGCCGTGCTCGCCACACAACCGGACGGCGCTCGAGGTGCCTGCACGGTTCAGAACCCCTCGCCCTCGCTCAGGCGCTCCTGCTCGGGTTCCACCCGCTCCGCCCACCGTTGCGGGTTCCACAGTTCGATCCGATCGATGGCGCCATGGACCAGGACGTCCCCGTCGAGGCCGGCGAAGTCGCGCAGGTGACCGGGGATCGCCATGCGCCCCTGCCGGTCCACCTCCACTTCGTGGGACGTCGACGCCCACAGTCGCGCCAGGTTCCGTTCGCTCCGCCCCGTCGAGGCCCGCTCCTGCATGGCCTCCATCTGTGCTTCGAACTCGTCCGGCGTCCACAGGGAGAGGCAGCCGTCCTGGTACTGGGTCAGGTAGCCCCGGTGCTCGAAGGAGCTCCGGAACTTGGCCGGCAGGATCACCCTGCCCTTGTCGTCGAGCGAGTGCTCGTACCTGCCGAAGAACCGAGCCACCAGCGATTGCTCCCACGACGCTCCCCGTGATGCCCGGCCCGGTGGTCCAGGCCCTCCCTTTCACACCACTTTGCGCCACTCTAAGCCCCTATGCCCCACCCGTCAACCACTCGGCCACCCCAGAGACCCCAAAGACCCACGCGGTGCCGTCCCGACCGCGGCCAACGGGACCACGTCACCCGGACGCTCGTAGCGGCGCGGGCGCGGCCAACCCGGGCGCTCGCCAAGGCATCGGTCCGGGTCGCCGCGAGCGGCACCTCCACAGCCTGCGGCGACGCCGTGGGCGTCAAGGGCGACCGCCACCGGCCTGGTCAGGGTCCCGTCAGGGAAGGGCTGCGCTGAACGCCCCAGCGAGGCGTTCGGCCAACGACGCCGGGGCCTCACCGGTCCCGAGCAGCGTGACCAGGCCCGGCACCCTGGCCTGCAGCCACGAGCCGGCCTGCCGCCGTAGCTCGTCCGTGCCGGCGAGGACAGAAGCCAGCCGCTCAGGGCTTCCCCCGAGCGGACATGCGCCGTGGAACCACGAACCGGCCCGGGTGCGGCGCTGCGAGATGCCGACCACCTTGGCGGCGCGGCCGCCGCCAGACGACACCACCTCGCCGGCCCCCACGGCACCGAAGCAGAGACGCCGACCCCAACCACCCGGGTCGTCGAGCCGACCGAGGTGGACCTCGGTCTCGAGCCCGAGGGAAGCGAGTGCCTGCGCCCAGACCTGCCCCACCCACTCGAACGAGACCAACACGTCGGGCTCCCACAACGGGTCGTCCGCCGGGACCCAGACGTCGACCCACAAGGGGTCGGCCGGCTCGACGAGGACGAGGCCGCCGCCAGAGCGTCGTCGCACCACGTCGAGCCCAGCAGCGGCGGCGCGGACGGGGTCGACGTCGGTGATCGGCTGGGCTGAGCCCAGGACGACGGCGGGGCCCGCGGGGCGGCACCGGGCGACTGCCCGGGCCCTCGGCGCCGCGTCGACCTCCGGCCAGACGGCGTGCAGGACAGCGGCCGAAGCCTGTCGCTCGTCGTGCCGCCACGACCCCGAGAGGCCCGACCCCGAGAGGCCCGACCCCGGAGCTTCCCGAGCCGCGCCGATGACCGGCGTGTCCTTGGGGGCGGTGCTCCCCGTCGGGCTCACGCCGTCACGCGGTGAGCTCCGCACCGGCGACCGAGCCCTCGCCGTCCGGCGCGGTGCCCAGATAGGCATGCCACTCGGCGCTGATCGTCCCGCACCGAGCGAGCAGCTGGACCCGGTGGCGCGGAGCCCGGGGCACGGTGCGGAGCACCATGCCCGCCTCTGCGGGTAGGCGATCCTCTTTGCGAGCGTTGCATCGCCGACAGGCGGCCACGACGTTCTCCCAGGTGTGCCCACCTCCACGGCTGCGAGGGAGGACGTGGTCGAGGTTCTCGGCGGCAGCCCCGCAGTACTGGCACCGCGCACCGTCGCGAGCGAAGACCGTTCGACGGTTCACGGCGATCCGTCCCGTGCGGAGCACCCGGACGTAGCCAAGCAGCCGTACCACCGACGGCTCGGGTACGGCCAGTCGGGCCGAGTGGACCACGACACCGGTGACGTGCAGCGGCTCCGCCTTGGCGTCGAGGACGAGGAGCAGCGCCCGGCGTGACGACACGATCCCGAGTGGCTCGTAGGTGGCGTTCAGGACGAGCGCCCGGCTCGACGAGGTGTGCGAACGACGGGACGACGGTGTGCCGGGAGGAAGCGGGACCGGTTCGCCCGTTCGATCGCGGTCACCGTGCTCCGTCATGACGCAGAGCGCCTCCCGGTCGTCGCCTCTGGAGGCCGGCGCCGGGGACGACTCGAGCGCGGCTCGGGCGGCCGGGCCGTCGCCCGGCACCACCGCAGGAAGGACAGGACGTCCTCGCTGGAAGGGACGGCGTCCGGTGACCCGTAGGCGGTCTCCATCCGGAACGCCCACCACGCGGCATCGGGCACCGGCAGGTAGGGAGCCCGGCTCCACCACCGGCGCGGAGCCAGACGCACCAGGGTGCCGAGGCCCGTCGTCCACAACCGCGGCTCGTGGGCCACGGTGGCGGCAACCGGCGCCAGCACTGCCAGGGGAACCCCCCGACGGTGCCGCGAGGGCGTCACGACGTCGGCTCCATGGCGTGGTGCGCCACCGCCGCCGCACCGACCAGCGGGCCGAGGTCCCCGAGGCCCGCCGGCACGATCCTCGTGCCGACCGAGAAGTCGAGCCGGGCCCTTAGGTCGATCTCCTCCTGGGCGGCTGCGAAGAACGGGGCGCCGAACCCGAGGGCGACCGAGCCGGCGACGACGGCCAGCTGGAGGTCGAGCAGGTTGGCCACCGAGGCGACCGCCCGTCCGACCAGCGTCCCGGTCCGTCGTCGCACGTCCGGTGCAGCCTCGGCGGCAGGCCGACCCGTCGCTGCAGCGATCGACGTCCCCGACGCCTCGGCCTCGAGGCAGCCGACGCCACCACAGGCACAGGGTCGCCCGCCAGGCTCGACCACGACGTGACCGATGTGCCCGGCATTGCCATGCGCGCCCGCCAGGAGCCGTCCCTCGAGGACGATGCCGCCACCCACGCCCGTCGACACCACCATGGCCAGGTAGTCGCGCACGCCGCGAGCGGCCCCGAGCCACCCCTCGGCTCGGGCGAGTGCCTGGGCGTCGTTCTCCACGGACACCGGAAGGCCCGTGACGTCGGCGAGCCGTCGAGCCAGCGGGAACCCCCGCCACGCCGGGATGTTGAGTGGCGAGACGGTCCCGCTGGCCGTATCGGACGGACCGCCGCATCCCACGCCGCACGCGACCACCGGAGCGGAGGTGGCATCGAGCACGGAACGGGCAAGCAGGCCGAGGGCACCGAAGACCACCTCTGGGTCGTCGCTACGCGGGGTCGGCACCACCCTCCGGTGTGCCAGCCGACCCGCAGCGTCGACGACAGCGCAGGCCAGCTTGGTCCCTCCGACGTCGACCGCCAGCACGGGACCGAGTGGCGAACCGGAGCCGCTCCCGCCCTCCGGCATACGAGGCGACGGCGTCAGCGCGGGGTCAACGGTCGCGACGGAACCGGCCACGGATCCAATCGCGGGGGTCGCGGTCCTTTGAGCCCTCACCTCGCCGACGCAGGGAGCGGAACAGGTCGTCGAGCCCGGCCCGACCGAGCCGCCGGGCGTTGTTGGCGAAGACGACGGCCGACAGGAACATCGCGACGACGCCGAGGAACCCGACCGCCACCGAAGACGAGAAGGTGAAGATCATGAAGAGGAACGAGGCCACGAAGGCGAATGCCGACCACACGCAGTGCCGACCGGCATGCCGGTAGACGGTCTCCGAGCGGACCCGCTCGGCGAACGCGGGGTCCTCCTGGTAGAGGGAGCGTTCGAGCTCGTGCAGAATGCGCTGCTCGTGCTCAGAGAGCGGCACGTCGACCTCCCCTCCCCGGCCCCTGCGTCCCAGTGCTCATCGTGGACCCATGATCGCGCAGCCTCCGGCTCCCAGCATCGCGCACGTCCGGCGAAGTTGACAACGCTGCCGGTAGCGAACCGATTCCTCGAAGCGACCCGGCTGCAGGACGGATCACGCTCCTCGTCCCTCCGCCCTCCCAGCGCCGCCGTCCCCGCTCGGACCCCACTGGGCCTCACCGCGGTGCCGAGCCCCACCGCCATCCGAGCCGGCCAGCGTGGCCGGCACCACCGCGGCGTCCCCGAACCGCGTGCGGATGTCGTCGACTGCAGCAGCGACAGCGGACCACGCCTCGGGCTCGTTGGGTGCGGCGCTGGCGGCCGCCTGCTCCGCCGGCCCGGTGCCGAGCGACAGGCGGAGCTGGCGGGCCCGGTCGGCTCCGACAAACCCCGACAGGCTGACCCCGAGCAGGCGGACGCCCCGCCTGGTGGCGACCTCGTCGAGCAGCTCGGCGGCCACGGCGCCGAGCACGTGCGGGGTGTCGGCAGGCTCGGCCAAGGTCCGCGACCGCGTGACCTGGGTGAAGTCCCCGAAGCGCACCTTGACGGTCACCGTCCGGGCTGCGTACCCGGCGCGACGCAATGACCTGGTGGCGGCGTCGACCAGACGGACCAGCCGGCGATGGAGCGCGGCGGGATCGACGAGATCGCGGGCGAAGGTCTCTTCCTGCCCAACGGACTTGGCCTGACGGTCGGCGACGACGGGCCGTTGGTCGTCTCCCCGGGCCAGGCCGGCGAGCAGACGGCCGGACGTCGCACCCACCGCTCGCTCCAACGTGCCCTGTGGCAGGTCGGCGAGGTCGGCCACCGTGCGTACGCCGAGACGCTCCAACCGTCGTCCTGTCGCCGGCCCGACGCCCCACAGAGCCCGAACCGGCAACGGGCGCAGGAAACCGGCCTCCTCGGCGGGTTCGACCACCACGACACCCGGCCCCGGCAGCACCACGGCTCCGTGCACGGTGGGCTTGGCGGCGACCGAGGCCAGTTTCGCCACCAACTTCGACCGTCCCACCCCTACCGAGCAAGCGAGGCCCAGGTCGTCGGCGATCTGGGCGCGCAGCGCCTCGGCGAGCCTCCGCCCGTCACTGGTGCCATGACACGACCCGGAGACGTCGAGGAACGCCTCGTCGAGACCGATGCCTTCCACCAGCGGCGTCACCTGGCCCAGACGGAGGTGCAGGGCGCCGGACACCTCGGCGTACCGGGCGTACCGACCCGGCAGGACGACCGCCTCCGGGCAACGGCGCCGGGCCTCGGCCATCGGCATGGCGGAGCGCACGCCGAAGACGCGCGCCTCGTAGGTGCAGGCGGCAACGACGCCTCGTGGCCCGGTCCCCCCCACCACCACCGGCCGACCGGCCAGTCTCGGGTCGTCGAGCACCTCGACCGAAGCGAAAAACGCGTCCATGTCGACGTGGAGGACCACGCGTGCCCGGTGACGACCGGCGCCCTCCGGGCGTCGCTCCTCGACGGCCGGCGGGCGGGCCTCAGTCACCGAGGCGAAGCCTCCGGAACTCCTCGGCGAACGGCACCCCGCACCGCCGGCCTGCATCCTCGGCACGCAGGCGCACGGCCTCGGCGGCCCACTCCTCCCCGTCGGGGAACTGGCTCCGGTGGCAGGCAACCGCCTTGCCCTTGGTGGCCACGGTGGCCGTGACGTCGACCCAGGTGTCGGGCTCGAGCGTCCCCGACAGCAGGACGGTCGACACCTGGTGCGGTAGCCCCGCGTCGGGAAAGTACAGGGGCAACGCAGCTGCCGGGGCAACCGCGTCGAGGACGGCCCATCCGGTGATCCGGTGGTCGCGATGGTTGACGTACTGCTGGCCGAAGAAGACAGCCGTCGGGTCGGGACAGAGCACGACCTCCGGACGGACCCGCCGCACCACCGCCACGAGGCGCGCTCGCAGCTCGGCGTCATCGGACAGCTCGCCGTCGGGGTAGCCGAGCAGGACCTGGTCGGCCAGGCCGAGCACGCCGGCGGCGGCGCCGGCCTCCTCGGAGCGGCGCCGGGCGAGCTCGGTCGGTGCGATGGTCCCGTCGGCCGAGCCCTTTCCCCCGTCGGTGCAGATCACCACGTGGACCTGACAGCCGCGTGCCGCCCACGCGGCAAGCGTTCCTCCGCACGACACGTCCGGATCGTCCGGATGGGCGTAGATGCCCAACGCGCACCGGGGCACCTCGCCAAAAGGCTCGCTCACCGGAAGCGACGCCCGCCGAGCCGGCCCCCGGCGTCGCCGCTCGCAGCCCCGTCAGCCACGGTCAGGTCCTCTGTCGGCAGACGGCTTGGGCGCGGTCGTCTTCGGCGCGGTCGTCTTGGTCAACAGGCCGACTTCGCGCCGGAAGTCGTCGACGGCCTCGAAGCCCTTGTAGACCGAGGCGAAGCGGACATAGGCGACTTGGTCGAGCACGCGGAGCCGTTCGAGCACCGTCCGCCCCACCACTTCGCTGGAGACCTCGGTATGCGCCTCGCGCAGCTCCTCCTCGACCGACCGGGCCACGTCGTCGAGCTGGGCGGCCGACACGGGTCGGTTCTTGGCGGCGGCCTCGAGCCCGCCGATCAACTTCGCCCGGTCGAACGGCTGTCGTGCCCCTGACCGCTTGACGACGATCAACGGAAGCTCCTCGACCCGTTCGAAGGTCGTATAGCGGCGCCCACAGGACAGGCAGTGTCGGCGGCGGCGGATGGCGGCGCCGTCCTCAGCCTGCCGGGAGTCGACGACCCGATCGTCATCGACCAAACACCACGGGCAGCGCACGCCGCGACACTACTGCGCCGCCGGAATCGCTCGATCGACACCCGGCGGCGTCACCCGGCCTCGACCGATCAGGCAACCGCCGCCGCGTCACGGCAGGCGCAACTGCTCCCCCGGGACGATCGTGTCGGAGCCGACCTGAGCTGCAAGCCAGGCGACCAGCGGGCGGGGATCACCCGAAGGGTCCACCCGCTCGGCGATCGTCCACAGCGTGTCGCCCGGGCGCACCACGTAGGTCACCGGACTCAGGCGCCCGGACATCGCCGCGACGGCACTCGGGACCGGCGAACCGCCGATGGATCGAAGCGGGAGCGCGAGGAGCACCAGCGCCGCAGCCGCCACGGCGACCACCAACCGCTGGCGGCGGACGGCGGCCGATGCCCGCCGGCGGCGGCGGGTGCCCACCCGGTTCCCTGCCCTCACCACGACAGGAGTCGACCAGGCTCTCTCGCCGTCGACCGCCGCCCCGGCTGCCGCCACTCGGCCCGACGAACCAGCGTCGACCAGTTGTAGGTGGCGCGGACGACGGGGTACCGGGCTCACCAACGGCACCAACGACTCGCCACCGGCCGCCAATGGAAGCGGCGACCAGGAGGCGACGGGGCCAGCAGGACTGACAGGGCCCGCAGGACTGACAGGGCCAGCAGGACTGACAGGGTCCGGAGGTCCGGGACGGCGGTACGAACGCGTGTTCGTCATATGGGCAGCTTCTCTCGAACGCACGTTCGTGTCAAGGGCCGGACGAACAGATGTTTGCCCCGGACCGGCCAGCCCGCTAGGGTCGGGCAAACACACGTTCCCCTCCCGACGGTCCGGGAGGGTCCGACTGGGGGCTCCCATGGCAGAGGTGCTCACGACCAAGCGACGCCAGATCCTCGACTGCATCTCGGCGTCCCTGCGCGAGCGGGGCTACCCGCCTTCGGTGCGCGAGATCGGCGAGGTGGTAGGCCTCACCTCGTCGTCGACCGTCCATGCTCATCTCGCCGTGCTCCAACGCGAGGGCTACCTCCGCCGCGACCCGACCAAGCCCCGGGCCATCGAGGTCCGCTACGACCCCACGTCGAAGGTCGTGGCCGAACAGCGACCGGTCCGTCACGTCCCGCTCGTCGGCGACGTCGCCGCTGGCACCGGCGTCCTCGCCCAGGAGAACATCGCAGAGCTCGTCCCCCTCCCCGAGGACTTCACCGGCAGCGGCTCGCTCTTCATGGTGCAGGTCCGCGGCGACTCGATGGTCGACGACGGCATCCTCGACGGCGACTTCGTCGTCGTCCGCCAGCAAGCCGACGCCGACGACGGCGACACCGTGATCGCCGGCATCCCCGACGGCGAGGCGACCCTCAAACGTTTCCGGCGTGAGGGCGACACGGTCGTGCTCACGCCGGCCAACGAACGACTCGCACCGATGGTCTTCGACGCCTCGGACGTAGTCCTCTACGGCAAGGTGGTCACGGTCTTGCGCCGGCTGTGACCCGGCCCTGCTGACCCGGCCCGACCCCTCCCTGAGCGAGGAGCCACCCGGCGGCTGGCAGACAGGTCAGTGACGCCGTAGCGAGCGGGCGTCGAAGGTGACGACCCGGTCGTCGAGCGAGAGCACCAGCTCGGGGGAGATCCGCTGGTGCTGGTCGGCGACGAGCGCCACCGCCGTCCCCCACGCGCTGAACTGGACGACGTGGTGGGCGAAGTCGAGCGGGCCTTCGGAGACATGCACCGCCACGACCCCACTGGCACCTACGTGCAGTGCCGTCTCCTGCATCCGGGCCATGGCCGCCTCCCGGGCCGAGTACAGCGCGTTGGTGAAGTTGGCCAGCTCGACGTTCTGGGTCCGCTGTTGGAGCGCCGTCGACGCGGACCGCCGCGGAACGTTGACGAAGCTCGTCCCGAAGGCAAGCCCCAGCGGCGCCCACCCCGAGGCGTGGAGCAGGACGAAGTCGCGGGCCGAGAGGTCCGACACGAACACCTCCGGCAGCGGGCCCCGGTGCTTCGTCCGCCCCGCGTCGGTGCTGACCGCCGGGCGGACGGCCGTGCCCACCACCTCGACGTCGACGTGGTGGGGGTGCACCTCGATGGTGACCTCGACGCCGACCACCCCTGACCCGCCCACGTGCTCGCACTCTCGCCGCAGCCGAGCCACTGCGGCAGCCACTGCCCGCTGGTGAGCCTCGGTAGCCCAGGCGATCTCGCCCTGTGACCACACCCATACGCCGGCGGGAACGGCATAGACCGACACGCCGTTCACCAGGTCGACGGGCACCCAGCCGATGGAGTGGAGCAGGAGCGTCTCGTCGATCGACAGGTCGGAGGTCACCGGTGCGCCCGTCGGCGCCTTCGGGGCATCGAGGGACGCCATGCCTGCCCTCAGCTCGGTCCGGGCGACCGCTCCGGGGTCGGCATCCGACGACGGCCGACCGGACGGCGGCGTGCTCGGCGGGATGGCGGCGCTCATCCGAGCTGCACCGTCGGCCGTGGCGCCGGGAGCGGGTCGACCTCTTTGAACCGGCGCACCCGAGTCCCCCGCAACGTGCACTCGACGATCTCGTCGCCCTGCCCCAGCTCCCGCCAGTCGAGTCCACTCCGGGCACCGTGCAGCTCGTCGGCACCGAGCTGGTCACGGATCCGCTGACGGGCCAGCGACCGCGCCGCGGCACGGGCTCGGGACACCTGCTCGATCTCGGCGGTGCCGGCAGTGCCGCTTCCGCCCCATCCGTAGGCCTGGCCCTCGGAGAGGAACTCGGTGACGCACGAGGCCCAGACCCGCACCGACACCATGGAGGCCACCACCGAGACCGGCATCATGCCGGCCTCGAGGAGCTTGGTCAGCCGCATCCCCGCCAGGTAGGTCGACCACGGCCGGCCTCCATCTGGTGGTGGCGCGTCGCGGACGACGACGGCGGTGCCGAGGAGGTGGAACTCGACGATGCTCAGGTCGGCCACGTGCGCGGACGTGTCGACGACCCCGATGACCCCGTGGGCCCCGGCGTCGGTGGCCTCCTCGAGCATGCGCTGGAACGCCGAGCCGAAGCCTTGCGCCCACGCCGCCTCGACCCACGGCTGCTCGTAGTTCTGGCCCCACATCCGATGCTCGGCCGACACGAACCCGTGTGGGCACGACCACTGCTCGACATAGGCGCCATGCGGCAAGCTCGAGGACAGCGAGGCACCCTGCAAGTACGGCGAGCCCGCTCCGTAAAAGGCCCACTGCATGGCGCAGAACCCCTGCACGAGGCCGACGGGCTCGAGCCCTGCCTCGAGACAGGCAGCCAGGTCGGGGATCGACAGGGCCGACGCCGACGAACGGGTGGCCAGCCGGGCGGCCGCCTCTGGCGGCACATCGGCGTCGTCGGCCCGACCCGGAGCGGGCGCGTCGGGAGGCGGGAGGGTCATCGGCTCAGTTGTCGAGGGAGATGATCGTGGTCGGGCGCGGCAAGGTCACGCCCTCCCCGGTCCGCTCCACCGCCGTGCCGATGGCCAGGAACTCGATGGTGTGGCTCCCCCACTGGTGGGTCTTCTCCTCGAGCCGGACACCCACGATGCCGGTGGCATTGAGCTCGGTCGCCTCGTCCTGCATGCGGGTCATGGCCAGCTCGCGTGCCTCGTAGAGCGCTTGGGTGAAGTTGGGGAGCTCGACGTTCTGCCCCATGGTCCCGAGCGCCTGGCCCAACCCTCGGTGGGCGATGTGGTAGACGCACGTGCCCATCACCAGGCCGCGGGGGACGTGACCCGTCTGCATGAGGGTCCAGAAGTCCTGCCCCGACAGGTCGGAGGTGAAGGGCTTGCCCTGGGCGTTCCGGAAGGACTCGCCGCTCTCGGCGCGGACCGCCGTCCCCATGGCGATGAACTCGGCGGCGTCGCTGCCCCACTCGTAGTAGTTGACGTCGAGGCGCACCCCGACCACGCCGTCGGCACCGAGCTGGTCGGCCTCCTCCTCCATACGGGTCATGGCCAGCTCGCGGGCGTGGTACATCGCCTCGGTGAGCTTGGTGAGCTCCTGGGAGGTCGAGAACTTCCGGAGCTGCACCCCGGTGTGGTAGATCGACGACCCCATCACGAAGCCGAGCGGATGGAAGCCGACCTCCTTGACCAGCAGGAACTCGTTGACCGACAGGTCGGAGGTGAACAGCCCCGCTCCGAGCTCTGCGAGCCGATGCCCGGCGTCCTCGGGGAGGTCTCCCCCACTCGGTGTCGTGCTCACGTCGTTCCTCCGATCACCATGCGTTCGAGCGCCTGCCGGGCGGCATCGCTGTGGGCAGCCTCGGTCCGAACCGCTTCGAGGAGGCGGCGGACCCACTCGTCGGCGCTGATGGACTCGGTGCGGATGCGGATCCCGCCCGAGACCCGGCCGACCGTGCACCGGAGCGTGCCGTGGTCGGCCACCGCCTCGAGCACGTCGTTGCCGACCGACAGGCGCACCGAGGAGATCTCGCCTCCTCGGCGGAGACGGCCTCCCGAGCGCGCCACCTCGAGCCGGCTCCCGAGCACGTCGGAGAGCTGTTCGGCGAGCACGGTGAGCAGCACCTGGACGTCGCCGGCGTTGGCTTGCAGCGCGGAAGCAGCCAGCTCGAGGTCGAACCCTCCGCCGGCGTCCACCGTCACGACGTGCCGTCCTGGTCGGAAGCGGCACCCGATCCCAGTGCCTCGGGCTGCGGCGGGGCGCCGGCGCCGAGCTGGGCCTTCAAGGCAGCAAGCTCCTGGTCGACCTGGCTGTCGCTCGCCACCTTGTCGAGCTCTTTCTGGATGTCGTCGTCACCGCCACCCACGTCCTCGAGTGCGCCCGACTCGAGGAGCTCGTCGAGCGCTCCGGAGCGGGCCTGCATCGAGGCGATCTTGTCCTGGGCCCGTTGGAGCGCGGCACCCGAGTCGCCGAAGGTCTTCGAGATGCCGGCCGCGCTCTCGTTCACCGACGCCGAGGCCTTGGCCGCCGTGTAGGTGGCCTTCATGGTCTCCTTCTGCGTCCGGAAGGCGTTGACCCGCGTCTGGAGCGCGTTCAACGTGGCGGTGAGCTTCTGCTCTTGCTCGTCGAGCTGCTGGCGCTGGGGCTCCATGCCGTCGATCTGGCCCTGGGCGGTCGCCTTGCGGGCGAGGGCCTCCTTGGCCAGGTCCTCCTTGCCAGCAGCAAGGGCCGCCTTGGCTTGGTCCTGCAGATGGTCGATCGAGTGGCGGAGCTGGTCCTCCTGCAGCTCGATCTGCTTTTTCGACGCCGCGATGTCCACCAGTGCCCGGCGGACCTGGGTGAGCTGCTCGAGCATCTTCTCGTAGGAGAGGTCGAGCATCTCGTTCGGGTTCTCCGCTGCGTCGAGCGCGCGGTTTGCCTTGGCTTCGACGATGTCGTGCGCCCGCTGGAACAGCCCCATCACACCGCCTCCTTGTCCACCCGATCGGCTGGTCGCTCTCACTGTAGAGGAACGCCCACGTCAGGAGCGGGCGCGGCCGCTGCCGACCGCTGTCCGACCCGGCGAGCTCGCCCTCGGTGGCCGTCAACGACCCTCAGGGGACGTTCGGGGCTTGCAGGGGCTCTTCGGGGCCCTCGTACGCCAGCGCCGTCAGGACCGCCAGGGCACGGTCGAGGTCGGCACGTCCGACGTGCTCGCCGGCCGTGTGGGCGAGCTCGGGGTCACCGGGACCGAAGTTGGTCGCCGGCACGCCGTGGCCGGCGAAGGTTGCCACGTCCGTCCAGCCAACCTTGGCCCGGGGTGGTCGACCGGTGATCGCCACCAGCCGAGCCAACAGGGGGTCGTCGAGGTTGGGGGGGGCGCCGGCTGCCGCGTCTTCGACGACCCACTCGTCCCCCGGCTCGAGCTGCGCGCCGAGCAGCTCGCGGAGGGCGGCTTCGGCTTCCTCGACGGTCCGGTCGGGTGCGAAGCGATGGTTGAGGGTGACCGTGGCCCGGTCGGGCACCACGTTGCCGGCGACGCCCCCGTCGACGGCGACGGCTTGGAGCTGCTCCACGTAGGTGCAGTCGTCCAGGACGACCCGGCGACCGCGATAGGCGGCAACGGCGGCGAGCACGGGGGCGAGCCGGTGCACGGCGTTGCGACCGGTGGCGGGACGGGCCGTGTGGGCCCGGGCTCCCGCCAGGCCGATCCGGACCCGTAGGGTCCCTTGGCACCCCGCTTCGACCACGCCGCCGGTGGGTTCGCCGAGCACCGCCGCGTCGGCCCGGAGCAGCTCGGGCCGCTCTCGGAAGAGCATGCCGAGCCCGCTGTGCACGCGGGCGACCTCCTCGCAGGCGTAGAAGCAGAACGTGAGGTCGACCGCCGGCTCCCGGATCGCCCTGGCCAGAGCGAGCAGGACGGCCACCCCCCCCTTCATGTCGGCCGCCCCCACACCGGCGACCACGTCGCCCGTCACGGTCGGGACGTCGTTGCCCAGAGCGGGCGGGACCGTGTCGAGATGCCCGGCGAGCAGGAGCCGGCGGGGCCGGCCGAGCGAGGTGCGGGCGACGACGTTGTCGCCGACTCGCTCGACGACCAGGTGGGAGCACGCCGACAGCGCCGCTTCGACCACCCCGGCAACGGCCGACTCGTGGTGGCTGGGCGACGGCATCGCCACCAGCGCGGCGGTCGAGGCGACCAGGTCCTCGGGGAGCGCGTGCGGGTGGGCGCCAGGGCTCGTCACACGGAGGCGCCGTGGGTGCGCAGGACGTCGTTCAGCTGCGCCTTGTCGTGACGCTCACCCTCGGCGAGACGCTTGATGACGAGCACGCACGGCAGGAAGAACTCGCCGCCGGCGAAGGTGCGTCGCCGCGACGCCTGGACGGCCACGCACCACGGCGGGACGTGCCCACGGCTCAGCTCTTCGCCCGTCTCGGCGTCGATGACCGGGATGGACGGGTTCAGGATGACGCCGGCGCCGAGCACCGCCCCACGCCCTACTCGGGCACCCTCGGTCACCATGCACCGGCTGCCGACCATGGCGTCGTCCTCCACCACGACCGGGGCAGCCTGCGGTGGCTCGAGCACCCCGCCGATCCCAACCCCGCCCGAGAGGTGGACACGCTCGCCGACCTGGGCGCACGAACCGACGGTGGCCCAGGTGTCCACCATCGTCCCGTCGCCGACGTAGGCCCCGATGTTGACGTAGCTCGGCATGCACACCACGCCCCGACCCACGTACGAGCCATAGCGGACCGAGGCACCGGGCACGACACGGACGCCCGCCGCGGCGTAGCCGCGCTTCAAGGGGAGCTTGTCGGCGAACTCGAAGGGCCCGAGCTCGGTCGTCTCGATGGCCCGGAGCCGGAAGAGCAGCAGGATGGCCCGCTTCAGCCACTCGTGGACGACGACCTCGTCGGTGGCCGGGTCGACCTCGGCCACCCGCGCCTCGCCGCGGTCGAGGAGCGCGATCGCCTCGGACACCACCGCCAGCGCGTCGGCGTCCTCGGGGCCGAGCCCGTCGGAACGCGCCCAGAGCTCGTCGATCCGTGCCGCAAGGTCTGCCATGGCAGCGACGTTACCCGGCTCCGGCAGTGAGCCAGTGCTCCGGGGCCTCGGCCAGTCGCCGTCTTACCAGGTCGAGTGCGTGGTCCGGTTGGACCACGGCCACCCGCAGCCACCCGGCGCCGCCAGGGCCGTAGAGGTCGCCCGGGCTGACGAGCAGTCCCCCGTAGCGAGCCAGCGCCTCCGCAGCGCGCCAGGCATCCCCGGCGCCGTCGGGCACCGGCACCCAGAGGTAGAAGCCGCCGGCCGGCAGCGCCGCCGGCATCCCGGCAGCACCGAGCGCCTCGGCCAGCAGCCCGAGGCGCCGCCGATAGCGGTCGCGCTGGACCTCGACGTGGCGATCGTCGTCGAGCGCGGCGGCGGCCGCGGCCTGGACTGGGCCGGGCACCATGAGGCCGGCGTGACGGCGTACGTCGAGCAGGTAGCCGACCAGGTCGGCGTCGCCGGCGTAGAACCCGGCCCGGACGCCAGCCAGGTTCGACCGCTTGGACAGCGAGTGCACGGCCACCACGCCCTCGGTCCCGTGCTCGAGGATGGTCCGGGGCGGCCCGTCCCACGTGAACTCGGCGTAGCACTCGTCCGAGAAGACCGGCACGCCAGAGCGACGGCCCCACTCGGCCGCCGAGGCCAGGTCGGTCAGCGCGCCGGTCGGGTTGGCCGGGGTGTTGACCCAGGCCACCACCGCCCTCAGGGCGTCGTCCTCGGCCACGGCGTCGAGATCGGGGGAGCCGTCGGCCCGCTCGGGGACCGGCACGGCCCGGCAGCCGGCCAGGGTCGCCCCCATGGCATAGGTCGGGTAGGACACCGCCGGGTAGAGGACCGTGTCGCGACGGGGCTGGCGCAGTCGGAGGTGGTGAGCGACCGACGCCACGAGCTCCTTCGTCCCCACGCACGCCGCCAGTTGCCGGGTGGGATCGACTTCCACGCCGAAGCGACGGGCCAGCCAGGCGGCCCCTGCCCTCCGGAACGCAACCGAGCCGGGTGACGTCGGGTAGCCGCGCTCGGTGCCCGAGCTGACGAGCGCCTCGAGCGCAGCCTCGGGTGGGGGATCACACGGGGTGCCGATCGAGCAGTCCACGACCCCGCCTTCGCCGGTTGTCCCCGGGTGCCCGGCCGTCCCCCAGTGCTCCTCGGCGACGGACCGGATGTGGTCGAGGCGGGCATAGGGATAGGGCGGCGGGACGAAGCCGGTCGGCTCCCCGCCGGCCCCAGCCGGGCCGGGCGGCCGGTTGGACGCCGTCACGAAGCCAAGAACTCCCCGAAGCGGGCCCGGCCGACCGCGTCCAGCACGACGTGGAGCCGGGTAGCACCCGTCGCCTCCTCCTCGGAGAGGATCTCACCCTCGCGGTGGACGGCGGCGAGCACGTCGCCGCGCTCCCAGGGGACCAACAGCTCGACGACGTGGTCGCGGGAACGGAGCCGCTCGGCGATCGTCTCGACCAGCTCGTCGAGGCCCTCGCCGGACCGAGCTGACACGGTGAGCGACCCGGGGTGGGCGGCCAGCAGGCGCTCGACCTCGGCCGTGGCAGCCGGGTCGCCCCCGGCGAGCGCGTCGACCTTGTTGACGACGAGCAGCTCGGGAAGGTCCCCGGCCCCGATCTCCGCCAGCACCATCCGCACCGCGGCCACCTGGCCCTCGAAGTCCGGAGCCGAACCGTCGACCACGTGGACGAGCAGGTCGGAGCCGTTCACCTCCTCGAGGGTGGACCGGAACGCTTCGACCACCTGGTGCGGGAGCTTGCGCACGAAACCGACGGTGTCGGTGACGAGGACGGTCTCTCCCCCGGGCAGCTGGCACTGGCGGGTCCGGGGATCGAGCGTGGCAAAGAGCCGGTCGGCCACCAGGACGTCGGCGCCACAGAGACGGTTGAGCAGCGTCGACTTGCCGGCGTTGGTGTAGCCGACGAGCGACACGGAGCGCTGGCGCGAGCGGGCTCGTCCACGCCGCTGGGTCGTCCGGGTGCGGTCGAGCTGGCGGAGGTCGGCCTCGAGACGGGTCATCCGTCGCACCAGGCGGCGGCGGTCGACCTCGAGCTGGGTCTCCCCCGGTCCTCGGGTCCCGATACCGCCAGCCTGCTGGCTGAAGGCCCGGCCCCGGCCCCGGAGCCTGGGCAGCCGGTACCGGAGCAAGGCCAGTTCGACCTGGGCGCGCCCTTCGGGCGTCCGGGCGTTCTGGGCAAAGATGTCGAGGATGACCGCCGTGCGGTCGATCGCCGTCCGCCCGAGGGCACGCTCGAGGTTGCGCTGCTGCGCCGGGGTCAGCTCGTCGTCGAAGACGACCGTGTCGGCGTCGACCCCTTGGCACAGCTCGGCCAGCTCGGCGACCTTCCCGCTGCCGATGAAGGTCGCCGGGTCGGGCGCATCGCGCCGCTGGACGACCCGGGCGACCACATCCGCGCCGGCCGTCGCCACCAGACGGGCCAGCTCGTCGAGGCCAGCCTCGGTGCTCTCGTCGGTGCCCCCGCCGCTCGTCACACCGACCAGCACGATCTGCTCCCGGACCTCTCGGGAGATCAGCGTGTCGGTGAAGGCGGTGTGGTCAGGGCTCATCGTCGCTCGGCTCGCACCCGGCCACGGCCGCCAGGTCCACCACCACGGTAGCGACCAGGACGGTCGGACCGGCCAGACGAGCGCCGTCGTCGCCCAGCTCGACGGCGAGGTCCCCACCCGGGTTGGCGACGACCACCGCGGGTCCGACCAGTCCCCGGGCCCGGGCGACCGCAGCGACAGCGCACGTCCCGGTCCCGCACGCCAACGTCTCGCCCACCCCGCGCTCGAAGACCCGCATGCGGAGGCGGTCGTCACCCTCGACGGTAGCCACCTCGACGTTCACGCCGGCGGGCCAGGCGGTCGACGCGGCGGCGGCCAGCGCGGGCAGGTCGACGCTGGCCGGCTCCAGGCCCAGCACGACCAGATGTGGGTTGCCCATGTCGACGGCGACGGCACGGCTGCCAGCCACCGGCCCGGGCTCCTCACGTCCGACCCGGGGGCGGCCCATGTCGACCGAAGCGCGGGCCAGCCACGGCCGGTCGCCGGGCTCGTAGACGATGGTGCGCACGCCCGCCGGCGTCGCCACCGTGAAGGTCGGGGGCGTCACCAGACCGGCGAGCACCGCCGCTTGGGCGAGGCACCGAATGCCGTTCCCGCTCATCTCCGCCGGGGAACCGTCGGCGTTACGCAAGTCCATGGTGAGGTCTGCGCCACTCGTACCGGCCAGCACCCGGATGAAGCCGTCGGCACCGACGCCTCGATGACGGTCGCACAGGGCGCGCGCCACCGCCGGAGTCGACGCGACGTCATCGAGTGGGTCGACGAGCACCACGAAGTCGTTGCCGGCGCCATGGTGCTTGGTGAGGGTCAGGGGGAGCGTCACGGCGGGTTCACAAGGGAGAGGGCAGCACAGAAGACGCGATCAGTCTGGCACGGGGGCCTGAGACGCGGTGACCTGGGTGGCGGTGGCCTGGACAACGGGGGCTCGGCGGGACGCCTGTTGCCCGTCGGCCATGCGGGCCAACGCGTCCTCGGCGGCCGCCGCTGCCGCATCGGCGTCCTCCACCCACACGATCCGTGGATCGCGACGGAACCAGGCCCACTGGCGCCGGGCAAACGCGACGGTCCGTCGCACGGCGAGGTCCCGGGCCTCGTCGAGGCTGACCTCACCCCGGAGGTGGGAGAGGAGCTCCCGGTAGCCAAGGGCCTGGCCCGCCGTGGGGGACAGCCCACCAGGGGCGGCCGCCAGCACGCCGACTTCCTCGAGGAAACCAT
>JBMFXC010000020.1:0-32546 GCA_049964655.1 Acidimicrobiales bacterium
GGTGACCTGCCGGTCGCCGTGGAGGTCGTGCCTGCCGACGGCCGTTCGCTCCGGCGAGCCCTCGACGGCAGTCCTGCCCTTAGCGGCAGTCCTGCCGGCTGCGGCAGCGCCGCTGTGGGCACCCAGGCAACCGGGCCGGACGGGCGTACCGGCAGGGGTGCTCCCGTGCCCGTGTCCGTGGCCGTCGGTCGGCGCGGAGCATGACGGTGCCAGTAGGTGCGAGAGCGTCGGGTCCGGCTGCGGACGGGGCAGCCCGGGGGGATACCGGGTGGCAGCCGGTCGTCGCCGTCGCCGGTCGACCGAACGTCGGCAAGTCGACGTTGGTCAACCGGATCGTGGGCCGGCGGGCGACGGTGGTCGAGGAACGCCCGGGGGTGACTCGCGATCGCAAGGAAGTGGAGGCCGAGTGGGCGGGGCGGACCTTCACGGTGGTGGACACCGGGGGATGGCTGGCCACCGCCGACCCACTCGATGCCCAGGTCAGCCTGCAGGCAGAGCGGGCTGTTGGCGCGGCCGACCTCGTGCTCCTGGTGGTGGACGCCACGGTCGGGGTGACCGAGGAGGACCTCGCCGTGGCTCGTCTGCTCCGCCGGGGCAGCACGCCGGTCCGGGTCGTCGCCAACAAGGTCGACTCCGAGCAGCGGGAGCCGGACGCGTGGCGCACTGTCTCGCTGGGCTTCGGGGACCCGCTGGTGGTCAGTGCCCTCCATGGCCGGGGAACCGGCGACCTTCTCGATGCCGTGGTGTCCGTGCTGGACCAGCTCGAGCCTCCGGGGGGAGCCACGGAGGCTCGCGGTGGCGTTGGCGACGCGGTGCCGCCGTCGGAAGCGGGTGCCGGTGCACCTGACGCCGGTGCGCCTGACGCTGGTGGGACCCTCGGAGCCCCGGCCGCCGCCGGGGTTCCCCGTGTGGCGCTGGTGGGCCGACCCAACGTCGGCAAGTCGACGCTGTTCAACCGGTTGGTCGGCGACGAACGATCGGTGACCCACGATGCCCCGGGGACCACCCGTGACGCCATCGACACGGTGGTCGAGACGCCTGACGGGGCGGTCTGCTTCGTGGACACCGCGGGGATGCGACGGGCGTCGCGCACGGAGCGGGGGACCGAGTACTACTCCGTCCTCCGGGCTCTGGAGGCGCTGGACGCCTCCGACATCGCCCTGCTGGTCATCGACGCCACGGCGGGCGTCACTCATCAGGACCAGCGCCTCGCCGAGCGAGTGGCCGCGGCCGGGTGCCCCGTGGTGGTCGTGCTGAACAAGTGGGAGCTCGTGGCCACCGAGGACCGGCCTGAGGTCCTCGCCGACGTCGGCGACCGTCTGGCCTTCCTCGGAGAAGCACCGGTCCTCAAGGTGAGCGCTCGCACCGGCCTCGGCGTGCACCGGATCCTGCCGGCGGTGGCCGTCGCCGAAGTCGCCTACCACTCGCGGGTGCCGACCGGCGAGCTCAACCGGGCGTTGACCGCCATCCAGGTTGCCCATCCGCCGGTCGGGGCCCGGATCCTCTACGGGGTCCAGGCGGCCTCCGATCCCCCGACGTTCACCCTGTTCACCAACGGTCGGCTCCAACCGACGTACCTGCGCTACGTCGAGCGGGGACTGCGGGAGCGGTTCGAGCTGGGGCCGACACCGGTCAAGCTTCGGGTACGGGCCAAGGGCAGGACGCGGCGAGGCAGGCGGTGATGGCAGGACCGGCGGGAGCGACGTTGCCCCGAGTGGGTACGCAAACGCAGGGGAGGTAGGGCGCCGTGCCGTGGTGCGAGCAGTGCGACCTCGTCCTCGGGGACGAGGAAGTCGACGAGGAGGACGGTGGCTGCCCGGCGTGCGGCGGCCCGCTCGCCGAGCACCGCCCGTCCCCGTGGTACTTCAAGTTCATGGTGGTGGCGACGGTGATCTACCTGGGCTATCGCGCCTATCAGGGCATCACCTGGGTCGTCCACCACGCCCACCTGCACCTCTGACCGGACGGGCGCCGGCGGAAGCGGCCGGCGGCCCCAGGAGCCGGCCTCAGGAGCGGACGTCGATCCCGGCACCCACCCGTTCGGTGCCGTCGGGGCGCACCAGGTAGCAGGCGTAGCCGCCGACCGCCTCGATGAGGTCGAAAGCCTCGTCACCCCCGACGGCCAGCGCGGTGGCGAAGGCGTCAGCCAGAGCAAGTGAAGGGCCGGTGACCGTCGCCGAGGCGGCGGCGCACCACGGTGTGCGGGTGTGGGGGTCGATGAGGTGCGCCCCCCGCTCGTAGGTGCCGGAGGTGGCGACGGCCCCGGTGACGGCGAGGACGCAGGCCAGGGCGTCGGGTCGCCACGGGTGACGGATGCCGATCCTCCAGGCATCTCCGCCCTCGGCGCAGCCGACGGTGGCGATGTCACCGCCGGCGTTCACCAGACCGCCAGGCACCCCGGCGTCGGCCAGGACGCCCGCTGCCCGCTCGACGGCCCATCCCTTCACCAGACCGGTCGGGTCGACGCCCCCCGGAAGCGCCCACGGGTCGAACCACCCCGCCGTGGCCCGGCGAGCCACGGCGGCGAGCCGGAGGACCTCTGCGACGTCGTCCGGGCAGTCCTCGAGGGGGAGCTCACCCCGGCGATGGCGGCTGAGCGGGCTGTCGTCGACCCAGGTCGAGAAGGTGGCATCGGCCTGGTGGAGCGTGGCACAGGCATCGGCGATGGCGGCACGGACCTGCTCGGTCGGGACGGCACCAGGGAGGACGAGGAACGAGCAGACGGTCCCCATCACCGCTTCGTCGTGGACCAGCGCTCCAGCGTGGGCCGGTCCGCCGGTTCGGTCGGCTCGGGCGACGTGGTTGCTCGCTTGAGCTTCGGACGAGCCAGAGCCCGCCGGCTCCGTCACGAGAAGTGGAGCTGCTTCAACGCCGCCTGCAGGGAGAGGGCGTAGGCCTCGCTCGTATAGGTCGCTCCGGAGACGCCGCTGATGTTGGCGCTCTGGGCCTTGAGGACCTCGGAGCGCAACATGGGGATGACGGACTGGGCGAGCTGTTGGGAGTACTGCTCGGCGACGAGCAGTTTGGGCACGGTGACGTCGCGGATCCTGCCGCCCGACACCGTGACCTTGACGTCCAGTTCGCCGTAGCCGTACTGCTCGAGGGTGCCGGTCGCCGTCGCTGTGGTCGCCGGGGTTGTCGTGGTGGGGGGTGCCTGGGCGGCAGGGGTGCTCCCTGCCGTGGCCGAGGACGGCGATCCGCCGGAGGGCTGCCCGGTAGCAGGGGTGGTCGTCGACGGGGTCGTCGGGTGGCTCGTCGAGCGTGGTGGTGTGGTCGTCGACGGGGTCGCCAGTGACGCCGAGAGGCTCTTGGTGTGGAACGAGAGCACGCCGATCAGTCCGGCCACGGTGGCTACGCCGACGAAGGGGGCACGCCTCATCGGGTCGGCTCCTCGTGGGTTGTCGTGTCGCGTCGGTTCGAGCGATGCGGGTTCATGGGCACGGGCTCACAGGGCGAAGGCTTCGTGGTGGACGGATCGGTGGTCGACGCCGAGGGAGGTGGCGAGCGCGGTGACGTGCTCGACGAAGCCCGGCGGGCCGCAGACGTAGACGTCGCGGCGGACGAGGTCGGGGACGAGGCCCCGCAGGACGTCGGCGTCGAAGGGGACGGCGCCGAGCTCCCCGACGACCTCGTGGACGGTTCCCTTGCGTTGACGGACGAGCTCGGTGACCTCGGAGCGGAAGACGAACTCCTCGGGCCGGTTGACCCGGACCACGACGGCGGGTGCCGAGCGGGCGGGAAGCTCCTCGAGGAGTGCACGGAGCGCAGTGAGCCCGATGCCACCGGCGACCAGGGCGACCTGTCGGTTGCGCTGGGCGTGGCGGGTGAACGCTCCGTAGGGGCCTTCGAAGAACACGCGGGTACCGGGAGCGAGCCGTGCGACCGCGGCCGAGTGGTCACCCACTGCCTTGACCGTCAGGCGCAGGTAGGGAGGGCGGGGGAGCGCGGAGACGGAGTAGGGGTGTGCCTGCCACCACAGGCCCCGGGCCATGAAGCGCCACTCGACGAACTGCCCGCCGGCGAAGGGGAGCCGTTGGAGCTGTCGGCCGGTCAGGATGACGGAGACCACCCCAGGGGCTTCGGGGCGGACCTCGGCCACACGAAGCTGGTGGCGGAGGCTGCGCACCAGGGGAAGGCCGAAGCGGAAGGCGAGGACGGACCCGGCCGTCGCCACCCAGATGGCGACCCACAGGGCACGCGCCAGGGGGTGGCCGACGAAGGAGGGACCCAGGGCGATGACGTGGGCGAAGGACAGGGCAAGGGCGAGGTAGAGGTAGAGGTGGATGACCCACCAGGTCTCGCGACGCAGCCGGGTGCGGATGGCCCGGATCGACACGATGCCGGCCAGCGCCATCAGAGCGAGGGCAACCGTGGCGGCCAGCATGTCGGGGTAGGAGGAGATGAACTGCCCGAGCTGGGCCAAGAAGCCGGCCTTGGCTGCCTGGGCGTAGCCGATGGTGATGATGACGGCATGGAGCCCGATGAGCGAGAGCGGCCAGGGGGCGAGGCGTCGGTGCCACCGGAGGAGCCCGTCCTGGCCGAGGATCCGTTCGACGGGGGGGATGCGGCTCACCAACACCACCATGATGAGGGCGAGGTACATGCCGGCGAGACCGGTCAACGACCCGACGAAGATGGCGACGCCTCCGGGGGCGTGGAGCTCGCTGGCCGTCTCCACCGAGATACCCTGGGCCACGACGGCGACGAAACCGGCGACAGCGGCGACGGTCAGGGCGGTGCCCATCCACGGACGGGGTGTCGGTGCGGGCCGGTAGAGCGGGCCCCGGGCCGCGTCCCGGTTCCCCTTGCGACGGGCCGAGTCGCGTGGTGCCTCGAAGGTGACCGACGTCACCGGGGTGTCCCCCCTGCGAAGCATCCGCTGGCTGTCGTCGGGGTGCGACGGCGTGTGGCGACGTTGCCCATGCCATCCAGTGTGGCCCCCCAACATGACGGCGGCATGACGTCTTGGTGGCATGTCTCGGCGGCGGGTTAGACGGCCGTTCCGGCCGATCGGGCGGACGTCGGATGGCTCGGTGCGGACTCACCGGCGGCGAGCAGCGCGTCCGTTACGTCGCTCGCCGTGGCCAGTGCGGTGCGCAGGTGTCGCCGGCTGACGACGAAGCCGACGATCGCGAGCACCGCCAGTGCTGCGCAGAGCGTCCAGCCGGTGTGGTAGCCGAGGTGGTCGACGACGACGCCGAACCCGAGCGGCCCGACCATTCCGCCCACGTAGGTTCCCACCTGCGTGATCCCGGTGGCCCTGGCCGGGGCATGGGTGTAGGCGCGCACGACGGCAAGGTTGAACAGGCCGTTGTACCCCCATCCTCCGCCGTAGGCGAGCAGGACTCCGGGGACGAGTAGGCCGAGCTCGCCCGTGGCCAGGCCTGCGTAGCCGAGCACGCCGATGGCGATGAGGAGCGTGACTGTCCTCAGGTGTCCGTCCGCCGCCTGGCGACCCCGGTGGCTCGACCCGTCGGCGCGCCAGCCCAGCCCGACCCGTGTGGACAGTCCGACAGCGCTCCCGGCTGCCGAGAGGAGACCGGCGAGGCCGGGGGCGACGCCGTCGTGGACGGCTCCGGGAACGACGAAGGAGCCCATGGCGTTCGCCGCGGCCACGGCACAGGCCATGGCAACAGCCAGGAAGACCAGCGGCCGGAGGTCGAACGCCTCGGCGCGGTCGGTTCGTCCTCCGGTCGACGAGGGCCCGCCGGTAGGAGCCGGCATCAGCCGGCGTCCGCCGGTGACCAGCGCGGTCGCCACGACGAGCGCCAGGCCGCCAGCCACCAGATAGGCGCTCTGCCAGCCGGTGGTCAGGGCGAGTGCCGGCACGGCGAGCCCGGACAAGAGGGTCGCGGTGGGAATGGCGGCCTGTTTGATGCCGAACGCCAGGCCCCGACGGCGCTCGTCGACGGCTCTGGCCAACAGCAGGTTGACGGCTGGCTGTATGGCCCCGTTGGACAGCCCGCCGACGAAGAGGAAGACCAGGAGGACCGGCAGTGCCGTGACCAGGAGACCGATGCCGAAGAGGGCGGTGGCAGCCAGGGCGATGGCAACGAGGAGGACTCGGAAGGGGCCGATCCGTTCGGCGAGGCGTCCTGCGGTCACCGAGCTCAGCGCCGAGGCGAGGAAGTACGTCGCCACGGCACCCCCGATTGCCGTCGCTCCGACGTCAAGGTGGGCCTCGAGCTGGACGGCGAGTGCCCCGGTCAGGAACACCGGGAGGACGCCGGTCGTCGCCAGCGCGATGGCAAGGGTGACGCTGGCGAGCTGTCGGCGCGACCGAGCTGTCGGTGGCGGCGTGGGACGCTCCCGGTGGACGGGGGCGGGCATCATCTCGCCAGCAAGGCTAGACGCCTGCGCCGGCGGGTCCTGCGCCGGCGGAACCGATGTACGGTGCAGAGCCTGGGGCCAGACGGGCATCGTCCACTCAGGCCAGCTACGAGAAGAGGAGCCACCATGAGCCCAGACACCACGAGGACCGCCATCGTGACCGGAGCTGCCCGGGGGATCGGCGCAGCCATCGCCCTCCGCCTGGCGGAGGATGGTTTCGACGTCGCCGTCGTCGACCTCGACGAAGGTTCCACGGCAGAGACCGTCACGGCCGTTGAGGCGCAGGGGCGCAAAGCGCTCGGCGTGGGACTGGACGTCTCGGACCCGGACTCGGTCGAGGCCGGAGTCGCCCGGATCGCCGACCAGCTCGGTGCGCCGGCCGTGCTGGTCAACAACGCCGGGATCACCCGGGACAACCTGCTCTTCAAGATGAGCGTCGAAGACTGGGACCGGGTGATGGGCGTGCACCTGCGAGGTTCGTTCCTCATGAGCAAGGCGGCCCAGCGCTACATGGTCGACGGTCGGTGGGGCCGGATCGTCAACTTGTCGAGCACCTCGGCACTGGGCAACCGCGGCCAGGCCAACTACTCGACAGCCAAGGCGGGCCTCCAGGGGTTCACCCGCACGCTCGCCGTCGAGCTCGGGCCGTTCGGGATCACCGTCAACGCCATCGCCCCCGGGTTCGTCGTGACGGCGATGACGGAGGCGACGGCCCAGCGGATGGGCATGGACTTCGAGGAGTTCCAGAAGCAGGCCGCAGCACACACGCCGGTACGCCGAGTGGGTGAACCGGCGGACATCGCCCAGGCCGTGTCGTTCTTCGTGGACGAGCGTTCTGGCTTCGTCAACGGCCAGATCCTCTACGTCAGCGGAGGCCCGACGGTCTGACGCCGCTCGTCAAGGACCCCCGGAGGCTTGCTCCGTCGGGAACTCGGCAGCTCCGACCAAGCGTCCACCCCGGCTACACTGGCCCTCCGCTCGCAACTCTGACGGCGCGGCCGGCTCACTAACCTTGGTCGGCGCTCGCCTGCCTCGACAGGTCGCTGGAGGGTGAGCGGGCAACGGTCGAGGAAAGGTGGCGAGCGGGGCCCTTGACGGGGCAGTGAGGATGACGGGCTGTGGCGCAGCTTGGTTAGCGCGCTTGACTGGGGGTCAAGAGGTCCCGGGTTCAAATCCCGGCAGCCCGACCACGGAGGTTGCCACGTTTCACGTGGGGACGGCCAGTTCCAGCAAGCGGTGCACGACCAGGCGTCACTGGGCGCTCCGGCCAGTGACGCCACCCCGGACTCCGGGGCCGATGGCGGCGTGCTTCCGGTGGACAGCTTGGTGGCGTGGCCGCCTGCCCGAACGGCACGATGGTTCCACGACCATCTGGCTGAGACGTGCATCCAGCTGGACGTCGTGACATCCCACGTCGCGCTCGACGAGTACAACCACTGGCGGCTCCCGACCTCCGGCGCGACCACCGGGACGGTGCTCGGCTGGCTGGGTCCCGTCGTGAGCGAGCACCTGGGCGACCGACCGCGCGCCCGCCAAGCTGCCGCCGCGGTGGACGAGTGGCTGCACCTGGCCTTCGAACGGGCCGACAGGCTGGCGGTTCGCTTTCAGCGTCGGTACTTCGCCACCGACGTCGGTGTCTACGGCCTGGCCGCCGTGGCCGTCACCCTTGGAGCCCTCTACAGCGTGCTCCTTCCCTACCCGTGGGCGCGGGCGTTCCTCTGGGCCGAAGCCGCCGTGCTGGGCCTGCTTGTCACGACGTCCTTGCTGGATGTGCGCCAGCGGTTGCACGACCGGTGGGTCCATTACCGAGCCCTGGCCGAAGAGCTCCGTGCCTGCGCCTTCCTCTGGTTCGTGGACCGACCAGACCGGTCGTCCGGCGAACGACCGGCGTTCGCCACCGGTCGACGCGGTCCTCGGTGGTTGCCTTGGTTCGCCCGAACGGTCGACCTGCTGTGGGAACAGCGACCCGACATCCCCATCCAGACCGAGGACGTCGTCTGGGTCCGGAACCTTGTGGCCGAGGGCTGGATCGGCGACCAGCGGCGCTATCACGAACGCACCCGGGACCGTCACCTGCGCAGCGAACGGCGGCTGGCCGGCGTCGTCCGGGTGGCCATCGTGGTGACCTTTGCCGTGGCGGTCGCCCATGCCGCGTTGGCCTACGTCGCCCATCCGCACGACGCCGAGGTAGCCATGGGGTTCCTGGCCATCACCCTGCCCGGGTTCGCGGCGGCCGTCACCGGGGTGGCGGCACAGCGCGAGCACCATCGGCACCGCCAGCGCTTTGCCCGGATGGCCCACCACCTGGCCATGCTGGAGCAGGGGGCTCGCCAGGCTGACACGCTCGGCCTCCTCCACGAAAAGGCAGAGGACGCCTGGCGGACCATCACGGCCGAGAGCGCCGATTGGTACGAATCGATGCGGTTGCACCGCATCGAGAGTGTGTCGTGACGAGTGGCGTAGTACTGCCAACGGACGACCGCCGCAGGCGACGACCCGAGTGGCGGAGACGGGTGGAACTGGCCGACCGGACCCGACCCGACCCATGAAGCCGTGAAGCTCGGATGCCCACCATGCGGGGGACTCCTACGCCGGTCTCGCCATGTGGCACAGCGCGCCGGTCTCGCCATGTGGCACAGCGCGCCGGTCTCGCTGTCCGGACGTTGTCCGGACGCAGTAGACTTTCTACCATGAGCGATGCCGCTGTCCGCCCCTCGAAACGTCACCGCCTAGAGATGCGGGTGACCCCAGAGCAAGAAGCCCTCATCCGCCACGCCGCAGGCCTTGAGGGTAGGACGGTGACCGCTTTCGTGCTCGACACGGTGACCACGCGGGCGAGCAGCGTGGTCGAAGCCCACCGCGATCTTGTGCTGTCGAACGAGGTCTTCGATCGCTTCCTCGCCGAGTTGGACAAGCCGGCAATGCCCGTTCCCGAACTGGTCGAGCTGTTTCACAACCATCCGAAGCTGCCCGAGGCGTGAGCGGTCGTCGCCTTGAGCGGCTCGGCCCCCATCATCAGCTCGACGAGTTCCGTTCGAGCAAGGAGATACTCGACCGCTGGCTGCAGGCTCATGCCCTTGCATGCCAGCAGATGGACGTGGCTCGCACCTTCGTGCTGGTCGAGGCCGAACGTGTCGTCGGCTACTTCAGCCTCACCATGGGCTCCGTCCAGCGAGCCGAGGCACCCCTGGCGCTGGTACGCGGCCTGCCGGGTTACCCCGTTGGGATGGCCCTGCTCGCCCGACTGGCCGTCGACGCTCGCCATCAGGGCAAGGGACTCGGTGCTCTACTCCTCGCCGAGGCGCTGCGAAAGGCTGTGGCCGCCGGAGAAGCGGCTGCTGCCCGCCTCGTCGTGGTGGACGCCATCGACGAGGCCGCAGCCTGCTTCTACGTCCATCACGGCTTCGTCCCGGTCCCCGAACATCCTCTTCGGCTCTACCGACGGATGAAGGACATTCGAGCGTCGCAGTAGTGGATCTCCATGTGACGGCCAACGCGTGTCCGGCGGTGCGGCGTCGACGGGACGCAAGGGTGGTCCCATGACGGTGGCGGGTGACCCGAAAGGCTCTGACGAGGACCATGCCTCGCCCGACCCCCGAACACGCCGACGAACCGCGGAACCCCGGCCGGTGGGCTGGTCAGTTCACTCGCCACGGCGCGGTGGCGGTGGCACAGCGCTCCCGGGGCTCGCCAGCGGGGGAGGCCGCGCGGCGGTGGCGTGAGGTCAGACGAAGGGGCACGCGGCTCGCCGCCTTTCGGTGCTGATCGTCCGCCCGGCGCCAACGCTGTCGTCGTCGAGGTGCAAACTCGACTTGTTTACTAAGGTAGTAAACATTAGACTTCGACGACGGTAGGCCGAGACGAGCGAGGAGACGGGTCGTGCACCATCGAGTTGTGATCGTAGGAGGCGGAACGGCCGGCATCACCGTGGCGGCTCGCCTCCGGCGTGCTGGTGTGGACGACGTGGCGGTGATCGAGCCGTCGGGGGTCCACTGGTACCAGCCGCTGTGGACGCTGGTCGGTGCCGGGGTGTCGGCGCTCGAGCGCACCCGACGTGCCGAAAGCTCGGTGGTACCCCAAGGCGTGCGGTGGGTGCAGGACGCTGTCGCCGAGCTCGATCCCGAAGAGCGCTGCGTCGTCACCGAGTCGGGGAGCCGCATCGGCTACGACGTGCTGGTGCTCTGCCCGGGGCTCGAACTGGCCTGGGACCGCGTCACCGGACTGCTCGAGGCCATGGCCACCCCGTTCGCCTCCAGCAACTACACGCCGGAGCTGGCACCGAAGACAGCCGAGCTGACTCGCCGCTTCCGGGGAGGGCAGGCACTGTTCACGGCTCCCGGGACGCCGGTCAAGTGCCCGGGAGCGCCCCAGAAGGCTGCCTATCTGGCCAGTGACCACTGGCGGCGGGCCGGCGTGCTGGGAAACGCGACCGTGACCTTCGCCACCGGCGCCGGGGGGCTCTTCGGCGTCCCCGAGTTCGCGGCACCGCTCAAGGCGGTCGTCGAGCGGTACGGCATCGACACGCGCTTCGGGCACGAGCTGGTATCCGTCGATCCGGACGGACGACGCGCCCGCTTCACCCGTTCCGGTGGTGAGGACGGCACGTCGGAGACCGTCGAGATCGGCTACGACCTGCTGCACGCCGTGCCGCCGCAGCGCGCCCCGGCCTTCGTCCGCTCCAGCCCACTCGGCGGGCCGGAGCCCTTCGGATGGGTCCCCGTCGACCGGCACCAGCTGCGGCACGTGACGTACCCCGACGTGTTCTCCCTGGGCGACGTGTGCGACGCTCCCACCTCCAAGACCGGGGCCGCCATCCGGCGTCAGGCGCCGGTGGTGGTGGCCAACGTGCTCGCCACGCTGGCGGGTCAGGACGACCTGCCGGCCCGCTACGACGGGTACGCGGCGTGCCCGTTCACCACGGCGCGAGGCCGGCTCGTCCTGGCCGAGTTCGACTACAGCTTGGCTCCGCATCCCACCATCCCGCTTATCGACACCAAGCGTGAGCGCCGCGACCTCTGGTACCTCAAGCGCTTCGGCCTTCCCGCTTTCTACTGGCACGTGCTCCTTACCGGTTGGGGGTGACCAGAACCGCCGCCAGGCGCCGCATGACCCCTTCCTGCTGAGACCGGACACGGTCGACGTGTGCCTCGGTACGCTGGTGTCCGACGGGCGGAGGCGGGCCAGCACGCCTCGACGGGGGGAGAGCGGGCCGGCCACTCGGCCCGGAGGAGGTCACCACCATGGTCACCCAAGACACCGGTTCCAACGGTCGCCGCCGTCACGTGCCGATCGCCCGGATCACGGCTGAACGGCTTGACGCCCTGGCCGCTCGTGTCACGACGAGCGCCGATCGGGAGGCCCTCGTCGTCGAAGCCCCCTTCACGGGAGAGCCGGTGGGCGCCGTTCCCCGGTGCACGGCCGAAGACGTCTCCGCCGCCTTCGAACGAGCTCGGCACGCCCAGGCAGGGTGGGCAGCCACCCCGGTCGCCGAACGGGCCGCCGTCCTGCTCCGCCTCCACGATCTCGTGCTCGCCCGCCAGCACGAGGTCCTCGACCTCATCCAGCTCGAGAGTGGCAAAGCGCGTCGCCATGCCTACGAGGAAGTCCTCGACGTGGCTCTGTGCTCGCGGTACTACGGGCACACGGCGACCCGAGCCCTCGCCCCCAAGCGTCGGCAGGGTGCCATCCCGCTCCTCACCGAGACGTGGGAGCACCACCACCCCAAGGGCGTGGTGGGCATCATCTCGCCGTGGAACTACCCGCTCACCCTCGGGATCAGTGACGCCCTGCCCGCACTGGTCGCCGGCAACGCGGTGGTTGCCAAGCCCGACCAGCGAACTCCGTACTCGGCGCTGTGGGCGGCCGAACTGCTGGCCGAAGCCGGGCTTCCCGAAGGCGTCCTGCAGGTGGTCACGGGGGCGGGTGCGGAGCTCGGGTCACCGCTGGTGGACGAAGCGGACTTCGTCATGTTCACCGGGTCGACCGAGGTCGGTCGGTCGGTGGCCGCGCAGGCGGCCGGGCGGCTGGTCGACTTCTCGATGGAGCTCGGTGGCAAGAACGCCCTGCTCGTCCTCGACGATGCCGACCTCGCCAAAGCGGTCCCCGGGGCGATCCGGGCGTCGTTCTCCAATACCGGACAGCTGTGCATCTCGATGGAGCGGATCTACGTGGCCGGGGCGTTGTGGGACCGCTTCACGACCGCCTTTGCCGAGGCGGCACGTCGGCTCCGGTTGTCGGCGGCGTTCGACTACAGCGGCGAGATCGGTTCGCTCGCTTCGGCTCGTCAACTGGCCACCGTGGAGAAGCACGTGGACGACGCGGTGGGCCACGGGGCCACCGTCCTGGCCGGCGGTCGGGCCCGGCCCGACGTGGGTCCCTACTTCTACGAACCCACCGTCCTGACCGACGTGTCCGAGGGGATGGTCCTCTGTCGGGAGGAGACGTTCGGTCCGGTGGTGTCGCTCTACCGGGTCGAGTCGGACGACGAGGCGGTCGCCCGCGCCAACGACAGCGAGTACGGCCTCAACTTCAGCGTGTGGACGAGCGACCGCGGGCGCGGTCGACGCATCGCTGCCCGGCTGCAGGCGGGCACGGTGAACGTCAACGAGGGGTACGCGGCTGCCTGGGCGTCGATGGACGCCCCGATGGGGGGGTTCAAGGCCTCCGGCGTGGGTCGTCGCCACGGCGTCCACGGTCTCCTCAAGTACACCGAGGCGCAGACCATCGCCGTCCAGCGTGGGATGGCCATCGCTCCGCCGTCGTTCCTCTCCGCGGAGCGCTACGCGAAGTCGATGACGGCGGCCCTGCGACTGCTGCGGCGGGTTCCTGGGGTGAAGTGAGCCCTGGGCCCGGGCACTGCTTCGGCAGGCCGGTGTAGTGGCAGCGTGCGTCAGCACCGGTCGTCGGCGCCAACCGGTGCTGGCTGGTCACCGGGGTCCCCGGGTGGGGGGCCTGCCTGGGTGAAGCGCGTCCCGGGCGGATCGACGGCCCAGGCGGCCGGGGTTCCCCAGCCGTCTTCGTAGACGAGCTCGGCGAGTGGGCGCCGCCGTACCGGGCCGTGCCGGCCGGCCGGCTCGCCGAGCGTGATGGTGGCGTGCAGGCCGACCTCGTCGGGAACGCCGAGGAGGGGACGCAGGTCGTCCTCGACGAGCGCGTGGAGCTGGGTCAGCACGCCACCGAGGCCAACGGCCCGGGCGGCGAGGAGGAGGTTCTGGCAGGCCGGGTAGACGGAGGCTCCCTCGAGCGGCCCCGGGGGTCGGTAGCGGACCAGACCAGCCAGCACGATCACCGGGGCGTCGGCCACGTGGTCGGCGTACTGCTGGAGGGTGGCGGCCAGGCGAGACTTGGGTGAGGTGGGATCGTTCCCCGAGCCGGTGTCGTAGCCGTCGCTGGTGCGCTTGGTCGCCCAGACCTCGTGGGCCGCCCGGGCGAGCAGGGCACGAGCAGCCCGCGACCGGGGACCGTCGCGCAGGACGAGGAAGCGGAACGGTTGGCGGTTCGACCCGGACGGCGCCCGGGTGGCGTGCCAGAGGATGGTAGCGAGCTCGCTGTCGGTGACCGACCGGTCGGTGTAGCGGCGGATAGCTCGGGTGGTGGCGAGACCTTCGAGCAAGGTCGGCTCGGCAGTGGCGGCCTGCGCGTCCATCGGATGAGCGTCCATCGCTGCAGTGTGGTCGAGTACCGGCGAGCGCGCCAGGGCCTCATGCTCCGGCGAGGAGTGGCGGCAGGTGGCTAGGCGCGGCGATCGACCCGGCGGTCGAAGGACAGGGCGTCCTCGAGAGCGCCGGGGCGGGCGAGCAAGAACCCCTGGCCGAAGTCGACACCGAGGCTGGTGAGCGCCTCGAGCTCGTCGGCCGTCTCGATGCCCTCACCGACGACACAGGCGCCGATCTTGTGGGCGAAGCCGACGAGGGCGACGACCAGGGCGCGACGGACGGGATCGGTGCTGACACCGGAGACGATCCACCGGTCGAGCTTGATGAACTCGGGGGCCAGTTTCACGATGTGAGTGAGGCTGGCGTAGCCCGCGCCGGTGTCGTCCACAGACAGGCGCGCTCCGAGGTAGCGAAGCGAGGACACGACAGCCCGGAGGTGGCCGTAGTCGTGCACAGGGACATGCTCGGTCAGTTCGACCACCACGCGACGAGCGTCGGCCGCGTCGAGGATGGTCTTGAGCGCGGTCGTCGCCAGGGCATCAGGCCCGATGTTGACGCACAGCCGGAGGTAGCTCGGGAGGTGGGGGAGGGCGTCGAGCGCAGCGGCGAAGGCGGCCAGCTCGAGGTCGACCCCGAGGCCGGCCGTGGCCGCGGCAGCGAACCAGCGGTCAGGCGGTTCGTCGGGCGGACCGACGAAGCGCGACAGTGCCTCGACGGCGACGAGGCGTGAGTCGGACAAGCGGACGATGGGCTGGTACACCACGGTGAAGCGGTGCTCGTCGAGCGTTCGGCGAATGCGTCGTCGGACGTCGACGAGCTGGGTCGTCGACGGACTGAGCACGTTCGACACGAAGCGGGCCACCGCGGCGGAGCTGGTCGTGCCGCCGAGGAGGGCCGCTGCGTCGGTGTCGGACGCGGCGAGTGCGTCGAGGACGCGGGCGATCTCGGCGCTCGAGCAGATGATGCTGGCCAGGAAGTCGGCGAGGAGGGTGCACCGCAGGATGTCGTCGTCGGAGAAAGCGTAGGGGCGCCGAGAGACGATGTTGATGACCCCGATCGAGGCCCCGGCGTGCTGGAGGGGAACCGAGACGAGGGAGGTCATCTCGACCTGTCGGAGCATCTCGGCGTCGACCCGGACGTCGGTGTCCACGTCGTCGCAACGCAGCACGGTGCCCGTGCGGATGGCCAGCCCGGCCAGACTATGCACGGGGTCGAGCGTCGAGCCCACCAGACCGTGGAGGGCGCCAGCGGCCTCCACGAAGCGGATGAGGCCACCGTCCCCGACGAGCCCCACCAGGGCACCGTCGGCGCTCGGGATGAGCAGTAGCAACTCGCCGATCAACCGGTCGAAGAGCGCGTCGGGCTCGAGGAGCTCGCGCAGGGCGGACCGGTAGTCGCCGCTGGCGATCTCGGCAACGGTCCGGACCTGGACCCCGCGTGGCTCCTCCATGTCCTCCCATCGTACGACAGCCCGGCGGTGATGAGCCTGTACGTCGCTCTTGTCGAGCTGTTGTGGAGGACCTCCGCCTGGTCGCCACTGTCGACTGCCGGTGGCTGCTCCCCCGTGCCGCCGAGAATGTACATTATGTCAAGTTATGAAGGGGGCAGTTGGCCGGTCGGAGACGCCCCGGCGGCCTCGGGGCCCCACGCATAGACTCGCACCCGGTCGCCACCGGCCACCCAGACAGAGGAGGTTGCTCCGCATGCCGACGCCCACCGCCCTGCCTGCCACCCGGACGTTCGATGGTCCCGACCACGAGCGCCGCTATCGCAAGGAGCGGCTGGCCGCGGCCTTCCGGCTCTTCTCCCGTTTCGGCTTCGACGAGGGCGTAGCCGGCCACATCACCGCCCGCGATCCGGAGCGACTCGACCACTTCTGGGTCAACCCCTTCGGGATGCACTTCGGGCACATCAGCGTCTCCGACCTGGTGCTCGTCGACGACCACGGCGAGGTCGTCGAAGGCGCCGGCCCGGTCAACACGGCCGCCTTCGCCATCCACTCCCAGGTCCACGCTGCCCGTCCGGACGTGGTCTCCGCCGCGCACGCGCACTCGGTGCACGGCAAGGCGTTCTCTGCGCTCGGACGCTTGCTGGACCCGATCACCCAGGACGTCTGCGCCTTCTACGAGGACCACGCGCTCTTCGACGACTACACCGGCGTGGTGGTCGACGTCGAGGAGGGCAAGCGCATCGCCCATGCGCTCGGTGGCCACAAGGCGGCCATCCTCCGCAACCACGGGTTGCTGACGGTCGGCCACTCCGTCGAAGAGGCGGCGTGGTGGTTCATCACGATGGAACGTTCGTGCCAGGCGCAGCTGTTAGCTTCGGCTGCCGGTACACCAGTGCTCATCGACCCGGCCATGGCGCGCCTGACGGCGACGCAGGTCGGCTCGCACGGGGCCGGCTGGTTCAGCTTCCAGCCGCTCTTCGACCGGATCGTCCGGGAGCAGCCCGACCTCCTCGAGTGACCCTGGCAGCACGGCGAGTCGACGGCGTGCGAGGTATCCCGTTGGGCCGGGGCTGGCAGGGCTGGCAGGGCTGGCAGGGCCGAGCCGCCATGGCCCTCTTCGTCGTGGTCGGAGCCGTCCTGCTCGGCGCCTGTGGAGCACCCGCAGCACCGCCGGCCCCTTCCGCTTCGCTCGGCATCGTCCAGCGTCGACCGGTACCGCCCTCGCTGCGCCTGGTGACGGCTGACGGGGCGCCGTTCTCGTTCCGGCAGCTACGGGGCGCAGTCGTCGTGCTCGCTCCGTTCACGACCGCCGGGCAGGCCACCACCCCGCTGCTGGCGGCGAACCTGCTCGCCGCCGAACGCGCTCTTGCCGCGGCCGGGCTGGCCAAGCGGGTCCGCTTCGTCGAGTACTCGGTCGACCCCTCGCTCGACACCCCGGCGCGCCTGCGCGACTACGCAGCACGGGCCGGGGTCGACTGGACGCTGCTCACCGGCAGCCCCGCCCAGGTGGCCGCTGTCGACCGCTTCTTCTACGTCTACGCCGGCTCCGCGGCGGCGCCGGTCGGGGCGATCCCCGATTGGCAGACCGGCAGGGTACCGACGACGGTCGTGACCCACTCGGCCGGCTACTTCCTCCTCGGTGCTGGCGGCGACGAGCGGTTCGCCACCTCCGCCTCCCCCGCCGCCGCTCCGTCGACAGTTCCCCGTCGCCTGCGCTCGATGCTCGGTGTCGACGGCCTGCAGGAGCTCAACGATCCCTCGGTGGTCGGGCCGACCTGGACGGTCCGTGACCTGCTCGACGGTATCGGCTGGCTGCTCCGTCACCCGGTGCCGAACGGGTGAGGGACTCCCCCACCCTCCTGCTTCCCCCGTGGCCTCGTCAGCCGGAGCGCCTCAGCGGCGGGCGTCGTAGGTGGCGACGAGCTGGCGGGCAGCTCGGGCCTCGTCGACCCGGCGAACCGGCGTGTGGTGAGGGGCCGCGTGGGCCTCGGCGGGGCCGGAGGCAGCCGCTTCGGCGACGATGCGCTCGAAGGCTTGGGCCAGCGCCTCGAGGGTCTGGAGGCTCTCGGTCTCGGTGGGCTCGATCATGAGGGCTTCGTCGACGATGAGCGGGAAGTAGATCGTCGGAGCGTGGAAGCCCTCGTCGAGCAGGCGCTTGGCGACGTCGAGGGCCCGGACGCCGGAGCGGTCTCGCAACGTGCGTGCCGAGAGCACCACCTCGTGCATGCACGGCCGGTCGTAGGGGGCATCGAAGGTGCCGCGTAGCCGGGTCCGCAGCCAGTTGGCGTTGAGGACGGCGAGCTCGGCGACGCGTCGCAGCCCGTCGCCGCCGTTGACCAGCAGGTAGGCGAGGGCTCTCGCCAGCACCAGGGCGTTGCCGTGGAAGCTGTGCACGCGTCCGATCGACTGCGAAGGCACGGTCCAGCCGAAACGAGTCCCCCCCTCCTGGTCGACTGCGAGAGCGACCGGACGGGGTCCGGGCAGGAAGGGCGCCAGACGCTCGGCCACCGCCACCGGACCAGCTCCGGGCCCACCGCCGCCGTGCGGGGTGGCGAAGGTCTTGTGCAGGTTCAGGTGGACGATGTCGAACCCCATGTCACCGGGCCGGACGACGCCGAGGATGGCATTGAGGTTGGCACCGTCGTAGTAGAGCAGGGCACCGACGTCGTGGGCCTTGCGGGCGATGGTGGTGATGTCCTCCTCGAACAGGCCGAGCGTGTTGGGGTTGGTGAGCATGATGCCGGCGACGTCCTCGTCGAGGACCCGGCACAACGCATCGAGGTCGACGCACCCGCGTTCGTCGGTCGGCACGGTGGTCACCTGATAGCCCCCGAGGGTCACCGAGGCCGGGTTGGTGCCGTGGGCCGAGTCGGGGATGACGACCCGGTGGCGGGCCGAGCCGTGGGCCTGGTGCCATGCCCGCATGAGCAGGAGCCCGGTGAGCTCGCCCGCCGCACCCGCTGCCGGTTGGAGGGTGGCCGCGGCCATGCCGGTGAGCTCGCACAGGGCGCGCTCGAGCTCGACCAGGAGGGACAGCCAGCCCTGGGTCAAGCTGGTCGGCGCGGCCGGGTGCACCCCGGCGAGGCCGTCGAGGGCGACGACGGCATCGCACACCTTGGGGTTGTACTTCATCGTGCACGAACCGAGCGGGTAGGCGCCCAGGTCGACCGAGAACTGCCGGTGGGACAGCCGGGTCACGTGGGCCACCAGGTCACGCTCGGACACCTCGGCCAGCTCGACGGGGTGCTCGCGACGGAAGGCGGCGGGAACGAGGTCGGCGACGGGGATCTCTGGCACCTCGGTGGTCCGGAGGGACCAGGCTCGCCGGCCGGGCACCGACAGCTCGAAGACCGTCGGCTCGGTGTCGGTGCCGAGGAGCGGTGCGCTGGCCGCCCGGCCGCCCGGTGCGGCAGGGCCGTTCACGGCCGCACCGCGTCGGCGAACGCGGCGAGGTAGGCGTCGATCTCGCGACGTGTGCGACGTTCGGTGACGGTGACGAGCACGGCGTGTGACCCTCCTTGGTAGTGGTCGCCCAGGGCGATGCCGGCGAGGAAGCCTGCCTCGGCCATCCGTTCGACGAGCAGGTCGGCCGGCACGGGGAGGCGGAGCGCGAACTCACGCAGCACAGGGGCGGTGGCGTAGGGCTCGACACCGTCGATGGCGACCAGCCCGTCCCGGGCGTAGCGGGCACCCCGGGCGCAACGGGTCGCCACCTCCATCAGGCCGGAGGTGCCGAGCCAGGACAGCTGGATCGCCGCCGTCACGGCCATCAGCGTCTGGTTGGTACAGACGTTCGACGTCGCCTTGTCCCGGCGGATGTCTTGTTCGCGGGCGCGCAGCGTCGTGACATAGGCGCGTCGCCCGTCCACGTCCGCGGTCTCGCCCACCAGGCGCCCGGGCAGCCGGCGCACGTGGGCGGTGGTGGTGGAGAACAGGCCGAGGTAGGGGCCGCCGAAGCCGAGGGCGGTCCCGAACGGCTGCCCTTCGGCCACGGCAACGTCCGCGCCCCAGGCGCCCGGGGAGCGGAGCAGACCGACAGCGACGGGGTCGAAGGCCACCACCAACTGGGCACCGGCGACGTCGCACAGCCGGCGGGCGACGGAGAGGTCTTCGAGGCAGCCGAGGTAGTTGGGCAGGGCGACGGCCACCACGCCCGGCGGGTCGTTCGGGTCGGGCTCGGGCCATGCGGTGGTGCCGTCGACGAGTGGGACGACCGTGATCCGGTGGCCGGTGCCGGCCGCGGTGGTGGCCAGCACCTGGCGCCAGTGGGGATGCACGCCGGAGGACACCCATACCTGGTTGCGCCCGGCGGCGGCCACGCCCAGGTTGACGGCTTCGACGAGGGAGGTGGCTCCGTCGTAGAGCGACGCGTTGGAGACGGGCAGTCCGGACAGACGGCTGACCAGCGTCTGGTACTCGAAGACGGCCTGGAGGACACCTTGGGCGACCTCGGGCTGGTAGGGCGTGTAGGAGGTGACGAACTCGGAGCGCCCGGCGAGCGAACGGGTCACCGGGGGTACCTCGTGGTCGTACGCCCCGCCGCCGGCGAAGCAGAGCATCCGGTCGTTCCGGGCCAGGTTCGCCTCGGCCAGCTCGGTGAAGTGCGCGAGGACGTCGGGTTCGCCGACCCCGTCGGCGAGCTCGAGCCGGCCTTGCAACCGGATGGCCTCGGGGATGGTGGCAAAGAGGTCGTCGAGCGTGTCGAGTCCGAGGAAGGCGAGCATGTCGGCGATCTCGTCGTCGGTGTGCGGCGTGTAGGTGCCCACGGTCGGCTCCTTCGCTTCGGATGGGGGCGGTGTGGCCGCGGCGTCCGAGGGGGCGGCGCGGGGCAATGGGATCCGACGGCTCCGGTTGGTTCGGGGTCGCGTTGGTCAGTCGGGTGGGGTGCTCGGCGGGGAGGCGAACTGGCCGGAGCGGACGAATGGGGTGGTCGCCACCGTACCGGTGAGCGGGCCGCGACGGGTCGTGACGATCACCGGCATCCCCGCCGTCGGGGCTGGCTCGCTGACCAGGGCGAGGGCGATGCCGTGGCCGAGCATGGGCGAGAAATTGCCGCTCGTGACGACGCCCGAGGAGCCCGAGCCTGCCTCGACTCGGTCGCCCGCCCGTGGTGGCCGCCGGCCGACGGTCGTCACGCCGACAAGCCGGCGGTCCACTCCCCGCGCTCGCTCGGCGACGAGGGCGTCGCGTCCCCGGAAGGACGGTTTGTCCCAGCCCACGACCCACCCCAGCCCGGCCTGGAGGGGTGTAATGCCCCGACCGAGCTCGTGGCCGTGCAGGGGCAGGCCGGCCTCGAGGCGGAGGGTGTCGCGGGCCCCCAGTCCGGCGGGGACGGCCCCGGCGGCGACCAGGGCGCGCCAGAGTGGGACCGCTGATCCCGAAGGCACGGAGATCTCGACCCCGTCCTCGCCGGTGTAGCCGGTCGCGGCCACGACGCACGGGGTGTCCCGCCACGTCATCCGGGCGACGGCGAAGTGGGGCAGGTCGGTCGCCTCGGGGAGCACGGAGCGCACCACGGTGCGGGCGAGCGGGCCCTGGAGAGCTACGACGGCGCGTCGGTCCGTGGTGTCGGTCCCGCCGAGCGCGCCGGTGACCGCCGAGGTGTTGGAGGCGTTGGGCATGACGTCGAAGGACTCGTGGTCCAGCCACCACACGATGAGGTCGTCGACGACCCCACCGTCCTCGTCGAGGAGGTGGGTGTACTGCGCTCGTCCGGGCCCGATGCGCTCGAGGTCGTTGGTCAGCGTCTTCTGCAGCCGGTCGAACGCGGCGGGCCCCTCGACGCGGACGGTGCCGAGATGGCTGACGTCGAAGACGGCCGCTCCGGTTCGACACGCCCGGTGCTCGGCGATGGTCCCTGCCGGGTAGCTGAGGGGCATCTCCCAGCCACCGAAGTCGGTGAGCTTCGCGTCGAGGGAGACGTGCTCGTCGAAGAGCGGGCTGTGCCGCAGGGGAACCGGCTCCGGGGCGACGGGGGCGCCAGCGGGTGGCACGGTCGTCACGGGCTGGTCGCTCACGAAGCGAGGATACCCGGACGCCAATGGGTGGCCCGCCGGCCCGCCGGCCCGCCGGCCCGTTGGTCGGCTGGTCGTCCGACGCGATCTGGCCTGCTGTCGGGGTCCCGGTCTGGCGCTAGGCCGGGGTCGCCTCGGCCCAGGGATCGAGGCCGTCCCCCGCGACGCCGTAGGTGGCCAGCAGGGCAAGGGTGTCGCGTTGGTGCAGGAGGGTGACCCGCACGTCGGGGTACAGCTCGGCCAGCCGACGGACCTTGCCGTTCTTTTTGGTCACCAGGCGCTGGCTCAAGGTGGTGAGCTCGACGAAGAGCCGCTGGTCCGGCAGCCAGAAGTCCGGTCGGAACCCGGCGGTGCGCCGGCCCTCCTCGTCCCAGGCCAGCGTGAACTCGACGGGCTCGTACTCCCAGGCGACGCCGTAGAAGTCGAGGATCCGGGCGAAGCGGAGCTCCGACTCGTGGGCGAAGCGCACGTCGGAGACCGAGCTGCGACTGGTCGGGAGGGTGTCGCCGGTGATCAACGCTGGGCGGCCTCGCGTCGGGGAGCGGCGATGCGGTCGGGGCTGCTGGCGGCGGCCTGGGCAGCACGGGCTGAGGCGGGGACGGCTGAGGCGGGGAGGGACTCGGGCGACAGGGTGACGATGGCCGCATTGAGCTCGTCGAGGACCCCGGAGAGCGGCAGCACGTTGAAGACGCCTTGACCCCCGGCGAGGAGGTCGGTGACCTCGCCGTTCGACGTGGCGAGCACCGATTGGTTGCCGGCGAGGACGAGCCGGGCGGTGGCGAGGTCGCCGCCGAGGTTGTCCCGCAGGCACGTGACCGCCTGTCTCGCCTGCTGGAGCTTGAGGCCGGCATCGAGCAGGCGCTTGATCACCTTCAGCTCGACGAGGTCGCTGTAGGAGTACCGGCGCTGGGTTCCGCTTCCTTGCGCGTCGGCGATCGAGGGTCGGAGCAACCCGGTGCGAGCCCAGTAGTCGAGCTGCCGGTAGGTGATGCCGACGATCGAGCACACCTGGGGACCGCGGAACCCGCCCTCGGCCTCCGTCCCGCCGGAGGCCCGGCGCCGTGCTCCTCCTGCCACCATCGTGCGCTCCTCGCTCGAGGTCAACCTGCACCTGACGTCGAAGGCGTACACACCCTCACGCACAGGTAGAGGTGCAACCTCGGGAGCGTACCACACTGGCGTAGTTACGCCGATGGGACCCGTCTGTCCCCTGCTGCTCGACCGGCGCCGTGGCCGACCTGCCTACGGTCAGTCGATCCGGGCCAGCATCTCGCGGTACCGCTGCCCGTTGGCGACGTACTGGGCGGCAGACAGATCGATGAGCTCGATGTTGGACCGGTCGGGATGGATGGCGGCGGGGACGCCGAGGGCGAGGGACCCGGCGGGGACGGTCATCCCGTTCGGGACCACCGCGTTGGCGCCGACCGTGGCGCCGGTCTCCACGACGGCGTGGTGGAGGACGACGGAGCCCGAGCCGGCGAGCGACCGGTCGTGGAGGGTGCATCCTTCGAGGTGCACGAGATGGCCGACGACGCACCCGTCGCCGACGACGGTCGGGAACCCCGGGCCGGCATGGACGACGGTCCCGTCTTGGATGGAGGTCCGTTCGCCGATGGTGATCGTGCCGTAGTCACCCCGGAGGACTGCCTGTGGCCAGATCGACGAGCCGGCCCCGATCGTCACCGCACCGATGACGGTTGCGTCCGGGTGCACGAAGGCGTCGCGATGGATGGTCGGTTGCGTGTCACCGAGTCGGTAGATGGGCATGTCCTGACCCTACGAGCGCACCGGTGGGCGTGCTGCACCGCAGGCCATCGAGGTGGCACGGGCGTGCGTCGCGTGCTCCGATCCGGCCCGAGGGCGGGGGCCCGTGGCCGGGGTCTACCAGGTGTCGACGCAGGGACGCTCCGGCCGGTCCTCCTGGGGCGGGAGGGCCCGGAGGAGCTCGGTGACGTGGCGCCGGGTGTCGGCGGGATCGATGACGTCGTCGATCTCGAAGACCGAAGCGACGTTGAGCGCCTTGCCGTGCTCGTAGGCCGTGGCCACGAGCTGCTCGAAGAGGGCCTGGCGCTCGTCGTCCGCTGCCGCCTCGAGCTCGCGCCGGAACCCGAGCCGGACGGCGCCCTCGAGGCCCATGCCGCCGAGCTCGGCGGTCGGCCAGGCGACGGTCGACAACGTGGCGTGGAAGCTGCCCGCGGCCATGGCTTGGGCGCCGAGCCCGTAGCCCTTGCGGAGCACCACGGTGATGACGGGGACCCGGAGCGAGCCGCCGACCACGAACAACCGGCCGAAGTGGCGGAGCTGTCCTCCGGCTTCGGCTTCGGGTCCCACCATGAACCCCGGGGTGTCGCACAGCGAGAGGATCGGGAGGCCGTGGGCGTCGCAGAGCTGGAGGAACCGTGCCGCCTTGTCGGCACCGTCGCGATCGATGGCACCGCCGAGGTGGAGCGGGTTGTTGGCCACCACGCCGACCGGCCTGCCCTCGATCCTGGCCAACGCCGTGACCATGCCGGGAGCGAAGGCACCGCGCAGCTCGAGGACTGATCCGACGTCGGCGAGGCCGGTGACGACGGTCCGGACGTCGTAGGCGCGGTTTCGCCGTGCGGGCACGGCGTTCCGCAGGGCGCGCTCATCCGGCACCTCCCAGTCTGGCCGCGCTCCCTGGAAGTAGCCCAGGTACTGCTGGGCCAGGCGGACGGCATGGGCGTCGTCGGCCGCCACGAGGTCGACCGCTCCCACGGGTGCCAGCACGTCGACGGGGCCGACGTCGTCGGGGTGGAAGGTGCCGAGCCCTCCTCCTTCGATCATGGCCGGCCCCCCCATGCCGATGGAGGACCCCTCGGTGGCGATCACCACGTCGCAGCACGCCAGCAGGGCGGCGTTGCCGGCGAAGCAGCGGCCCGAGGCGATGCCGACCAAGGGGACGTGCCCGCTCAGGCGCCCGAAGAGGGCGAAGGCCATGCAGTCGAGCCCGGTCACGACCGCGTTGTCGGTGTCACCGGGCCTGCCCCCACCGCCCTCGGCGAAGAGGACGACGGGAAGACGCAACCGGTCGACCAGTTCGAAGAGCCGGTCCTGCTTCCGGTGGCCGAGCTGGCCCTGGGTGCCGGCGAGGACCGTGTAGTCGTAGGACACGACGGCGCACCGGGAGCGCTCGTCGGGGAGGTGGTCGCCGTTGACCCGGCCGATGCCGGCGATGACCCCGTCCGCCGGCGTGCGCGCCATGAGCTCGTCGACCGGTCGGCGGGCCCGTTGGGCGGCGATGGCAAGCCCCCCGTACTCGGTGAAGCTCCCGTCGTCGCACAGCCAGGTGACCAGCTCGCGTGCGGTCGCTCTGCCGCGCTGGTGGCGGCGGGCAACGGCGTCGGGCCGGGCGTCGTCGAGCAGGAAGCGGCGTCGGGCCAGTACCTCGGCCAGCTCTGGGCGTTCGCCAGGGTCTGCGTCCCTTGGCGCAGGGGTGGCTGCTCCGTCGTCGACGACCAGGTCGGCGCCGGGCGCGCCGGGCTGGGCCACCTGACCGTCCGGTGGGCCGGCCTGCGCCGCCACCGGTGGGTGATGGCGATCGACGACGACCAGCGGGTCGCCGGGCTGGACGACCGCCGATGCCTCGACAGCGAGCCGTCGCACGACGCCGCTGAGTGGCGAGGTCACGACGTGCTCCATCTTCATCGACTCGATCACAGCCACGACCTGTCCGGCGTCGACGGCGTCCCCCGGGCGGAGCGGGAGATCGACAACCGTTCCCTGCAACGGGGAGCGCACCGTCTCCGGGACGGCCGCGTCGGCCGCTTCGGCAGATCGCTGGGAGCGGTTGGCGGCCGTCATCGGTGGTGGAGTCCGCTCCACTGCGGCCGGTGTGTCCGCTGCGGCCGGCGCTGCTCAGGCGGCTGGGTCGTGGAGGGCACGGATCGACCCTACCGGCTCTGCTGCGGCGTGGGCTCGGTGTCGACCGCTGAAGGTCTCGAGCCCCCGTGCGCCGCGGGCGCTCCGACGCATCAGGACGGAGCGTCCCGGTGCTCGTCGAGCTCGTCGCGTCGCTGCCGAAAGTAGGCAACGTCCTCGAGGAGCTTGCGTCGTTCGGCGTCGACGCGATCCCGCTTGTGCTCGATGGAGCGGAGCTGGATGCCGAGCTGGCGGAGGGAGCGGGCCATGTCGGTGATCCGCTTGTCGAGGTCGGCACCCAGTTCGCGTAGCTCCGCCAGCCGCTCGGAGAGCTCGTGCTCCAGGTCGCGCAGCCGCTTGGCCTCGGCCTTCGGAGCGGCGGGGTCCTCGCTCTCGCTGTCGTGTCGCCTGCCGATCATGGCCGTTGTGCTCGCCTTTTCGTCGGTGCGCCCGTCCGTGGCGGCCTCGTCCTGCCGGTCCGTGTCGCGGCTGACCGGTTGCCGCGTCATCGCCGCGGTCCCCCCAGGCAAGCAGATCGGCCACCGTGGCACCGCGCTCGACGGGGATAGTTGTGGGTTCGTTGGGTAACGCTACTCACCATGTGGCGCGCGTCGTCGGCGACGGCGAAGCCGCGGCGACTTCCCAACGCTGCTGGCGCGTCGGGCACCACGTTGCGTGCTCGGCAGTCTTCCATGGCCGGCAGTGCCTGTGGGCCGGCCGGAACAGGTCAGGCGTCTGCTCCACGCACGGCGATCACCTGGACGACCGCGCCCAGGCCGGTGTGGCCGTTGCCCTCGAGCACGGGCCGCTCGAGCTCCACGGCGTGGACGAGGTCGAGACCGGCGAGCTCCTCTCGGAGAGCAGCCAAGGTCATGGTGAGCTCGGGGACCGGTGGACCACCCGTCCCCCGGCCGATCTGGTCCGGGGTGTAGGCCTCGAGGACGAGCGCGCCTCCGGGACGCAGCGCCGTCGGAAGCTGTGCGTGGACGCGACGGCGCACCGCCGGCGGCACGTGAGCGAAGCTCGAGACGACGAGGTCCCAGTCCTCGGCGCCGAGGTCGAAGGTCGCCAGGTCGCCGACCTGGGCGTCGACCTCGACGCCTCGTTCGGCGGCGAGGCGTCGCGTCTTGGCGACGCCGGCCTCGGTGAGGTCGACGCTCGCCACCTCGTAGCCGGCCGCGGCGAGATGGACGGCGTTGCGACCCTCCCCCTCGGCCAGGCAGAGGGCCCGACCCCGGGGAAGCCGAGCCACCGTGGCGGCCACGAAGGCGTTGGGCTCGGTGCCGAAGAAGTACCGGTCCTCGGCGAAGCGTTGTTCCCACAGGTCGCGAGCCGACGGGGGCTGGGTCATCGGCGCTTCCACCACGAGCGCTTGGACGCGGCGCGCTCGGCCCGGCACTGACAACGCTCGCCGACCGGCACGTGGCCGAGCACCTGGTCGACGTGGCGGCCGCACCCCACCCAGGAGGGGCGCCGGCAGGACGGACAGGTCACCGCGGTGCACATACCCCTGAGGGTATCAAACCGGTTCGGTGCAGTGCGGCCGCCGCCAGTCCCTCGGGTGTCGACGAGCAGACGTTTCGTGTGGTTCGGTCTGGTCGTCGGCAGTGGGTGCGTCACCTGGGCGAGGCCCACTACCCTGCGGAGCGAGCCGGGCCCCTCGATGATCTGGGCGGACCGTGGGTCCGGTAGCTGGCAGAGACGCACCGGCAGAGACACAGGAGGGCCACATGAGCGACATGGCCCCGGGCCCGCTCGTCGCCGTCGACGATCCGGCCGACCCCCGGCTCGCCGACTACCGCGACCTGAACGACGCAGCGCTCCGCCGACGCCATGGCACCGACGACGTCGTCGTGGTGGAAGGCCGGGTGGCCGTCGGTCAGCTCCTCGCCACGCCCAGTGAGGTCTGCTCCTTGCTCGTCGACGACCACCAGGTGACGGCCGCCGCCACGCTGGTTGCCGGAGTGCGGGCCCGCGGTGCACCGGTCTACGTGGCCAGCCGACCGGTGGTGGCCGCCACGGTGGGGTTCGCCCTCCACCGAGGCGTCGTGGCGATCGCCCGTCGACCTCCCGCTTCGGACCTCCGGGGTGTGCTGGCCGTGGCGCGGCGTCACCGCAGCCTCGGGGGTGGCCCGCCGGTGGTGGCCGTCTGCGAGGACGTGAACGACCACGAGAACCTCGGAGCGCTCTTCCGCAATGCCGCCGCCTTCGGGGTCGGAGCCGTCCTCCTCTCCCCCACCTGTGCGGACCCCTTCTACCGGCGCGCCGTACGCGTGTCGGTGGGCCATGTCCTCCGCGTCCCCTCGGCCCGGGTGGTGCCGTGGCCGGACGGGCTCGACGAGGTCCGTGCCGCGGGCTTCGTCCTCGCTGCCCTTGCCCCGGCGAGGTCGGCAGCATCGATAGGCCGACCGTCGATCGACCCCGGGCAGTTGCGAGCCCGACTGGCGTCGGCCGATGCCGCCGTGGCCGTGCTGCTCGGAGCGGAGGGCCCGGGGCTCTCTCCTGAGGTGCTGGCTGGCGCCGACGAGGTGGTGAGCGTCCCCATCACCGCCGAGGTCGACTCCCTCAACGTGGCGACGGCCGCCGCGGTGGTGTTCCATCGGCTGGCCGGCCGGTGACGGTGCTGGCCGGGGGCCGGAGGTAGGCACCCCTCCGGTCGGCATGCCGCCGGGGTGGGCGATGGCATGCTCGTGGGGTGCCGTCGGTCGTCGTGGTACTGGTCTCTCGGTTGACGCGATCCCAGGCGGGGAGGTTGGTGCTCCTCGGGCTCGTCTGCCTCCTCGGCGGGGCCGCCGCCTTCGCCGCCTCTCAGCACACTTCCTTCGGTACCGGGGTCTACTGGGCCATCACGACGGCGACGACCGTCGGGTACGGGGACGTGACGCCGAAGAACGCCGCCGGTCGGGCCATCGCCTCCGTCGTGATGCTGACGACGATCCCGCTGTTCGCCTCGGCCTTCGCCCTCTTCGCCGGCGCGGTCGCCGCCGCCCACGTGCGTAGGCTGCTCGCCGTGGTCCGTCCCGAGCTGGCAGGAGGCGAGGTGGTCGTCTACGGCGACGATCCGATCGTGGCCCAAGTCGCCACCACCCTGTCGGCTGCCGACCGACGAGTGGTCGTCGTGAGCGACGTCGACCTGGCCGGGCTTCCTGACGCGGTCCGGCACCTGCGTGCCGATCCGACGAGCGAACAGTCCCTACGCCGCTCCCATCCCGAACGGGCGTCCGAGCTGCTCGTGACCGGGGCCACCGACGCCGACGTGCTGGTCACGGCGGTCCTGCTCCGGCAGGCCGCCCCCGACGTGCCGACCGTCGCCCTGGCCCGCTCGGCCAGCGTGTGCCGAGCCCTGCGGGAGCTCGGTGTGCCGGTCCAGGTCTCCGCCGACGAGCTGGTCGTTCAGGCCCTGACCAAGAGCCTCGAGGCCCCCCACGCTGGCGAGGTCTTGCTCCGGCTGGTGACCTCGGAAGGGAGCCGGATGCGCGAGATCCCCGTCGACCCGGACGACGTGGGCCAGCCCTTGGGCGCCGTGCGTGGTCGTCACCGGGGGCTCGTCCTGGGGTTGGTCCGGGCCGACGAGGTCCGGCTCGGGGTCGCCGACGACCCACGGGTCGAAGCCGGCGACCGCCTCATCGTCGTCGAGACCGTGGGGGCCGACGCCGCTCCCTGATCGGCGGTGGCAGGCCGGCCAGCAGGAGGAAGAGACGGGAGAGGAGGTCCGATCGATGGCAGACGGTCCAGGCGGTTCGGACGATCGAGGCACTCGAGCACCCGGAGACGACCCGGAGGCAGTCGCCGACGCTACTGACGGTGGCGAGACGGGCGGGAACGCCACGAACGACAGCTCGGGCTCACGACTGCGCGGTCTGCGCCAGCAGGCCACGGCGAAAGTGGCGAGTGGAGCCCGGGTGGCGGCGGGGCTCGGCAAGGCCGCCGAAGCGTTGCACCTCGAGGTGGTCGCCACCGGCCTCGTCAGCCAGCGACACCTGGTCGGGCACGCGCTTGGCATGCGTCAGGACTTGAAGGCTGGTGGGCTGCACGGACCTCGCCAGTCCCCGGTCGTCGTCTACCTGTTCGCCGACGCGCTGGCAGTGCGCCCGAGCGACGACGCACCGATGTCGACGGTTCCGCTGCTCGGACTGCACATGGTGTTCCCACCGCTGGCGGTGACCCACTGGCTGTACAAGACCGGTCGGATCGAGCACGCGAACCTCGACCTCGTCGAGGTGGCCGGCACCTTCGAGGCTGCCCTCCCTTCCTGGTCGGTCGACGACTTCGCCGAGGCTGACCCCAAGCTCGAGGTGCACCGGTGCGATTCGTTGGACGCCCCCGTCCACGTCTACGAGCGCCTGGGGTTCGCTCACGTGCGGGTACCGCTCCCCGGTGGGGGCTCACTGCACCTCCAGAGCTCGCTGCCGTCGACGCCCGAGGCCTTCGCCAAGCTCTGGGACCTGTTCGGGAAGGTGACGTGGGCGCGGGGAGTCACCATGGAGGCTCCCCACGATGCTGGCGGGGGGTAGGCGCGCCACGTCGGCCAGGTGCCGTCGTCGGGTAGAACTGGCCGTGGCGACCGGATGTGCCACCACGCCGGCCTCGCGATGTGATAGCCGTCGTACATGCGTCGCGGCCGTCATGCACGAGTCCCTACCCGTCGGACCCGGACGGTCGCCGTGCTCGGAGCCGCCGTGCTGGTCGTCGTGGTCGGTGTCGTGGTCGGTGTCGACCAGCCGTGGTCGGCCCAGCCGACGCGGGCGACGGCGGCGGCGAAGGATCGGCCCGGGCGTCAGGCCGTGCCGACGACGAGCCGACCTCCGGTGGTGCCGGCCGGGGCGTCGGACCCGGGGATCGACGGCCCGGGGACCTACCTCGGCGCGGACGGGGTGGAGGCCAGTTGGGTCGTCGCCCAGAACCGCCTGCCCGGCACCACGGCGTGGCACATCACCGGCACCGCGCCAGCGGGTGCGGTCATCGAAGGGTTCGCCAACCGGACGGCCGCCCGAGCCGGCCAGACGGTGACGTTCTACGTGTCGACCACGTCTTCGACCTACCGGGTGCAGGCCTTCCGGATGGGGTACTACCACGGTACCGGGGCGCATCTGGTGTGGACGTCACCGACGCTCACCGGGGTCGACCAACCAGCCTGCCCGGTGGCCCCCGGAGTGAACATGGTGGCGTGCGACAACTGGTCGACGTCGTTCGAGGTGACCGTCACGGCCGGCTGGGTGCAGGGTGACTATCTCTTCAAGCTGGAGGGCAGCCAGGGCCAGCAGCAGTACGTGCCGCTCACCGTGTGGGACCCCACGGCCAGCGGCGCCTATCTGGTGAAGAACGACGTCCTCACCTGGCAGGCCTGGAACCCATTCGGTGGCTTCGACTACTACGTCGGTCAGGGCAGTTGCCCTCCTGTGCACTACCCGCTCTGCTCACGGGCCCGCGTCGTCTCCTTCGACCGTCCCTACGGGTACGGCCAGGGAGCCGGCGACTTCCTCGGCAACGAGTACCCGTTGGTGCGGTGGATGGAGAAGCACGGGCTCGACGTCACCTACGCCACCGACGTGGTCGTCACCGAGCACCCGTCGTTTCTCCTGCACCAGCGGACAGTGCTGTCGCTCGGCCACGACGAGTGCTGGGACCTCCGTGAGCGGGACGCCATCGACGCCGCCCGTCACGCCGGTGTGAACGTGGTCTTCTTCGCCGCCAGTGCCATTCTCCGCCACGTGCGCCTCGAGGCATCCCCGTTGGGACCCGACCGACAGGATGTCGACTACCGGAACCCGGCCAAGGACCCGCTCGACGGTCACGGCAACCCGCTCGAGGTGACCGGCAACACCTGGGCGTCACCGCCGGCCAACTGGCCCGAGAGCCCCTTCGTAGGTGAGTCCTACGGCGGCTTCCTCGAGCCCGGCTCTCCCCCGGCCCCGCTCGTGGTGGCCGACGCCGTGCCGTGGCTGTTCGCCGGCACCGGTCTCCACGACGGGTCGTCGGTCCCCGGGGTCCTCATCAACGACTTCGACGAGCTCGGGCCAGCCGGAACGTTCCCCTCCAACGTCGAGGTGCTGGCGCACTCGCCCATCCCCGTAGGCGAGGTGCAGACGGACCTGGCGACGTCGGGTGGTAGCGCTTTTTCCGACCTCACCTACTACAGCGACCCGACCAGTGAGGCAGGGGTGTTCGACAGCGGTACCAACAACTGGATCCCCGCGCTGGCCGCCTGTCCGTCCGGCGGGAGCAGCTGCCCCGCGCCGATGCTGCGTCGCATCACGGGCAACCTGTTCCACCTCTTCGGCCAGGGGCCGGCCGGCCACCTGGAGCCGTCACAGCCGAATTGGCAGCAGTTCCTGGTGGGATGACGGAGCAACCAGCTCGCGGGCGGCCGTCGGGCGGGGCCGGCGACGCGGAGAACGCCACTCCGGTCGACCAGCGGGCGTGGCTGGCCAGTCGGCTGCCGGAGGTCGGTCGCGTCTTCCGAGGTTCGGCGCGGGTCCGCCTCGGCGACGCGAGGCCCGGCCGGCGGGCTCGCCTCGACGCCCTCGCCCGGTTGCTCCAAGACGTTGCGGAGGACGACGCGGCGGACGCGGACGTGGGCGACGACGTCGGGTGGATGTTGCGTCGCACGGCCATGGTGGTGGAGCGCGTTCCGGTGCTGGGTGAGCACCTCGAGCTCGCCACCTTCTGCTCGGCCACCGGTGGCCGGTGGGCCGAGCGCACGACGCTGGTGACCGGCGAGCGTGGCGCTCGGGTGACGGCGCGGGCCGTCTGGGTGGCGATCGACCGACGCTCGGGGGCGCCGGCTCGGCTGGGCGAGCGGTTCGGGGCGACCTATGGGCCGTCGGCCGGTGGGCGACGAGTGCGCCTTCGGCTCGAGCTGCCCGGGCCGCCGGAGGGTGCACGGCACCCGAAGGGGCGACCCTGGCCGCTTCGGATCGCCGACCTCGACGTCTGGGGGCACGCCAACAACGCCGTGGCGTGGGAAGCCGTCGAGGACGCGCTCGACGAGGACCCGCCCGAGCCGTTCGCTGCCGTGGTCGAGCACCCCGCTTCCCTCCTTCTCGAGGCGGTGCCCTGGCTGCTGGTGGTCGACGACGACCAGGCCCGCCATCTGTGGCTGGTGGACGGCAGAGACGGTCGGGTGCTGACAGCGGGCTGGTTCGGGCCACCCGGCGGAGGTGGCCCGACCGGGTAGCTCCCAACCGGTAGCTCCCAACCGGTAGCTCCCAACCG